>NZ_JADPJR010000032.1:0-45326 GCF_023073535.1 Bradyrhizobium sp. 179 | reverse complement strand
TGTCCAGAGCCCTAATGGACGGACCGAGGCGTTCGACCGTCAGTAAGGTCTGGCCCAAAAAGTTCGTGAAGCAAGGTTGGTCAAATCCGGCCCGGCGCGAGATCAACCTGCAGCAAATGCTGGCCGACCGGCCCGACTGCACGTCGCCTTGCTCTTTCGCCGTGCCGGCACCGCACCGAGGCCCGGACCTGTAGCCGCGTCGCCTACGACAGGCCCGGCGGTGCAGCGAGGTGACGCGGCGGCCTCGATCAACCGCCGCGACGCTCCGGCGTGTGGCGGAACCCCAGCGAGCCGACATCGCCGATTATACGCTGCCTCGCCATCCAACTCGGGCGCCTACGGCCGGTGTCGCAGGCGAGGCGGGGAGGGTGCTTCTGGGGGCCGTCGGTCGCAGCGTCAGACCAACGGCCCGAGTGAGTCGACGCTACCATCGGCGCGATTCTCCAGACTAACGATCGCTGGGAGGCGGTGGAAGAGAGTTAGTGCCGCAGTCGATCAATCTTTCGACAAGCGGTGGCGCGCTGGCCGGCCTGGAAGCGAGGGAGTTTGCCGCACATCGGAGGAAATTAATGGACGGTTGCGCGCCGCGGCGACCCGTTGCCCCAGGTGGCGAGCTACAAAGATGAAAACTGAACGAGGACGCGTGGAAGGCCATCAGGCTCACGTTATAGGAGATGTCCAACCCACTCGTTGGAAGTCGCTGTTGTCGCTGACAACAGCAAGTCGGTGCACAAAAGTCGCTACCCACCGTTGGACACGCCATTAGGCGTTAACAACTCGTTAACCCTTTAATTCTTGCTCAAATCATAGAATCGTGGCCATCTCTCAAGACGGAGATCAGGCGTCTGACGCGCAGAAGCCGTCTTGAGAAAGCAAATGCCAAGCTTAGCGGAAGATTCGCTTACCATGAGCGAGACTGCGTCTGCGCGGATCACCCGGCATGCCGGCATCCTTTCCGGCCAGCTTCGCTCGCTGGCTACAACGCTTTTTCCGCCTTCAGCCAGTAAGTCTCTCCGCTCGTTCACCTCAGGGGAGGTGGCGCGAATTGCCCGCGTCTCCGACGGGTATCTTCGACAGCTCTCGCTGGACGGACTTGGACCAACCCCAGCGACCGGACTTGGGGGGCGCCGATCATATACTCTGGCTCAGATTCACGAGTTGCGCGCGTATCTAGCCACGGCTCGGCCCCGAGAAGCCCTGGAATTTCTCCCGCGCCGCCGCCCGGGCGACAAGCTTCAAATTATCACGGTCGCGAACTTCAAGGGCGGTTCCGCCAAGACAACGACGGCATTGTATCTTTCCCAATACCTCGCGCTTGCCGGCTTTCGGGTCCTCGCGATCGACATGGATCCGCAAGCTTCGCTTTCCGCAATGTTCGGGTACCAGCCCGAGTTTGACATCGCGGCGAACGAGACGCTCTACGGCGCCATCCGATATGACGAACACCGGCGGCCAATGCGCGAGATTGTCCGGCCGACCTATTTTGACGGGATAGGTCTCGTTCCGGGCAATCTCGAACTGATGGAGTTCGAGCACCATACGCCTCGCGCAATGATCGAGCGGCGTGAACGCGGACACGACCTGTTCTTTCGCCGCGTCGCCAGCGCCATCGACCAGGTCGCCGACGACTATGACGTTGTCGTCATCGACTGCCCACCCCAACTCGGTTACTTGACCATGGGCGCGCTAAACGCGGCAACCGCGATGCTGGTGACCATCCATCCTCAGATGGTCGATGTCGCATCCATGAGCCAATTTCTCCTCATGACCTCGGACCTCATGTCCGTCATCGAGGAGGCTGGCGGGCGACTCGATCACGATTTCATCCGGTATGTCATCACGCGTCATGATCCTAATGACGTGCCCGAAGCGCAAATCGTGGCGCTTCTCCGGACTCTTTTTGGATCGGATGTGCTCCAGGCCACTGTGTGGAAATCGACTGCGATCGCCAACGCCGGTCTCACTAAGCAATCACTCTATGAGCTGGAGCGCGGCGCCGTAGGGCGCGGCGCCTACGACCGGGCGTTGGAATCGGTCGACGCGGTCAATGCCGAAATCGCGCAACTTCTTAAGAAGGTGTGGGGTCGATGAGCAAACGCACTGACACTATCAAGAGCCTTTTCACGGCCCCGCAATCAACTGCGTTGTCAGCTGACAACATGCCAGGTGCCCTGCCGCGGGTCTCGTCAGGCTCGGTCCGCTCGTTGAAAGACTCTTTTTCCGAAGTCGAGAAAGAGAACGAGGAGCTTCGCGAAAGAATCGCATCCGGGGCCATGATCCTTGAAATCGACCCCTCGCTTATCGATCCGTCTCCGTTGGCCGACCGCTTTCGCGACCAAGCTGATAGCTCGTTCGAGGCACTTAAGCAGTCGATCGCACAGCGTGGCCAAGAGGTGCCCATTCTCGTTCGGGAGCATCCTGAAGCAAAAGGGCGCTACCAGAGTGCGTATGGTCATCGACGCGTCCGCGCTACGCGCGAACTAGGCATTTCCGTCAAAGCGATCCTGCGAGCTCTTTCAGATGAAGCGCTTGTCGTGGCGCAAGGACTCGAGAACGCTCCACGCGAAGACCTGAGTTTCATTGAGCGCGCCACCTTCGCGATGCATATCGAAGATGCCGGGCATAGCCGAGCAATCGTGCAAGATGCGTTGTCGGTCGATCGGGCGGAGGCCTCGAAACTCCTTGCTGTCGCTCGATCGGTTCCGGCCGAAGTTGTTCAAGCAATCGGGAAGGCTCCGAAAGTTGGCCGCGGCCGCTGGCAGTCATTCGCTGAATTGATCAAGGATGCCGCGGCGCTCAAACGTGTCAGAGCGGCGATTGCTGAATCGAAATTTGCAGAGCGAGAAACCGACGCCCGGTTTCTTGCAGCATTCACAGCGGCAAGCCGTCCATCTTCCGCGGGCACATCGAAGGCTTCCGAAGAGAAGCCGGTCTTTTCCGCATCCGGAGACAAGATTGCGCACGTGCGTCACGCCGAGCGCGAATTGAAGCTTATCCTCGACAAGAATGTCTCGGCGACATTTGCGGCATTTCTTGTCGATCAACTCCCGGCGCTGTTCGACGCCTTTTCCAAGACGAGCAGTGGTCAGGAAACTACCGAGGCCTGACGGCCTCGTCCCGTAAACACGAACCAGGAGCAGACAAGGCAAAAGAAAAAGGCCCCCGAAACGGAGTTCCGGAAGCCCTTCTCTTCAAGTTTGGCGACTGACAGAGAATCACTTTCGCGAATCGCAGTCAAGAGTTTCTACGCGATTTCATCGTCGTTTCGGCGAGCAGGTTTCCTTTGCCCATCTGAGGCAAAGACATGCAGTCACATTCTCCAACGACGCCCTTTGGGCGGCGATCGTTGACGCTTGCCCACGTGGCAAGCCAGATGGTCGCAACCGAACGCCCTCCCGAAAAGATCGTGCACAAGTGGAAGATCTTCCACGCCATCTGTACGGCACGGCCGCGCCTTGGCGTCTCCGAGCGCTCGCTGTCGGTGTTAAATGCGCTCCTGACCTTCCATCCTGAGACCGCGCTCACAGGAGAGGATGATCTGATTGTCTTCCCGTCGAACCATCAGCTCAGCCGGCGGGCGCATGGCATGCCGGCATCGACGCTGCGGCGTCACCTCGCTGTGTTGGTCGACGCGGGACTGATCGTTCGGCGCGACAGTCCAAATGGGAAGCGGTATGCGCGGAAGGATGGTGCTGGCGAAATCGAGCTCGCCTTCGGCTTCGATCTGTCGCCGCTCGTCGTGCGTTCGGAGGAGTTTGAGCGCCTGGCGGCTGATATCGAAGCCGAGGCCCGCGCCCTCAAGCTCGTGCGCGAGCGGATCACGCTGTGCCGGCGCGACATCGCGAAGATGATTGCAACAGGCATCGAGGAAGCCGTCCCGACGCGGAGGGGAGGGCAGGGGCCTGCCGATTGGCAGGTCGTGCATACCGCCTTCCGTGCGATCGTCGATCAGATTCCGCGTACTGCCACGCGCCAGCAGCTCGAGCCGATCGCCGAAGAGCTTTCGCAACTTGCAGACGACGTGCTCAATCTGCTGGAATCGCATATCAAATCCAAGAATCCGAGCGCCAATGAGTCCCACTCTGAGCGCCACATACAGAATTCAAATCCAGACGCCCTTATTGAACTTGAACCTGTCCTTCGAGAAGGCAGGGCGGCGGGAGCTGAGCCCAAACCTCAGCCATCGCGAGTCGGGGAGGGAGCTTATCCGTTAGGAATGGTCCTGAGTGCGTGCCCGGACATCGTCGATTATGCGAAGGGTGGGATTTCGAACTGGCGCGATCTCCTGGCCACAGCGGCCGTTGTACGATCGATGTTGGGGATCAGTCCGAGCGCCTGGGAGGAGGCGCAAGCGGTCATGGGCGAGGTCCCCGCAGCCATCGTCGTCGCGTGCATCCTGCAACGTGGCGCCGCGATCAATTCCGCCGGCGGCTATCTGCGCGGTTTGACGCGAAAAGCCGAGGTCGGCGAATTTTCGCTTGGCCCGATCCTGATGGCGCAGATCAATTCCCGGCGGCGAGACAAGCAGCGGGCGTGAGGCAATGAGGTGCCGCTCCCAGACCTTGCCTTTTTCGTGTGATCGAAGGTGCGCGCTGGCACGGCTGCTGCACTGTGTCGGTGCAAAGCCGTTCGGAGAGATCGTCATGGCAAAATGTCCTCCAATCATGCTCACGCCGTTCTTCCAGCTTCGCGATGAAGACGCCGTGGAGCAAGGGATGTACGTGGCAGGTTTCGCCGACGAGGCGGGCGAGGCTTGGGGGACGCTGGTCCCGTTGGATGCGGAGATGGTCGAGAACGCCGTTCTGGGGCAGCAGACGTTTACCGTCTGGTGCAACTCTGACGGTTGCATCCAACCGCAGCCGACCAGCGATGGCCTGTTTGAAGAGCTTCTGGAGAGGGGCCAATTGAAGGAGATGCCCCTCGATGAACTCGTCGCCGAAGCCATCGAACAGGGCAAGAATGAACCGAATGATGACATCCTCGATATGTTCGAGACCCTGCATGATCGGTTGGTGCGGGCGCAAGGCATGGTCGCTGACGAGATCGCGCGGCGCAGGCGATGACTCCGCGCGCCGCGTATGCGCCTGCGCGGTTCAGTTCTGCGTCGAGCGCGCGAGTTGGCTGCAACAACGGTCGCGGCTGTATTTCTTCAGAACGGCTCCGGGCCAAGAGCAAGGCCGAAGGCCATAGCCGCCACAAGGGTGAACAGCAGACCGGCACCGCAGAAGATCGCGATGGTCTTCAGTTCCTCAACGTCGGTTGCCGGACGTCTGACGCGCGAAAGCGCCCTCGCCAAGGTGGCTATCATCTGTCTCCTCCGAAGAACGCGAGACGAGACCATAGAGGACCGGGCCGCGGAGCCGTGTGAGCTACGTCTCAATGACAGCTCGATTTTCGAGAGCCGGTTGGCGGGCAAGCATTGCACCAGCTCGGTGCCGCCGATTTGCAGTTGTCGACCACGCATCTCGACGCTGTCGAGCGGCACGGCTATCTCGTAGCAAAGAATGCGAAAAGCGGGCCGAGATGGCCCGTGGACCGAGTCGTGAACACTCGTCCCGCTTGATGAAGACACCGAAAACTGACGACCGGCCCGCGCTCGGACGACGTCTTAAGCTTCGCCGGACCCGGAAAACAGCGCCGTCGGTGGCATCGCGCGCGGCGGCGGAAGAGTCCGACCGCCTCCGGATCCTGGTTTGCTCTTGAGGTCGTATCGCTGGGCTAGGTCGAGTAGCCGCCGCCTGGTGAACGGGTCTGCGTTCTCGGCCAGATTGCGCGCCCGCTGCGCAAAGCCCCTGTAAAATTCTTCCACGACGCCACCCCCCGCAACACCACTGAAAACCGGATTTCAGTGTGAGACGCGCTCCGCGTCAAGCGGTCTGATGCATGCGGACAATTTCGGCGATCTACTTGTGCTCGCGGCGCACCGGGAACTAAGCTGGTCCTAGCAGGGAAAAACCATGACTCCGCTCTACCTGAGCCGGAAGCCGTGCCCGACGACGTCGCGCCCAGTCGGCCGCGCTCCGTCTGCCTGGTCTGCGAGGACGATCCGCTGCGCGATCCCGCCGCCCGGAAGTGGGCGGAAAGCCCGCTGCGGCCGCCGGCCAAATAACGTTCGAGTCGAAATCGAGCCCGGCAGCCGGATTGCTGTAGAGGCCAATGGTGCTCACAACCCTCTCCAAATGCTGTTGCAATCCGAACGCCCAGCTTCGTTCCATCGCGCGCGCCGGCGGAACCGCTCGGACTCGGTGGCGGCATGTCCAGCGACGCTAGCATCTGTCTGACGCCTCGCAGCGCGGTTGGTCGCATGGATGGGGAGGCGAGGTTGCATCCACATGGCGAGGACACGGCATGCCTGGTTGTCGATCTTGCGACGGCGACTTCGACAGGAGGCGCCGTCATTGATGACAGCGACGATCTCCATCGTAGGTGACGACGCGGTGCTTAGGTGGCCTGCTTAAGGTGAACTACATTCCGCTGCGACGCGCGTTGCCTTGAGATGCGAATGACCGAGCCGACTAGCGCCTGTCTTTATTCCATGTGTTTTCGCGGCGGGCGCACCCATCTGCGTCCTCGATAAAGGCTGGTCTGACCGAAGGCCGATCCCGCTTTGCGGGCTCTCGATCTTGTCCCTGCAACGTCCGTCCTCGACTTTCTTCCCCTGGCGCTGCGCACCATTCCTCGCGGTCCAAGAAAGTCGCTGCCGGCCGCCCTCCATTTCATTTCGGCCCTTTGGGTGCAGGTCGGTCGCCTCCGGTCTCACGACCGCCATCGAGGTCGCGATAGGCGCGGCCCGAGAAAACAAAGGGAATGAGACAATGGCTACCATCGGCACCTTTACCTCCACGGGCAACGGCTTCTCCGGCGCGATCAAGACGCTCAACCTCAACGTCAAGGCCAAGCTGATCCGCGTCGAGAACCCTTCCGACAAGGGACCGCACTTCCGCATCTACTCCGGCAACGTCGAGTTGGGCGCTGCCTGGCAGAAGACCGCGAAGGAGACCGAGCGCGACTATCTCTCCGTCAAGCTGGACGATCCGAGCTTCCCCGCTCCGATCTTCGCCACCCTGACCGAGGTCGAAGGTGCGGAAGGGCTCCAACTGATCTGGTCCCGGCCGAACCGGGACTGAAGCTCAGCCAGTGGGCTCCGCCGCAAGGCGGGGCCTGCTTCCCTTCGATCGGAGATACGATCATGACCATCGACACCATTGAAGAATTACGCGCGGAGCTGCGCGGATGCGTATTCACGCCGGCGGAGCGCAAGGCGCTCGAATTCGAACTGGCTGAACTCATCCGCCAACGCAACGAAGCGCTTGCGGCCGAGGAGGGGGCATAAGCCCCCTCGTCTTGCGTCTTATGATCCAGCGTCGCTAGGTCCGCTGCTCCGTTGAGGACATCCTTGATGGCTTTGGCAGGCGCAAAAGTCAGCTTCCTGGAAGCTGTGATCGCAATCGTTGCGCCGGTCGACGGATTGCGACCCTCACGCGCGGGGCTATCCTTGACCTTGAATTTGCCGAACCCAGGAAGGCTCGTCTCGGCTCCGCTTACGGCCGCATCCGCGATCGCCTTGAACACGCTATCGACGATCGTTTTCGCCTGAGCCTTCGTCAGGTCGTTCTCGGCTGCAATCTTTCCGGCGATCTCATCGGCAGTGGTCATCGGACGAGCTCCGTCTTGTTTCGATTTTGCTCGGTCCGACATCAAGGGCGTGGAACAGATAGAGCCGGCATCACATGCAGAGCCTTAATCCCCGGCTGTCGGGACGCGCGCGTCGCAATACTTGGTTTGTAATTGCGGCTGTCTTTATCGCAACGGCCGGCCGTGGACGAGCTCGAGCTGGCGACACGACTCTCGCTCGCGATAGGTAGAATGTATTCTCATCGATGCAAATAGCCGTCGCATAGAAGCATTCGTGTCCCGTAGGCAACTCTTGCAGCAGTGGACGCTCGGGCGAGCCCCTCCGGGGACGGCTCTACTCGCGCCGCGCTGCGACGCTCCCGGAGCCCGCAAGCGGTCTCCGCGCTTCACGTGACGATCCTCTCGCGACCGTGTCGCAGAACCGCCCAGCAACGAGCATGGGCGGCTGACGCGGAAAGCGGAGGTCGGGGAGTTTTCCCTTTGGCCGATCCTGATGTCGCAGATCAATTCGCGGCTGCATGAAAAGCGACGTGCCTAAGGCGATGGAAGTCTGCGCCTCGCAGTATCAGCGCCTTGGACCGATGCGGTGGCACGCCTTGCACCGGCTTGGAATGGGATTCCGTGTCGGCGAAACACAAGAGGGGAGACTCGGAAGAACCACTGCTTCACCCAGAACTGAACTAAGGCGTTCTTATTAGCCGCGCCGCCTTACTCGTTCCAAACTTCGTACCGCCTTCCGGTCGTCACGAGTTGCGATCATAGGACCGCAAACGAGATTGCCGCCAACAACGCAGGTGGCATTACGAGTAGGCCGAGCCAGAGGAACTGCCAAGCACTGACGTCGATTTTTTCCCGGCGCAGCGCCACGAGCCAGAGAATAGTGGCGAGCGAGCCCGTAACGGACAGGTTCGGCCCAAGATCGACACCGATCAGCATGGTGCCAAACACCTGCGGCGGAAGATGATCGCTCCCGACCACCGATCCCGCGATCAACCCGACCGGCAGATTGTTGGCGATGTTGTCGGCGACGGCGGTGATGAGGCCCGCCGCCCATGCTGTCCTTGGGACGGACTGCGCCACTGCTGCGTGAAGGGTGTCGCTCAGTTGCGCGATCGCGCCGCTGCGTATGAGGGCCTCCACCATGACGAACAAGCCCGCGACCAGCGGCAGTACGCTCCAGGATATTCCCTTGATTAACGGCCGCGGCGACTGGCGGCTCAGCACCAGTACGGCGGCGGCCGTGACTGCACCGCAGATGAAGGTTGGCAACCCCAATTGCATGTGAAGCGCCGAAGCGCCAATCAGCACGATGCCGATAGCCACAATGCCATAGGCTGTCAGCCAACCGCCGCGGCTGAGCTTTGGATGAGGTGCGCGGCATTCGATGCGTTCGGCGCTCAACGCGCGATGCTGGGTCAGGCGCAGCACGACGTAGGTGACGACGATCGATGCTAGCGACGGCAACGCGAACTGGCGCAACCATTCCGCAAGATGCGGCATGTGCGCGCCGAACACCACGAGATTGGCCGGATTGGAGATCGGCAGCACGAAACTTGCGGCGTTAGCGATGAAGGCGCAAACGAGCAGATAGGGCAACGGTTTTGCGCCGGCCGCGCGGGTGGCGGCATAGACGGCCGGAGTCAGCACGATAGCGGTGGCATCGTTGGACAGAAAAGCGGTGATGAGGATGCCGACGAGATAGATCAGAATAAACAACCGCTGCGGCGAACCTCGCGCATGTTCGACTGCGAGCGCCGCCAGGAAATCGAACAGGCCTTCCTGCCGCGCGAGCTCGGCGATCACCATCATGCCGATCAGGAACAAGTAGACGTCGATGCCCTTGCGCATGCCGTTGATCGCGTCGCCGAAGGGCAGGATCCCGAACAGCACCAGCGCCGCAGCGCCAGCGAGCGCCCAGGTCGCTTCTGGCAGGCGGAAGGGCCTGATGATGACGCCTGCGGTAGCAAAGACAATGATGCTTGCAGTCAGCAAATGACACCTCGATGAGACTATTCTGGAACGACGCCGGGGATCGGCTGCGCGACCGGCGTGCAATTACGCCTGCTCCTGCCGAGATCGCTGCACGTTTCCGGCAGCGCCACGAAGCAAACGGCAGCTCCGACGCCCGCGACAGCGCCCAATGTGAGAAAAGCTGCGCTGTAACTGGCGTGGACGGTGACCAGTCCCGCAAGCGTGGTTGACAGCGCGGCGCCGATGCTCTGCGCGGTGATGATCGTCCCCTGCGCTACGTTGAAGCGCCCGGTGTTGCGCATGAGATCGGCGATGATGACCGGAAAAATCGCTCCGAAAATCCCGGCCCCGACGCCGTCGAGCAACTGCACCCCGACCAGCCAACCAGGGCTGTCGGAGAGGGTGTAAAGCGCGCCACGGATCGGGAGAATGAGCAGCGCGGCAAGAAAGAATCGTTTGTGTCCCACTCGTCGGCTTTCGCGCCGACCAGCATGGCCATCGGTACCATCACGACCTGGGCCGCGATGATGCAGGCCGACATCAGACTGGTGCCGAGATTCCTGTCCTGGAGAGCGAGCTTCTGTCCCACCAGCGGCAGCATCGCCGCGTTCGACAAGTGGAAAAGTGTCACGCATCCCGCGAAAATCAGGAGCGGGCGGCAGGTAAGGAGGATGCTCAGCCCAGAAGGCCTGTTTTGATCCTGCCCGGCCCCAAGCCTGGCCTCGGGCAGTCCGCGCGCGACGTCGTGGTGAACGGCGCTCTCCGGTATCGCCAATACGCTCGCGATGCTTGCTATCGAGATGGCGGCCAACAAGAAGAACACGACCGTCGGACCAAACATGTAGGCCGCAAGGCCTGCAATCACCGCAGCCGTAGCATTGCCGGCGTGATTGAAGGTCTCGTTGCGGCCGATTCGCCTGGTGAACTTGCGTGGACCGACCACGCCCAGCGATACACCCGCGATCGCCGGAGCGAAGACCACGCCTGCGGCATGCGCAATGCCTTGCGACACGGCAACTGGCCAGAAGCTCGGGAATACCGGCAGCAATAGCGAAGCTAGCGTAACGAGCAGGGCGGCAGCGACCATCACAAGCCGCTTGGCTCTCGTTCGGTCAATCAGGGCGCCTGCCGGCGTCTGGGCGAGGATGCCCGCAAAGCCTGCGATCGACATCACGAGGCCGATTTGGGCTTCATTCCATTTCTGCTCGGTCAACAGATAGATCGCGAGATAGGGGCCGAGCCCATCACGGACGTCGGCGAGGAAGAAATTGGCGGCATCAAGCGCACGGTTGGCGCGTTGCTTCAAGTTAGCATCTTCCGTCATGGCAAACCTCGGCTTGATGCCGCCTCCTTTTCGCGGGAGTTCGCAACTGTCAGGCGCGCGCCTCATGTTGGTGCTTTGGCTTCGGATGATCGTGCTTGGGCTTCGGCTTTTGGACGGGCCGAAGATCGCCAGGCTCGATGCCGATCGCTTTCACCTCGACGACGGGCCCGTGTTTGGTTTCGATGCCGTCGCCGCTCGCTGCGACCTTTGCGCCCGGAGCAAGCAATTCGGCGACCTCTCCGGCTTGCTTGGGGCCGATGCGCAGGATCGTGCCATCTGCAAGAAGCGCCCCGCGCAGCTCGCCCTTGGGGCCGAACAGCGAGAGTCGCACAGTGCCATTTACATCCATCTTGCGATGGTCCGGCTTGGGGTGTTTCCGGTCGTGCTCCGGACCGGGGTCGACGATGTGGCGGCCGTTTGCTGCCAAGACCGCCACTGCCGCAATCAGTTGAGTGCCGCGCGGCCGTACACCTCGTACGGCGACCTTGTCGGTCGCCTTCACGTGGTGCGTCAGCTCATGTTCCATGTGCGGCGGCGTGTGAATGAGGATCGGCACCTCGGCCTGATCCACCATCACGAAGCCGTCGACCTCACCATGAGCATTGACGACAAAGCGTTCGAGCGTACCTGCGACTTCCGGCAGGCTTTCGGGGTCAATCCAGTGCATGCTGTTCTCCTGTTTGCTTCTGTTGAACGAGATCTTCGCCTTCAGCCCCGCGGCGGGGGTGGCGGCCCGAAACCCGGCGCCGGTGGCGATGGCGGCGGAGGGCCGAGCCTGTCAGGACCTCCCTTGGGTCCGCGCGGCGGACGAGGTCCAGTGAGCTCGGTCATCTGTTCAGGCGAGGTTCCGAGCGCGCGCACGTCGATCACCCTGCCGAGCGCGGAATCGAGCGCCTCACCGCGGACCGAGACCGCTTGTCCCGGACGCAGCCAGGACTCCAGGCGCTCGGCTTCCGGCGGCGGAAGGCGAAGCACGGTGCCGTCCTCGAGCAGCGCGCCGTTCACCTCCCCGCGCTTACCGTGCAAGGTCGTGGCGATCCTGCCGCTGTAGGATTGCTCATCGCCGGCCCGATCCGGAGGACCGTTGTCGACTACGCTCTTGCCGGTCGCGACATTGGTGATGAATGACGCATCGATCAGTGGAATGGCGCGTGCACGCAGTCCTCGGATCGAGACCGCGTCGCCCGGCCGGATCGCAAACACGATCTGCCCTGTGAGATGCGGCGGAAGCTTCACCTCGGTGCCGTCGGTCAGGATCAAACCGTCGACATCACCGCGCGGGGTGAGCGTGTATTGCTTGACCGTGCCGCGCGTTTCCGGAAGCTGCGAGGAGTCCCACACCGCGCCCGCGGTCTGCGCTCGGGCGGTGGGGCTGGTGATGATTGCCGTCGTGGTGAGAAGCGCGCCTACGAGCGCAAGCGTCCATGGGATCTTCATCGGAATACTCCTTCGAAATTGGCGACGATGTCGCCGACAGCGAAAGGCACAGCAACCGGCGTGCCAGGGCCGATGTCGTTGATTTCGAAGGAGTTCTCTTGAGCGCTGGGGCGTTAGTTGTCGTCTTTTCCGACGGAGGGCGTCGGCCTTCCTGACAGCTCGCCGTCCGCGAGCCCGTAGCGCTGCATCTTGGTGTAAAGCAGCTGGCGATTGATGTTGAGACGGCGCGCGGCTTCCGTCCTGTTGCCGCCACTTGCCTCCAGCGCGTTCCGGATCATCGTCTCTTCGAGCTTCGCCACGGCGGAAGGCAAGTCAGCGTCGAGTAGGGAAGACGCACCCGGTGAGCGCTCCTGGCCGCCCACCGATATCGAGATCGCCTGCGTCGATGAAGTCGCTTCTTGTCAGCACGCAGGCACGTTCGATGACATTGCGAAGTTCGCGAACGTTGCCGGGCCAATTGTATTGAGAGAGTTTTTCGATCGCCGCCGGCGTCAGTTGCTTGTCCGAGCCTCCGGCTGAGGCGGCAAGTGTCAAGAAGTGTTCAGCGAGCGGCACGATGTCGGATGGCCGCACGCGCAAGGGCGGAATCGCGATCGGCACGACATTGAGACGAAAATAGAGATCCTCGCGGAATTGGCCGCTTGTGACGAGATTCGTCAGATCGCGGTGCGTGGCCGCCACCACTCGGGCGGAGACTTTCACCGGCTTGCCGCCGACCGGCGTGACGATCCGCTCCTGCAGCGCGCGCAGGATCTTGGCCTGCATTGCCAGCGGCATGTCGCCGATTTCGTCGAGGAACAAGGTGCCGTTCTCTGCTTCGCGGAAGGCGCCCGTGCGGTCGCTGGATGCCCCCGTGAACGATCCCTTCACAT
This sequence comes from Bradyrhizobium sp. 179, assembly GCF_023073535.1. Classification (NCBI taxonomy): domain Bacteria; kingdom Pseudomonadati; phylum Pseudomonadota; class Alphaproteobacteria; order Hyphomicrobiales; family Nitrobacteraceae; genus Bradyrhizobium; species Bradyrhizobium sp. 179. Next base: position 32,087 of record NZ_JADPJR010000032.1, on the reverse strand, counting down.
GACCGAACAGCTCGCTTTCGAGCAGGTCGGCAGGAATAGCGGCGCAGTTCACTGCGATGAATGAATGATCCTTGCGGCGGCTGTGGACGTGCAAGGCGCGCGCGACCAGCTCTTTGCCCGTACCCGTTTCGCCGAGGATCAACACCGTGGAATCGCCGTCGGCGGCAAGACCGATGGTCTTCTGAACTCGCCGCATGCCGTCACTCAATCCGATCAGCGCATCAGCCCGGCTTTGCCTGGCGGCCGCTCGCGTTGGAGTTCGCTGCGGCAGCCGATCGAGCAGAGCCTTCAGCTCGGCCCGTCCGATCGGCTTGGTCAGATGATCAAAAGCGCCCAGCCGCATGGCTTCGATCGTGTTTTCTGCGCTCGCAAACGCGGTCAGCACTACGACCGCCGGCGCGTCTTGCTGTGAGCGAATACGGCGGAGAACGTCGATACCATCGAGTCCGCCGGGCATGCGCAGATCAAGCAGCACAGCATCGATCTCGTCCGACAGCGCAGCCAGGCCGTCTCGACCCGAGGACGCCAGACGGGGTGTGTGGCCGAGATCGGTCAAGGTCTCGGCCAAGCTCTCGCGCAAAGCCGCGTCGTCATCGACGATCAGGACGGTCGCCATGGCACCTCGATTTCAAAGCTGGCTCCGCATGGGCTGGCCGCAAGGCGCGCATTTCCGCGATGAGCCCGCGCGATTTCGCGCACGATTGCGAGGCCGAGTCCCGTTCCGTCGGGCCTCGCCGTTACGAAAGGCTCGAACAGGCGGTCGCGAACATCTTCGCCGACGCCAGGACCGGTATCGCTCACGCGCAACAGCAAGTGTTCTCCCTGATGAAGCGCCTCGACAGTAACACATCCGCCGGCGGGCGTATTCTGAACGGCGTTGAGGATCAAATTGTCCAGGGCCCGTTGCATCTGAGAGCGATCAAAACGTGGCAACGAAGGATATTGCTGATGATCCCCCACCCTCAAGGATAGCCCCTTCGCACTTGCCACCTCTCGGTGGTTTTCGATGGTGTTTTTAAGGAAGGGCGTGAGTTCGACGTCCGCGAGCTTAGGTTCGCCGCCCTGGGTCATTGCGAGGAGATCCCGCAGGAGCGCATCCAGCCGGCCAACCTGCTGCAGGATAGCTTCCAGTGCCTTCGTCTTCCGCGCGTCCTCGTTCGTGGCCAGCGCATTCTCCGCCTTCAGGCGCATCGCTGCGATCGGATTGCGGATTTCGTGGGCAAGGCCGGCGGACAGTCGCCCGACGGCGGCGAGCCGCTCGGCGGCGGTCGCCCGCTGGCGCTCCCGCGCAAGGCGTTCGCCGGTGAGGTTCAATGCATCCACCAGGCGGTCGAGTTCCTGTTCGCCCGTTCGGGGCATAGTCGGAAGATCAGTTGCACCGCTGGTGCCCTTGCCGAGAGCTCCCTCGATCAGCGCAATCTTGCGCGACCAGGACACGAGCACGCGTGCGAGCCACGCCGCCGAGCCAAAGATCGTCAAAGCGAGCACGGCAAGGCCGGCCAGCAACTGGTTGTAAGCCGGTCCCTCTGCGGTAAAGGTTCGGGTCATGGTCCAGGCCGTTGCGCCGGGCAGCGGCCCGCGTAACGGACAGGCCTGCACGATCAGAACCTGCGAGCGTCCGGCCTGGCGAATGACGGCGGGACGCCCTGAGCGCAAGGCTTCCGCATTGACCTCGCGAATGGTGCTCTCTTCGGCTGCCGGAAGGTCCGTCTTTGGCCCCGTACCTTCATAAGACGGGAACGCGTAGGCCAGCGATCCCGAATCGGCCTGCCAAATCCCGCCCTCAACACCGGTGGTCCCTGAAAGCGCGGTTTGGACTACAGTGATGAGATCCCGCCTCAAGCGGCCATCGATGGGCCCGCCGCCCCAGCCGGACACGAAAAATTGGTAACGGTCGGCGACATCGCGACAGGCGCGCGCCACCAGTTCTTCCGAGCGCGCCACCCGCGCATTCGACGTCTGCCGGAAGGATTCGAACAGAAGATATCCGGTAGCCGCCCCTGAGACGACCAGCATGATCCAGAGAGCCAGCAGTCGGGATCGAAGAGATCGCATCGAGCCGATTCCGAGATGAGAAAGGCCTAATCTTATCCGAGATCTTTCGCACGATCTCTCGTGAGCGTCGATGCGTCCATTCTAAATCATGTTCTCCGCCCGGGGCACCACCCTGGCACTGTGGCGCAAAGATGACCACGCGGTCACTCCAACACTCCTCCGTGCCCTCCGGCCATGTTGGTTTAAACCAACACGGCCGGAGCGCAGAGGGCGAATATGGCCCCGCAACATTCGCCCTCGGCACTTTCCCGTTTTGCCGTCGGCCCACCTGACTCTTCTGGCAGGGGATTTTGGGTCTGCTTTTCAGGAGTCTGCGGCACGCGCTGGTCCGCAGCCGGTGTTGGTTCAAACCAACACCGAGGATGAAGAGGCCGGTCTAGTCAGGACCGAGCCGGTAGGTGTCGGAGGAACATGGATGAAACGGGCGCTGATAGCTTCATCGAGGTCAACCCGGTGAACACGATCGTCATCAATAATCAAAAGGGCGGCGTCGGCAAGACGACGCTCGCCGTACATCTGGCCTGGTTCATGGCGGAAGCTGGCCGCCGGGTTCTGATGATCGATGTTGATGCGCAAGGCAACGCAACCGACACGCTCAAGCAGCATACCGGCTCGACCTCGGCGGCGGATCTCTTCAAGCCGGCGGCCCGATTTGTCGCTGGCGAAAGCGACGGTATCACGCTCGCGCCGGCCGATAGCTCCTTGACGGATATCGATCGCGGCAATGCTGCCGCCGTCATGACCCTGCAACAGAATCTCGCCGATGCCGCCGAACTGTTCGATATCTGCGTGATCGACACTCCGCCATCGCTTGGCCTTCGTACCGTCGCTTGCCTGGTTGCCGCCTCGCACGTGCTGGCCCCAATTTACCTGGAAGATTACTCGATAAAAGGCGTCAAAAGCCTGATGCAGACCGTGATTGGCGTTCAACGACGATACGATCGCCAGGACACGAGATTCCTCGGCCTGCTACCGTCGAACTTTAATACGAAGTCGCCTCGTCAACGAACACACTTGGAACAGTTATTGCGCGAAGCCGGAAAGTACGTGTTCCCAGGCCAAATTGTTGCTCGGGACGGCTATGCCGAAGCCGTGGCGGAGAGGGTGCCGGTGTGGAGCTTGAAGCGTCGCTCGGCACAAGAAGCGGGTCGGGAAATCCGCGCGGTTCTCGCCAAGGTCGCCGAACAGCTCGATCAGGGGACGACGAATGACGCTTGATCTCAGCTTTAAGGAGCTCGTCGACGCTGCTGCAAACCCCAACGCGGCAACCGGGCGGCCGCTCTTGGTCGCGATCGACTGCATTGACGAAGACCCCGATCAACCACGCCGCAACTTCAGCGAAGAGGAACTGGAGGAGCTTTCACAATCGATTGCCGAACATGGCGTGCTGCAACCCATCGTGCTTCGCCGTTCCCATGATGATGGACGCTACGTCATCGTCATGGGTGCGCGCCGGTACCGCGCTGCGCGGCGCGCGAGGCTGCGTGAAATGCCCGCATTTGTTCAAGACGCCGGTTTGCCAGACCGATACGCGCAGATGATCGAGAACATCCAGCGCGATGATTTGCGCGCGCCTGAGATCGCGAGGTTCATCGCAGACCGGTTGGACACTGGCGATACCCAAGCGGATATCTCGCGCAAGCTCGGCAAGTCAAGAGACTGGGTGTCCCGCTACGCGTCGGTTCAAAGCATGCCGGAATTCCTCAGGGCGAAACTTAAGAGCAGCTCGATCCGAGCGCTTTACGAACTCTACCAGGCCTGGCGTACGCATCCCGATGAGATCGAACGGCTATGTGCGACCCAGGACAGCTTCACGGATGCGCAGGCTCGGCAGCTGGCCCGGGACGTGCGCGCCGATGTTGACCGCGCCCAAGCTCGGAACCAACCGCGTCCCGAGCTACCCCGATCCGAAAGACCTAACCTCCTTCCGGAAGCAGGGCCTCCACGCGCCGCTCCGAAAGACCAAGAAGCAACAACCGAAGATCAAGCTCCAAAAACTCGCATCCTTTCACAATCCAGGTCCGTAGCACGGCTGGCGATCAGGGTTCGCTATCAGAATAGGGTTGGACAGCTGATTATTGATCGACTCGCGACGCAAGGCTCCCGCCACGCTGTGGTTTTGGTCGATGGAGCGGACAACGCCGAAGAAGTTCCAGCATCGGCACTCACGATCGAGGAGATCTTGCCGAGATGAACTCGTCCGACGGTTTCGTATCCGCGAAGACAGAGTACCGGTGTGCGCTGGCGGAGCGGATTTCCCATCCGAAGGATGGCGCGTTAGCGCAGCAGCCGGAGGCCGAACGCGCCCCGCACAGCGCTGTAGAGAGGCCGGAGGCTGCTGGAAAGCCGCGGCCCACATGCTCGGTGCCAATTTTGCGAGTCTGGACGCGCGGTGCTCGTGGGATACGAGCATTAGGGGTGACGGCTGCGTCATTCCGAAAGGTCAGGTCTGAAGAACTCTCAGCATCGACCGTCGGCCGCGTTGGATCTCGCCTTCAGCAACTCCCGAGCCCTGAATGCCGTGCGCGTTGGTTTGAACCAACATGGAGGGGGTGGAAGGAGTCGCGTTTTCTAGTGCAGGATAGGCTTCGCGCCAGCGATGTATTACATCGCAATTGGGACTGGCGTGCATGGCTCTGATCTCGCTTCGCGTCTCCGATGACGTCGCGGCGCGGTTCTCCGCTCTTGCGGCGACCCAGGGCGGCAAATCCGCGCTGCTGCGACGTCTCATTGCGGATGCACTAGCTGCACCAGCGCCGCGTATGTTGGCGCTGCCGGTTGGACGACCGGAGAAAGTGACGGTGCGATTTCGCGAGAGCGAGATGCGGCAGCTCGCGGAAGTGTCACATCAGCGCGGCATGACCCGAACCGGCTGGATCGTCGCACTGGTGCGCTCGCGGTTGGCGTCACCCGTGCAGCATTCCCCAGGCGAGCACGAGGTGCTCCGCGCGATCGTTCGCGAGCTCAACCGGATCGGCGGCAACATCAACCAGATCGCGCGTGCCGCAAACACCAGCGTGCTGCAGGGCAGGGTGGTTGAGCCCGATCTGTCCGCCATTCAAGAGGCGAAGTTGGCCATTGAAGCAGAGCTGGCGCGATTACGTAATGCGCTGAATGGCAACGCGGATTATTGGGACGGACGGCGATGAGCCGGCGCTCCTCGCCGCGCCCGAATGCTCTGGGCTCCGAGCTTCCGCCGATCTCGTATGTCTGGGAAACGCCCATTCGGCGTCCACGGCGGCCCGAGTGGGATATCCCCGATCCAGCTGCTCCCGGTCGCCTGACGCCGGCGATGCGGGCAAAGCTCGAACGCATCGTGCGCCGAGCACCAGAGGTGATGGTCAAGATCACCGGCCGCACCAAGGGCGTGGCGCATCTCAAGTCGCACCTTGCATACATCACGCGAAACGGTGAGCTCGATGCGGAAACGGAGCAGGGCGCGACAATGACGGGTCGTGCCGGATTGAAAGATCTGCAGCAACGATGGGAGGATGATTCTGTTCTCGACAACAGGCGCCGCCGCGATGCGTCGCTTTCGATCAACATCATTCTGTCGATGCCGGCTGGTACCGATGCCGTCGCCGTCAAGGATTCGGCTCGTGCATTTGCCATCGAGACGTTTGGCGATAAGTACGACTACATCTTTGTGCAGCACCTCGACGACAAGCATCCCCACGTGCACTTGACCGTCCGGTCCCTGAGCCACGACGGCAAGCGACTCAATCCCCGCAAGGCGGATCTTCAGGCCTGGCGGGAACGATTTGCTGGCGAACTCCGGCTTCGCGGGATCGCGGCGGAGGCTACGCCCCGCCGAACCCGCGGACGGGTTCGAAAGGCCGATCGCGGGGCGGTGCTCGCTATGCGCAAGCGAAAGATCACGCCCGAGGTTGATAGGCTCGCCCGTAAGGAGGTGCTTTCGGAAGTGAGGGGCGGCAGGGCCGCCAAACATCCTTGGAACGAACAGATTAAGTCACGCCAGGACGCTATCCGCCGGCGATATATCGACTATGCCGCCGAGCTAGAGCGGTCTGGAGTGGCAGAAGATCGCGTGCTAGCGCGACAGATACGGCAATTCGTCAACGATATGCCCGCTGTCGAAACCCGACGTCATGCGTTGATGAATGAGATTGCGGAACTCGCCCAAGGCCGGCGCCACAATGTCGGACGGGGAGTCGATGCCGATAGGCGCGGTCACAAGCGAGACGATGAGCGGACGAGGTAACTGCCCGGAGGATCTCGACGAAGGCCGTCGTCACCTCGTCACCGTCCGCAAAGCGGAAAGCGGGCGGTTAGAGATTGACTTCAAGCCCGAGCTGGGACGCGCCTTCATCGAAGCGTCCAAGGGTGTTCCCGACAATCGGCCAAGCTAGTGGCTTAATCCTTCATATAGGGATCTAATAGCCGCAAGAACTCTTGCTCGGAAGAACAGTGCACCTCGTCAATCGAGCAAATGAGGTCTCCTTGCGTCTCTGGGCCTGCGAAGGTGGAGTATTCCCTGTTTTCATTGATATCGAATAGTCGCAGCGTTTTGAAGGTCTCGGCGCCGCGCTTGTAGGTCGTACTGATCTCTAGATAGAAGCATTTGTTAAGCCGTTCGTTGTAATGGTTTTGGTAACTTGCACGTATTTGTCCGCCATTAGAATTTACGGTATTGCCTCCCCATTCAGCTTTGAACGTTGCAGCGGCTTGTTTGCTGCAACGTTCCTGAAGCGCGTAGCGCTCTTGATTGGATTGAGAGTGGGCCGGGTAGGTGACAACGAAAAGGCAGGCGACCAAGGCCTTTGTGAAATCCATCAACCGCATTCTTGTCTCGCCTTGTTAGCTCTTGCCGTGCATCATCCTGCGCATATGTCAGTGCGGCTTCCAGTCTCGCGACAATCTTTGCGCCTCAGCAATCTGTTCGGGAGTCATCCTAGCTGCAACTAGGTCCCGCATCTGCGTAGCATTGTCTTGATTTTGTTTGTTGGCGTCTGTCGTGGACCGAGACGCGGCGAGGTTATACCACTTGTACGCTTCTACGTAGTCTTGAGGCACGCCCGTACCGCTGGCGTAAAGACCACCGGGGACGGTCTGTGCGTAGACATGACCTTGCTCGCCAGCAAGCCGCATCCATTTCGCGCTTTCGGCATCATCCCGAACGACGCCCTTTCCCTTGGAGTACATCATTGCCAGATTGAATTGCGCGAAGCCAAAACCTTGCTCTGCCGACCTACGATACCACCTTGCCGCCTCCACATCACTCTGCGGGACGCCTCGCCCCGTTTCGTACATTCCTGCAAGGACGAATTGCGCGGAGTACGCGCCGCTCTCGGCGAGCGGTCGATAGAACGCAAGCGCTGTAGCGTAGTCGCCGCGTGCATAAGCTGCATCAGCATCCTCCACCCGCCCCGCAAGGGCGAGGCCAGCGAAAGGCGTTAACAGCGCGAGGGCCACAGCCGTAACAGTCGCGCGAACTAATCCACCATCAAGACGCAGCATTTAGGCTCTCATTACTTGCAGGCGATTTCTAGTTCGTCCGTGTCGCGAATTGCTTCGTCCTTTTCGCTGGCCTTCGCGCTGACAAACTTCATGTTCACGCGGGGCGGGACCGCGAAGTCTACGTCGAGATATGCGGTGCCTAGCCGCATCGTACTTTGGATGCGCTTTGCGGTCGCGGCGCTTGTGATAAGGGCGGAGACCAGCACCCCGCCGCTAGTCGCCTTAGCCGTGACGGCATTCACCTTCTGAATGTCGGCGTTTCCATTAGACTTCAGTCGAAGCCGAGCCTTTGGCGGAAGAGCCCACGTCACCTTAAACGTAGTGACCTCATAGCCCATCTGTTCTAGTATCGGCAGCGCCTCCCCAACTTGTTGCGTAAACGTATTGAATTCTGTCATCATCCTGCCCGTCGCGTCGGAGAAATCGGGGAGGGATAAGTCAGGCATCGACGGCAGTGAAACGGACGGGAGCGAGGGCATAGCAGGCATCATGTCGCGCGCCGACTTGGTAATGCTGTCGATCCGGCTGGGAGCGGGAGCGTCTTCCGAGTGAGCGGCGCCGGGGGCAACCATTAGCAACATCAATACAAATGCCGTTCTCATATCTATTTCCTTGGCTAAAGTATCGCGTGCAAATATAAGGCGGTTCGCGACCTTAGGACGCAACTATGTTCGATGCAATTACAGAAGGCATTAAGATTTGGCTTGTTGGACGCTTTGCGTCAGCCATTAAACATACGACGCGGGCGGAAGATCGGGTGTTTGCCATTCAATGGCTGAGCGATTCACGGGCTGTTGTCGCTAGCGATCTGCGCCCGGTCGAAAAATTCAAGAAGCTGAACTCGCTAATCAATTCGCGGATTGCAATCAGCGCGATTGCGAAGAGTGTTTCGGAGGCTGTTTCAAATTACCGCAACTCGGACCTTCCGTTGCCGATGAAGATCGCTTTACCTGCGACATTCGCTGCTCTTCCGTTGGTCGGGGGACAAGCGGCCGGTATCGCGGCGTTTGGCGGTGCTCTTGGTGTCCCAGTTGTACTGCTGATCTTTCTCGGAGCGGCAGGCATTACGTCGATAATCGAAGCGGTAGTTACTAACCCAGAAGCGCGGCCCCACATTGCTGAAGTCATTGATGCCATAGTCCAAGATGAGCGTTTGCGACGTACTAGCGCGCAAATGAAGGCCGCGATGAAAGAGCAGCCGATAGACCCCACCCGCTTTTCTGTTCCGCCAGAGGACGCCGCGCTGCGGGCTTACCTACTTGGCATGGACCCGTTCCAGTTCGAACGCCATACCATGAGTTTCTTCAACGCTGCGGGCTTCGAGGCCTGGGCGACGCGGAAGTCGAACGACTTTGGCGTTGATGGCTTTGCTATTCATCCGGAAGGTTTGATGATTGTTCAATGCAAGCGCAGTTCCGCAGACAATAAGGTTGGGCGGCCTACGATCCAGCAATTCAAGGGAGTTATTGAAGAGCAGAACGCTTTGCGTGGTTACGTCGTCACAACATCCACCTTTACTGAAGAAGCAATGGAGTCAGCCCAACTATCGGAAAAGCTCATTTTGATCGACATGGAGTCTCTCGTGGGATGGCACGCTGAAACTCCGACGTTCTTATGAAGAGTGGGAGACGGGCGGCTCTAAAGATCAAGCCATAAACAGCGACATGACGGACAAAGCCACAAAGGACAAAGAGGAAAGACGGCGTGCGGCCTGCTTCGGGGTTGGTCTAATGCTGCTCGGGTTGGGCGCATTAATATTCGAGTGGGTCAATAGAGACACTGTTGCGATTGTCGGCGCGGTGCTGCTCGGCTTTATGATTGGAATGCTTGTCGGCTTCTTTGTGCAGGAGGCCAAAGAGTGGACGCAATCAGCGATGGCGGCATCTGTTGCAGTGCTTGCCAGCGCGGGCGTTTTGGCGTTGTTGCGTTACGGTGCCCCTGATCCGCATGACGTTTGGTTCTATCCGGCGGGTCTTGTCATCGGTTTCGGCTTCGGGACGTTTTGGGATGCAATCGATCCGGCGTAGCGCCAGCGGTCTGCTGGAGCGGGAGTGGCCTCAGTGCGGCAATTGATTTTGACTGGCATGGGGGTTCTCGTGCTTTCTTGCGTCGATGTTCATGCGGACGACAGAGCCCTTATTGAGACCGTCAAGAACAAGTGGCGAGCGCAAGACGGCGAGACCGCCGAACAAATCATCGTCAAGGCGTCAAAGGTGGCCCACTTCGTTCCGAGAGGATGGGAGGCCGGTCAAAAGACTAACGTGGGCGAGTCCGTGATTTTATCGTGGGCGAGGGATCGCACCGATAAACCAGACGACGAATATACGATCTTATGGGAATTGCATTCGGATGGCGCGATCACGGTGGGGTCGCCCTACGCCAAAACAATGGTATTGGGCTGGCAGGCGTTCGCGCTCTCGCTGATCGCTAGCGAGGCTACAGACGAAGAAAAGGGTGTCAACCTTCGCTTTCTGCACGACCCCGCCAACTTCAATTTCGTGACGACGGGGCGTGGCAAGCTAGGGGACCTTCTCAAACGCGGCCGTTGCACTATCGGGGATCCGATAGGCGTGGATTACTTGCCGAGGGTAGATGAGAAGCAGACCGCTAAAGGCGACCTGTGGCGTGTTCAGCTGTCGGTAAACTGCGACATTGCTGGGCCTCGATACTTCACCCGTGACGGAGCCATCGTTTTCGAGAAGCGCGAGGGGCACGATTGGGAGCCGCAATCGTTCTTTGCCAAGCGTATCGCCACCTATGCGCCCGGCTCTTGGTTTGACCTTGCGGACCCAAAAGAGCAAGAGACGTTCGATGCGGTCCGAAAAGCCAATGAGGGCGCAGGCATTCCGACACAGGGATTGAAATCGCCGTTGAGGTGATAAATCAATTCTCACGCGGTAAAGCCGCGATGGCTCGACGGAGCTTGATCTCAATGCATCGCGCGCAAATCAGCTCGCCATGGCCAGACGGTGGGTCAAGAACGACCAGTTGTTCAGGCATGAATTCTTCTTCGCAGTGATCGCAACGGAAGTTTTCGGGCATCCGGCATCTGGTCATGTGTCTGTGGCGAAATTCGGTAAGCGTCGGAGTCGGGTTCCTCTGCGAATGGAAATTGCAAACGAATTCGGCAGGCCTTAAAAACCGCTCTTCGCTAGTGCCGGAGATGCTCGATGTCTTACGATGATGACGACGAACCGCCGTCAAAGGTTTTGTTCCAGAATCACCAGTGGTCAGTGACCGACTACGGCGTTGAGGCGGTGAAGCCCGCGCCCTACTATCATTTTGACAAAACGCGGTTGCTGGAAGCGACGGACCACGGCAGCGGTACAATGTATGATTGGCCGGTCCACATGGCGGAAAAGACTTGGGTCGACATCGAGGCATTCATAGAGGTTTTCGTGAAGGCGCTTGATCTACACGCCGGGAGTTATGGCGGGACGGTTGATAAAGGGATGTTGGCAAAGAGCCTCGCCACTGCGCGGAAGGAAGCCGTCCGGAGGTGAAGACGTGGGGTAGGTGGAGAAGGACCAAAAACTAAAAGTCTATAGCAAATTCAATGTCAAATGGCGGACACTCTCTCCGCCATCCGCGATTGAAATTGTTGATTTGTTTTCTCGCTGATGGGTTCGACCCCCGGCTCCACCCCCGGCATGCCTCAGCAGTGCCCCCTCCAGAGCATTTCAGAGTTAACCAGATTGTTCATTGATGACTCTTGGTTCTTGTTTCGTTCTTTTGGGCAAAATCCCAGGTCCGAACATGCCCACACTCGAGTACGTCCGCTCGGAAATCGAGCACATGCGCTCGCAGATTAGCCGCCAGCGCAAGGAAATCCTCCAGCTTCAGCGCGCCAATATCTCGACCGCGTGCGCATATGCGCCATCCCGCATCTTACCTGCACCAGCGGAGTTATCAGTACGCCAACCACCTCGCCCTTAGCCAACCACCTTGTCGGCTATCAGCGGCAGAGCGAACACAGAGTCGGATGGCTTCTAGTGCTGCTTGTGACCTAAACCGGCCCAACACTCCGTGAGGAAAGACTTTCAATCAGCCTCACCGAGGATGCGACAACGTGGTAGTCTCCAACTCGTACCGGGCGTGGACTTTTAGGAGGGAGTCATGCGACGGCGGGAGTTCGTTACGGGTACGGCAGTCACCGCCTTGGCCCTGACTAGGCAAGCGCATGCCCAGACCGTCAGATCGACAGAAAGAAGACGAATTGCGCTAGTCTCACCCGCACGCCCCGTTGAGGGACTCAAAACTCAACCTTACTTCCGGTCACTTCTCGACGAACTGAGCCGGCGCGGCTTCGTCGATGGAGAAAACCTAGTCGTCGATCTCTACTCAGGGCGAGGTCACACAGGCCGCTATGCCGATCTCGCGCGAGCTGTTGTGGACACCAACCCCGACGCCATATTCACTAGCGGGTATCCGATGGTCTCAGGGCTTAAAGCTGCCACAACGACCATTCCGATTATTGCGACCATAGATGATCCGATCTCCGAGGGGCTCGTGCCCAGTTTGGCCAGGCCCGACACTAATCTGACAGGCGTGACTGTCGATGCCGGTTTAGAGCTGTATGGAAAACGGCTGACGTTGTTGGTCGAAGTGCGGCCAAAAGTATCGGCAGTTGGATATCTGTCATCGCATGAAAATTGGAGCAGGCCGACGGGTGCAGCCCTGCGGAAGGCGGCCCAACAGTCAGGAATGGCATTGCAGCATGTGGACCTTGGAAAGTCATTCAGCAAGGAGACCTATTCAGCAGCGTTCGCGTGGATGCAAAAAGCCCAAGTAGACGCACTTCTCGTATCCGACGAGGCGGATCACAATGCGAATGTCAAAACGCTGACTACTCTTGCCGCGAGCGCTCGAATTCCAACGATGTATCCATTCCGCGACTTGGTAGTGGGGGGCGGGCTTATGGCCTATTGCATCGATCTACTCGACGCGTTCCGTTACGCGGGAAGTCAAATCGCTAGAATATTGCGAGGCCAGACCCCTGCCGAAATTCCGTTTTATCAGCCGACGAAGTTTCAATTCATCCTCAATACGAAGGCAGCCCAGCAGATCGGCCTTGAGATCCCGCCACGGCTCCTTGCCCGCGCCGACGAGGTGATCGAATAACACGCAAAGTGCTCAAGTCCGGAACACGCTATGCTCAACCTAAGTTCTTCCGGGGCCCGACCCCACTGCGACATAAGGGTTCATTGTATTCGGTCGGCTTGTGCAGTTTTATTAGCTACGGACGGCACGCGTCACACGTTCAACGAGGTTTGAATGAGGCGGCGTCAGGTTCTCACCCTTTTGAGTGTTTTCGCCGCCTATTCGGCTGCCACGCTAGCTCAATCTAAGAGCATTCCGAAGGTCGGAATTGTTGGCTCACTTAACCAACGTGCAATAGATGAGTTCAAGGGCGGGTTGCGCGACTTTGGCCTTATCGATGGCGATACGGTCATAGTGGTTGGAAATCCAGCAAGGGCCGCTTCCCCGGAAGCAGTGTCAAAGACCGTTTCTGATTTCATCTCACAAGGTATAAATGTGATCTTCGCCTCGGGAGCGGTCGCTGGAAAGGCCGCCAAAAACGCGACTAGCACGATCCCCATCGTTTGCCTCACGGGCGATTTGGTCAAGGCGGGACTAGTTGAGAGCCTCGCAAGTCCGGGCGGAAATGTTACCGGGATTAGTATTTTGACAGCGGAGGCAAGTGCAAAGCGATTGGAGTTACTGATTCAGATCGTTCCCACTCTTGAACGGGCGGCGGTGTTCTACAACCTTGACGATCCTACGGCTTCCCTTTCTGTAGAGCCGACCAAAGCTGCGGCAGCTAAGATGCAGGTCAGACTTCAGGTAATAGGAGTACACGGACAGAGCGATTTCCCGAGCGCGATTGCCGCGGCGGTGAACGCCAACGTGCAAGCGATCGCCCTGACGAGCAACCCTCTTTTTGATATAGCCGGGCAGCAGATAGCTGAGCTCGCGCTACAGAACAAACTGGCGACAGTCAGTTTCGCAGACTCCTTTCCCGAAGCGGGTGGACTGTTGTCTTATGGCCCGAGTATCTTTGCCGAATATCATCATGCTGCTCATTTTGCTGCTCGGATCTTACGCGGGGCCAAACCAGCAGATCTTCCGGTCGAGCAGCCCACTAAATACAGGCTGGGCATCAATCTGAAAACGGCAAGAGCGCTTAATTTGAAAGTACCGGAGATGTTGTTGGCGTCTGCCGATACGGTGATTGAATAGCGCCATATTACGGCACATAAGTCCGAAACTGGCCCATCGCTTCACTCAGTGCGATGCAGCGGCACGTCCGGAGTTTTTGGGACAGACCGCAACTGGCTGGCAAAGCGCCAAACTGACTAGATTGACCCAATTCGGAAGTTGAGCAACGTGGTGTTAAGACGTAAGCTAGGGACGGAGGGCTGAGGAGAAGGCGCTAATGAAGAGGCGCGACTTCATAGCAGGGTTGGGTGTTGCGGCTGTTCTACCTGCTATTTCAACAGCCCAACAGACGGCCCCGACCATTGCTTTTCTCAGCACGCGTTCGCCCGATGAAGCGGCAGCACACACGAATGCTTTTAGGCGTGGCCTCGAAGAGATGGGTTATGTTGAAAGCCGTAGTATCAACATCGAGTATCGCTGGGGCAGGGTGACTATGGCAGCTTGCCGTCGTTGGCGGCTGAACTGGCCAACCAGCCGATTTCGTTGATTGTGGGAGCGGGGGATCCAGCTGCACGCGCGGCCAAATCGGTGGCCCCGGCGATCCCCCTTGTTTTTCTCGTCGGCGAGGATCCCGTCCGCGCGGGGCTAGTCACCAGTATGAACCGGCCCGGCGCCGCAACGGACGTAAACTTCTTCACAGGGGATTTGGGCGGCAAACGTCTGGAACTTATCTGCGCGATGGTTCCCGGCGCACGCGTCGTGGGCTTGCTCGTCAACCCAAGCTTTGGGGTTGAAGTGGTCGAGCAGCATCAGCAGGCAGTGGCCAGAGCGGCCCAGTCCCTTGGCCGCGAGCTCGTCGTACAGGCCGCGACCACGCACGCCGAAATTGAAGCGGCTTTCGGCCTGCTCGCGGAGGCCGGCGTTGCTGCTCTCATCGTGCAGAACGATCCGTTCTTCGACTCCCGACGGAGGCAGATACTGGCACTCTCATCGGGTCATCAGTTGCCCGGCATCTTCCACATTCGAGAGTATCCCGCCGATGGCGGGCTGATGAGCTATGGCGCCAGCCTTTCCGATACGTATCGCCAACTTGGTGTGTATGCCGGCAAGATTTTGCACGGAGCGAAACCCGACAACCTTCCGGTATTGCGGCCAACGAGGTTCGAACTCGTCATCAACTCGAAGTCGGCCAAGGCGTTTGGCCTCGCAGTGCCGCAGCCCGTTCTTGTCGCGGCCGATGAATTGATCGATTGACCGCTTCTGGCGCGAATGCGAACTTCGGAGGAGGCTTTGAACTCTCGGTCTACCAGGGGCAAACCGGAAGCAGTTCGACGAACTTGCGAATGGCGCTCTTCGACCCGAAACGCCCATTTATATGTTGCCACAGAAGACAAGCTCCGGCCATCTCGTTAGGCTCGTTTGAATGAGCATTTCACTTCACCCTGACACGTCGCAGCTCCGACCGCTGCCCAGCTCCGCTCCGGCGGATTCCGCCACCCCCGCGGTGGGCGGTCATCGAAAGATTAGGACACGGCTGTTCACCAAATATGTTGCGCTGTTCGTGGCGGTCGTCGGCATGGCGCTGCTCGCCAACGGCGTTTTTGAGGTCATTTTCTATTACCGCGAGCACAAGGCCGCCCTGATCCGAATCCAGCATGAGCAGGCTGAGGCGGCGGCTGCCAAGATTGGCCAATTCGTCAAGGAGATCGAGAGCCAGCTCGGCTGGACCACCCAGTTGCCCTGGTCGGCGGGTTCGGCCGAGCAGCGCCTCTTCGACGCGCTTCGGCTGTTGCGGCAAGTGCCGGCCATCACCGAGCTTGCTCAGGTTGATTCGACAGGCAAGGAACGGCTGCGCGTGTCGCGAATCGCGATGAACGTGATCGACAGCGGAGTCGACCTGTCGCAGGATCCGAAATTTGCCGAGGCTATGGCCCATAAGATCTACTACGGCCCGGTCTATTTCCGGCGGGAGTCAGAGCCCTACATGACCTTGGCTCTCGCCGGTGCGCGCAAGGACGGCGGCGTCAGCATCGCGGAAGTGAACCTGAAGCTGATCTGGGATGTGGTCTCGCAGATCAAGGTTGGCGAGCATGGACATGCCTATGTGGTCGGCTCGCAGGGGCGCCTGATCGCCCATCCCGATATCAGTCTCGTGCTGCGCAACACCGACATGTCTCGTCTCGCTCAGGTGCAAGCCGCGCAAGCCGGCGGTGGGACCATGCCGGACGCACTGCAGGAAGCAACCAATATTCAGGGTCAGAAGGTGCTAACTGCGTCCGCGCCGATCAGCCCACTCGGCTGGACCATGTTCGTGGAATTGCCAGTGGAGGAGGCCTACGCCTCGCTCTATGCTGCGCTCAAGCGGCTTGCGCTCGTACTGCTCAGCGCCTCGATCTTCGCGGTGCTGGCGGGAATCCTTCTGGCTCGACGCATGGTGGGACCTATCAAAGCGCTCGGCCACGGAGCGGCGCGGCTTGGTGGTGGGGACTTTTCCCAGCGCATCTCAATCAAGACGGGCGACGAACTCGAAGGTCTCGCTGATCAATTTAACGAAATGGGCGCTCGGCTCCAGGAATCGTATGCCAGCCTGGAGAAAAAGGTCGAGCAACGAACCGCTGAGTTGCGGGAAACGCTTGAACAGCAGACCGCGACGGCCGAAGTGCTGAGGGTGATCAGCAGCTCACCAGGGGACCTGGTTCCGGTGTTCGATGCCATGCTCGATAAGGCAATGCAGCTCTGTGAGGCCGATTTTGGCGTGCTCAATACATTTGATGGCCAGTCGTTCCACACCGCCGCAACCCGCGGACTTCCTGCTGCCTATGACTCCTATCGGCGGAGGCAGCCCCTAAAATACGGTCCAGGCACTGCGCCAGCGCAGTTGTTGGAAGGTGATGAGTTTGTCGAAATTGCCGATCTTCTCGAATCTGAGGCCTATCGAAAAGGTGAGTCTAACCGGCGGGCGCTGGTCGATCTCGGGGGAGCGCGCTGTCTCCTCGCCGTGCCGTTGAAGAAGGATGCCCGGGTCGTCGGAAATGTCATGATCTTCCGGCAGGAGAAGCGTTCATTTTCAAAGAAGCAAATCGCGCTGCTTCAGCAATTCGCCTCCCAGGCGGTGATCGCAATCGAGAATGCACGGCTGTTGGCCGAGTTGCGCAAACGAACGGAGGAGTTGTCCCACTCTCTCGAAGAGTTGCGCACTGCGCAGGACCGCCTGATCCAAACCGAGAAGCTGGCCTCGCTTGGCCAGCTCACCGCCGGAATCGCGCACGAGATCAAGAATCCGCTCAACTTTGTCAATAATTTCTCGTCACTGTCGACAGAATTGATCGACGAGCTCAACGGCATTCTGCAATCGGCAGAGCTTGACAACAAAACCAAGGAAGAAGTCGACGAACTCACCCACATTCTCAAGGGGAACCTCGAAAAGGTGGTGCAGCACGGCAGGCGTGCCGACTCGATCGTGAAGAACATGCTCTTGCATTCGCGCGAAGGCTCCGGCGAGCACCGCGCCGCCGACATCAACGCGATTGTCGAGGAGAGCCTAAACCTCGCCTATCACGGCGCGCGCGCCGAAAAACCGGGCTTTAATGTCACGCTCAAGCGTGACCTGGATCCAGCCGCGGGCATGGTCGATATTTATCCGCAGGAGATCTCTCGCGTCTTTCTCAATCTGGTCTCGAACGGCTTCTACGCGGCCGCCAAGCGCAAGGAGAGCGAGGGCGAGGGCTTCGAGCCGACGCTGAGTGCCGGCACGAAAAATCTAGGCAACAGCGTCGAGATCCGGATCCGCGACAATGGTACCGGCATCCCGCCGCAGGTGAAAGAAAAGATGTTCAATCCCTTCTTCACCACCAAGCCGGCAGGCGAGGGAACCGGTCTCGGCCTGTCCATGACTTACGACATCGTAGTCAAACAGCATGGCGGCACGATCGACGTAGTTACTGAGCCTGGTGCATTTACCGAATTCGTCATTACGCTGCCACGAGCGCTGGTGGAACAAGGCAATAAGGGAGGCAGGACTTGAGCGTCTACATTCTGGTGGTCGACGACGAGCCCGACGTTGAGGCGCTGTTTCGTCAGCAGTTCCGGCGCGACCTGCGTGCCGGCCGCTTCCAAATGGAATTTGCACCGTCGGCGCAGGCAGCGCTTGAGCGCGCTGTCGAGGTTCGCGATCCCTCGCTGATCCTGATCCTGATCCTGTCCGACATCAACATGCCAGGCATGAGCGGGCTTGACATGCTGCCGAAAGTGCGCGCCCAGCGTCCGGACGTTCCCGTGATCATGATCACGGCTTACGGCGACGCCGAGACGCGCAAGAAGGCGATCGAACGCGGGGCCATTGGGCTCCTGACCAAACCGGTTGATTTTGCCTTGCTTCGACACGAGATCGATAGCAGGCTCGGGCACGCGGCATGACCACGCCGGTTATCCTGGTCGTTGATGACGAGCCTGATCTCGAAGTCCTCGTCCTGCAGAAATTTCGCAGGCAGATCCGCGATGGTCTCGTCTCCTTCGTGTTCGCCCACGATGGCGTGGAGGCGCTGGAGTCGATCGAGCAGCATCCTCATGTCGACCTGGTCGTCTCCGATATCAACATGCCGCGTATGGATGGGTTGTCCTTGCTGCAGAAGCTGCAGGAAGCGGAGGACAAGAAGTCGACCATCATCGTCTCGGCTTATGGCGACATGAACAATATCCGCACAGCGATGAACCGCGGCGCCTTCGATTTTCTCACCAAGCCGATCGACTTCGCCGATCTCGAAACCACGATCCAGAAAACCCTCCGCCATGTCGAGATGTTGCGCGAGGCGCGACTGCGCCAGGCGGAGGCCGAGCGCGCCCATGCCTCGCTGTCACGCTATTTCTCTCCGGAGATCGCCAGACGCCTCGCTCTGGCCAATAGCGAAGGCAATGGCATGGACGTGCAATGGCGGGACATTGCGACGATCTTCACCGATATTACGGGCTTCACGACCCTAGTCGAGAGTGCGGCGCCTGAGACGCTTGGCGCGCTGCTGAACGAGTATGTCGGCGGGATGACCGACATCGTGTTCAAGCACGAAGGAACGGTTGCGAAGATCATCGGCGATGCCATCCAGGTGCTGTTCAATGCACCCGGCGATCAGCCGGATTTCGCAACGCGCGCGGTCGCCTGCGCTTACGATCTGGACGCCTGGGCCGAGGGCTTTCGCAAGCGCTGGAAGGACAAGGGTGTGAATTTCGGTGCCACCCGCATCGGGGTTCATGCCGGCCCTGCGCTGGTCGGCAATTTTGGCGGCAGCCGCTTCTTCGACTACACGGCCTATGGCGACACCATCAACACGGCAGCTCGGCTGGAAGCCGTCAACAAGCACCTCGGGACGCGCATTTGCGTCAGCGCGGCGGTTGCCAATACGGCAGAGAACTTTCAGGGGCGCCCCGTTGGGGATCTCGTGTTGCGTGGGCGAAGCGCGCCACTGCGAGCTTACGAACCGCTGCCGGCTGCGACTTTAGCCGGAGACGCTGCGGCGCGGTACACCGAGGCCTTCGCCAAGTTGGAAGCGGACGATAGCGCCGCAATGGCAGCTTTTGCCGCTCTCGTAGGTCTCCACGCGGATGATCCTCTCGCCGGCTTCCACCTAAAACGCCTGCTCAATGGGGCAAAGGGCGTACGCATGCATCTCGAATAGTTTGCTTCTTGGCAAGTTGCGGGGGGCTATTATGCCGGCCACGGAATTGAACTCGACGGGACCAACTACCTGATCCCCACTGACGCGACGCTCGAGACTGACAGCGATGTCCTCGACGAAACGCCCCCGCTAGATCGGGCCCTGTTCGCCGTCGAACCTGCCAAGCAACTGCGCCTCGTCATCCCGGGACGCCTGCTGAGACAATTCCGTCGCCAGGTCCGTGAGCGCACGATTGCCACAAGGGCCATCTCGGAGCGGCAAAGTCCGTTTGGGGTCAATCGCATCGGTCTTGCCCTCTGCCGGTCACTTCCGGTCTACCCTCCACAGCTGACATGTGGACGGAAGCTGGTATTCGTCGGTATGGGCCAAACTCGGAAGCAATCTCTCTCATTCGATGACTTCGTCGGCGCGGGCCAGCAGCGAGGGAGGAATTTCGACGCCAAGTGTCTTTGCGGTTTTGAGGTTGATAAAAAGTGCAAAGTTGGTCGGTTGTTCGACGGGCAACTCAGCAGGCTTCGCGCCTTTAAGTATCTTATCCACGTAGGCGACACAGAGCCGGTTGAAGTCGGTAATATCCGCTCCATAGGACATGAACCCGCCGAGTTGTACAAACTCTTTGCCCATAGCCATTAATGGCAGCCGATTCTCTGCCGCGAGATCGACAATGCGTTTTCGTTGATTGAAAAGCATCGGGCTAGGAAAGATGAGAAGGGCATCCGCCCGTTGTTCGGCAACCTTGGAAAAGGCGCGATCTAAATCATCGGGAACGCGCACGGCAACAAGTCGAAGGTGAACTCCCAGGGCCAGTGCCGCCGCCTCTGCTTCGTTCATCATGTCATTCATCGTGCGCTCGCCATAGGCACCGGGATGCCAGAGGGCGGCGACCTGCGAAATCGTAGGTAGCGCTTCCTTGAGCAGGGCTAGGCGCTTGGGGACAAGCTGCGGGCCAAGGAAAGTTAAGCCTGTGATGTTCCCTCCCGGTCGAGCGAGGCTGGCAACGAGCCCGTCACCGACAGGATCGCCCATAACCGGCACGACGATTGGAATAGTAGTGGTCGCTTGCTGTGCGGCGCGCGCGGCGAGCGAATTCGAGGCAACGATGAGATCGACGTTAAGACGGACCAGTTCACTCGCCAGAGCCGGAAATTGCTCGACCTTCAGGTCCGCCGCTCGGACCTCTACGAGGACGTTTTGACCATCAATATAGCCGTATTCGCGTAGACCTCGACCGAAAGCTTTGAGCGATGCGCGCGCCTCGGGAGATTCGATCGAGCCTGTCACCAGGAAGCCAATTCGAGGAACGTGCTTGGGTTGCTGCGCCAACACCGTGAGCGGCCACGCCGCTGCTCCGCCGATAACACCAAGCGCTTTTCGCCGCTTCATAGGCTCTCTCACAGTCGAGAAACAGCATCCTATCGGCTAACACGAGTACCTTGATAGGCTGAAACCAGCTTCGCTATCAGAAAATGGGAAACTGGCTGATGTCTGGACAGGTCCGGTCTGTCCTCAACTAGGGAATGGGCAGCCCACGCCCAGACGGCTGCGAAGGGCCAATTCCGGACTTCTCTGATCTCACTCAATTATTTCATCGGCTTCGATGAGGATGGATTGTGGTACCGCAAGGCTGAGTGCTTTCGCGGTCCGCATGTTGATAACCAGTTCGAACCTTGTCGGCCGCAGGACTGGAAGATCTACCGATTTCGTTCCGCGGAGGATCTTGCCGGTATACACGCCGACTTGGCGGTAGGTGTCGGCGAGGCTGGCGCCATAGCTCATCAGCCCGCCGTCGGCCGGAAACTCCCGGATATGGAAGATGCCGGGCAACCGGTGTTGAGACGAGAGAGCAATTATCTGGCTCCGCCGAGAGTCGAAGAATGGATCGTTCTGCACCACCAGCGCAGCGGCGCCAGCTTTGATCAGCGCCGCGAAGCCAGCCTCGACCTCGGCATCCGTTGTTGCGCTCTGCACGACCGACTGGCGGCCGAGCGACTGAGCTGCGCTGACTACGGAGCGTCGGAACTCGTCGAACGCTTCCTTCCCGAAGGTTGGGTTGAGCAGAAGCCCCAGCACGCGAGCAGAGGGAACCATCGTGCAGAGAAGCTCCAGTCGTTTGCCGCCCAGATCGCCCGTGAAGAAGTTTACCCCAGTGGCCATACCGGGCCGGTTCATGCTTGCGACCAGACCGGCGCGCACTGGATCCTGCCCCACGACGAAAACAAGCGGTACACCGAGGCCCGCAGCCTTGGCCGCCTGTGCGGCCGGATCGCCCGTGGCAACAATCACGGACAGTGGTCGGCTGCCTAGATCGGCGAGAAGGAGGCCCAACTGGTTGTAATTGCCCTTTGCCCAGCGATACTCAATGGCGACGTTACGACCCTCGATATAGCCCGTTTGTTCGAGCCCGCGGCGGAACGCATTCATGTGAATCGTGGCTTCCTCGGGCGAGCGCGTGCTAAGGAAGCCGATCAATGGCTGCGCAGCTTGCTGCGCGCGCGCAGCAACTGGCCACGCCGCTGAAACAGCCGCAACTCCTCGAATGAACTCTCGCCGTCGCATTTCTCGCTCCAAGCTAAGCCGCAAAGCAATTGCAGCCGCGATGAGGAGACGGCTCTAACGTCAATTTGCGCTCAAATTTTCAAACTGTCCATGTCGCAGATGGGTCAAAATCGGCGGTCCAGACCGCTGCAATCAGTTTCCGCTCTACACCCGAGAGCCGACGCCGCACGGAGCATTCCGCTGGGCAGCGATGGGCCAACAGCCGACATTGTCGGTGTCGCTTCTTTACATTCGTCTGATACAAGGCTTTCGGGGATGCGTGCGTACGCGAAACTGGGAGCTGGTTTTGAACAGCCGTCTGACCGTGGGCACCGTCGCTGTGATGACTGCATTTGTAATGCTGTGTCTCGATCAGCTCACAAAGCGGTGGGCGCTTCATGCTCTGGGCGTCGTTGGCACAAAAATTAAGCTGCCAGGCGCCGTCGACGTCACACTATTGTTCAATCGGAGCAATGCATTTGGACTGATCCCGGATTACGGCGAGTTCTCACGTTGGGCGCTCGCCGCTCTGGGCCTGACCGCCGCGGCAATTTTGCTGGGACTTGCGTTGCGCCGATCGACGTCGATCTTGAACGCTCTTGGGTTCGCCTTCATCAGCGCGGGAGCGCTTGGTAACGCCATCGATCGTGTTCGATTGGGGGCTGTCGTCGATCTATTCGATGCATCGAAACTTCGGTTCGTCTGGGTTTTCAACGTCGCGGATGTTTCGATAGATCTAGGGATCGGATTAATGCTGTTAGCGGCTCTCTTTCCCGCTCTGGCGGCTCGTAAGGTCTAGCAGGCCAAGCCCTAAACACTTTAATCATTGTCGTGTCGTGGCGTCGCAAGTTTTCGAGCAGTTCGGCAACTTGTTCTTGGTTCTCCAGGCGCAACTTAGTACGGGAGAAATCGTTGAACAGCTTAGAATGGCCAGCAAACGAGGACGGTGTCTGGCGGGTCCAGTAAGCCTCCGCCCACTTCATCAATTCGGCGGCGTCATCATTTGTCGCTCCTCGCCGCGGGCCGCGGGCCAATAGCCCAGCGCGGCAAACGCTCCACGGCAAATCTAGCCAAATGAGAGCGGTGGCTTTGGGAAGGGCCGTCTCAGCAAGCCATCCGAAGACGCCTTCGATAATCCAGCGCGGCTGGTCAGAAACATCCAGAACCATCTTTCGCGAAACTTCTTCATTGCGCTTCAGGCCATAGCTACCTTCTTCCCAGTGCAGCAGGTCGAGATCAATCGCTGGAATATGGGCCAAATCGGCGACGGCTTTGGCCAACGTACTCTTACAAGAGCCACTGTTTCCAATAACCACCGTGCGCTCGGTCAAAGGTTCATTCATTCAAGCCGCCGATTGTCGATTCTCGTTTGGATGATGGATAGCATCTCGTTGGTCCGAAATCGACATCGCCGTCCGAAAGACCGCCAATAGGTCCCGATGTCAGGCTGCGAGTCATTTTCGAGCGATTCAGCGCGGGGGTGTCGGCTGGTTGACGTCCGCTTTTCCCCGGAAGCGCCCGAGCCCGGCTAGCCAACAGCGTTGTGTTTGGCCGGACGCTCATGATTCAAGCTCCCAAACGTGGGGACTCGAATCATGCGCTACGAACTCGCCGATGATGAATGGGCTGCCATCAAGCCGATGCTGCCAAACAAGCCGCGCGGCGTTCCCTGGGTGAACGAGCGTCCTGTCCTCAATGGCATCTTCTGGGGTTTGCGATCAGGAGCACCCTGGCGTGATCTGCCGGAAGCGTTTGGTCCGTACACCACTTGCTATAACCGCTTCGTCAGGTGGCGGCGAGCTGGCGTCTGGCGCCGTATCATAGACGCGCTTGCCGCTGCTCATGATCAAGCCCTGCGGTGAGCTGGAGTGCCCTTCAGAGGTTTGCCGGAAGCATAGGTTGGCTGCTTACCCCTCTCCTCGCTCGTAAGCCGATCTCGCTCGGCGCAGAGCCCTTCCACTTTGGCCTGCATTCGCAAAAGAAGCGCTTCGGCGCACGCGGTCGAGATATTGGCGCGCTGAAGCTGGAGGATTTCCTTGCGCTGGCGGCTAATCTGCGAGCGCATGTGCTCGATTTCCGAGCGGACGTACTCGAGTGTGGGCATGTTCGGACCTGGGATTTTGCCCAATAGAACGAAACAAGAACTAAGAGTCAAGCAGCGCCGCCCGGCGGCCGCGCATCAATGAACACTCTGCGTCAGCGTGCGCGCGATTATGATAGTGCTCATCGTGATATCAAGCGCCAACTGCATGGCTGCAGCTGCGGAGCCGACAAAGATTAAGGGCTCCTATATCGGGATGACGCGCGCAGAGGTTCTTGCTCTCAAGCCGTCCGATGTGGACTTTTTCGAGGAAAAGCATTCCCACCTCGGAAATGAGTCGGTGGACCTGAATTTTACGGCACAATATGACGGAGCGCCGCGAAATATAGCCTGGTTTGTTTTGAAGAATGACACTGTCGACAGTTTCAACCTGCGCCACCGGCGGGCGCACGCTCGACGGGTCGAGAGTGCTGTTGAATTGGAACACCTCTCCCGCGCCGATCGCATCGTATGCCCAAATTTTGGTGAGCCGACCGCCGGACATGCCAAGCGGACCGAAACCGTCCTTTGATTGAAAGGACGGCTCCGCGCGGGAGATAGAACGTCTCAATTTTAGCGCTGCAGCGGCTCGCTAAAGTGAATTTTAAGAAACCGTTCGAGCGTCAGTTCCGATCCTTGGTCACCAGACCGGACCATGTCTTTGCTGTCGCTCAGAAACCTAATGGTACGAACATCGCTTCCCTTTTCTGGCAACGCCAAGCGCGCGCCCTTACATCGATCAACACGCGACCGTCGGGCATCTTCGGCCAGTCACTCGCCACTGCACATTCGGCCGCAAATAGAAGGCCATCAGGCCGCAGCGAACGACAGTCTTTGGTAGCTCGTTTTCAGCGTCACCCTAGTCACTGCATTGCCTCTCGCCCTAGACGTCATATTCTATACTCAATGGCGGGGATCGGGTTGTTTGGGACGTGATCTCACCGCTGAAGTAACGGTTAAGGATTGCAAAACTCCATCGTCAATGGACGACTGTAGGCCGCTTCTGTGCCCGAAGCTGTCTCTCTGCTTCTACGCCCTGACGTCGGCTTGCAGGGTACAAACGCACCAAGGACGCATATGGCCGCGACGCCCGCATGTGACCCAACGCGGACACAGACCCCTATCCACCTTTTCTGCGGCGCGATACCATTAGCGCATCTGAAATCTAAGGTGGGCGCATGAGGAGGCGGGAGTTCATTCTCGGTCTTGCGATGCTCGCCAACGTCAACGGCGCGAGCGCTCAAGGCCGCGCGCGTCGTGTCGGGTTTCTCATTTCCGAGCCAGGTCAAGGTAGCTTTCTCGAAACCTCCCTCAGAGAGAAGGGGTGGATGCTCGGCCAAAATCTCCAGATCGAGTCTCGAATAACTCGCGGCGATACCAATCTCTCACAGGCATATGCCCGGGAACTGCTCGCTTTGCAGCCGGATCTTCTATTCGTGGCGACCAACACCTCTATGGCCGCACTGCATGCCGAACATTCTAACATCCCGACCGTCTTCGCGATGGTCAGCGATCCAGTCGGAATGCGTTATGTCGAGAGCTTCTCAAGGCCCGGGGGCAACGTGACTGGTTTTACGCCATTTGAACCGTCCCTCGGCGGCAAATGGGTTGCGCTGATTAAGGAAGTGGCGCCAAACGTTGAGCACATAGGGATCGTAAATAACCCTGAACCGGGCAACAATTCCTCAGCGTTTCGCAAATCAATTGATGAAGTCGCGGGCAAAGAAGGGATTGACTCGATTGAAACACCGAGCGGCGATAGCTCCGACATTGATCGTCTTATTCGCTCGCTCAAGGATAAGCCGAATAGTGGACTCATTTTTCTGTCAGATGCGATCACTTCTGTGCGGCGTGTTCAGCTTACTGCGCTGGTTGCAGAGTGCAGGCTACCGGCGATCTACTCGCTTCGCATCTTCTGCGAGGCCGGCGGCCTAATGTCGTACGGGGTGAAAATCGAGAAGATTTTCGCAGGCGCAGCATCCTATGTTGATCGAATTTTGCGCGGTGCCAATCCTGCCGAACTGCCTGTTCAAGCCCCAACCGAATTTGAGTTGGTCGTGAACCAAAAAGCTGCACGGCAGTTGGGCCTGCAACTGCCGCCCGCGTTGCTCGTTCACGCCGACGAGGTGATCGAATAGAGTTTTCTTGCTGCGACGCATGAGTCCGGTCGTGGCCCGAGGTGGCCGATAACTGATGGGCAGAGCATGTCCGCTCTGCCCAGGTGATTCAGACATCCACTTGTTCGGCAATAGCGAGCGCGTCATCAACCTCGATGCCAAGATAGCGGACCGTGCTTTCGATCTTGGTGTGGCCGAGCAAGAGCTGCACGGCTCGCAAGTTTCCTGTGCGCCTGTAAATTAGCGTTGCCTTGGTCCGGCGTAGTGAGTGTGTGCCAAAAACCCTTGGATCGAGCCCAATGCTTGCCACCCATCCGGCGAGAAGGCGCGCATATTGACGGGTTGTCATGGCCCGGTTCGGGCCGCGGCGCCCAGTAAACAGGTATTCGCCTGACTTCCTATCGGCTGCGCGTAGGAAGTCATCAACGGCCTGACGAGTCTGATCTGTCAACTCGAACTTGACTGGTCTTCCCGTCTTCTTCTGTCGGACGGTCGCGCGGTCGACGGCGTAGCCATTTGGAGCGACATCTTCGACCTTTAAGGTGACGACGTCGCAACCTCGCAGCTTGCTGTCGATCGCAAGGTTGAACAGGGCTAGATCACGGGTCCGTCTTTCGATCAGGAGCCGGGTTCGTATCGACCAGACTTGGTTTGGCCGCAGCGGAGGCTTGGCTCCGATCAGCTTGCCCTTATTCCAGGGTGTGCGACGGAGGACGGGGTGGCGAGGCTCTCTTCGTCAGGCATGTTCGTACTCCTCGGGTTCTGAGGTCATCGAGCATGCGTGATGTTGGCAGATTGTGTCTGCTTTCAGAGACTTGCAGTCATGGCGGCCCTGTGGGGTCGCCTCCAGTCCGTCGCGGTTGACCCGGAGCCGACATCGGCCCGGCCATTTGGCAAGGGGTAATTCTGGCTATACCCGCCCTTCCAGAATTGTGGCCTGACCCGATAAGATGCGCCTCCTGAGCCCCGGGGAAGATATGGCGCGGCCATCAAAAACGAGCGGCAAGAGGAGCGCGGCGAAATCCCGCAAGGCGAACTCTATGGGCGGCCGCAAAAAGCCCATTAAAAATCGGCGCCGCATTTCTCCGATCTCCGATGTGACCAAAGAGTTGCAGGAGGCCCGCGAGCAGCAAGCGACTACGGCCGAGATATTGAAGGTCATCGCAAATTCGCCGGCCGACGTGCAGCCGGTGTTCGAGGCGATCGCCGAGAGCGCGGCTCGCCTCTGCCAGGCCGCGTTCTGCAACGTCTTCCGCTTCGACGGCGAATTCATCCATTTCATGCATTCGTACGGATACTCGCGCGAGGTTATCGAGGCCTTGCAGCACTTCTATCCGATGCGCCCCGGTCGGGGCAGTGGTGCGGGCCGTGCGATCCTGAGCGGCAAGGTCGAGCAGGTACCCGACGTCCGGGCCGACCCCGAGTACGACCAGGGCAACGTGCCCGATATCATGAAGATCAGCAGCATCATGGCGGTGCCGATGCTGAAGGAAGGCCGCCCGGTCGGCGCGATCGCGCTGGTGCGGGCTGCCAAAGGCACCTTCCCGCAGCGCCAGATCGATCTCCTGAAAGCTTTCGCCGATCAGGCGGTGATCGCGATCGAGAACGCGCGGCTGTTCAACGAAACCAGGGAAGCGCTGGAGCGGCAGACCGCGACGTCGGAAGTGCTGCAAGTCATATCCAGTTCGCCTGGCGGGCTTGGGCCGGTGTTCGAGGCCATGCTGAAAAATGCCGTGGGCATCTGCCGCGCCAGTTTTGGGACGCTGCTCCTGTACGAAGGCGACAGGTTGCGGCGGGTGGCGCGAATGGCCGCGCAAAACGTGCCGCAATCGTATGCGCCCGACCAGGAAACGCCGCGACACTTCATCGCGCCGTTTGATGGGGCGCCTTCGCTGGGGCGCCTCGTGGAGACCAAGGCGCTGGTTCACATTGCCGATATTGCCACCGAGCATCCCGACGATCTGATCTACAAGGTCGCCGCAGCCCGCACCGTGCTGATTGTGCCGATGCTCAAGGAGAGCGAGCTTGTCGGCGCCTTTGCCGTCTACCGCAAGGAGGTGCAAGAGTTCAGCGACAAGCAGGTCGAGTTGCTGGAAAATTTTGCGGCACAAGCGGTGATCGCCATCGAGAACACGCGGCTGCTCAAGGAACTGCGCGAGCGAACCGATGACCTCTCACGATCGCTCCACGAGTTGCGCACGGCGCAGGACCGCCTAATCCAGAGCGAGAAGCTCGCCTCCCTTGGCCAGCTCACCGCCGGCATTGCGCACGAGATCAAGAACCCGCTCAACTTCGTGAACAATTTCTCGACGTTGTCCGCAGAACTAACGGACGAACTGAACGATCTCCTGAAGCACGCCGCGCTGACCGACACGATGCGGGAGGAGGTCGACGAACTGACCAAACTGCTGAAGGAAAATCTCGAAAAGGTCGTGCAGCACGGCAAGCGAGCCGACTCCATTGTCAAGAACATGCTGCTGCATTCGCGCGAGGGAAGCGGCGAGCAGCGGGCTGCCGATATCAATGCAATCGTCGAGGACAGCGTCAATCTCGCCTATCACGGCGCGCGAGCAGAGAAGTCAGGCTTCACCATCACGCTGCGGCAGAACCTGGACCCGCGCGCTGGAGCGGTCGAGCTGTATCCGCAGGAGATCACACGGGCGCTGCTCAACCTAATTTCCAACGGCTTCTATGCCGCGACTAGGCGCAAGGTCGAAACGGGCGACGAGAGCTTTGAACCAGTTCTCAGCGCTTCCACGAGGAACCTCGGCAAGACAGTCGAAATCCGTATTCGCGACAACGGCACCGGCATCCTGCCTGAAGTACGCGAAAAGATGTTCAATCCTTTCTTCACCACAAAGCCGACCGGGGAAGGAACGGGGCTCGGACTCTCGATGACCTATGACATCATCGTCAAGCAGCACGGGGGCCGGATCGACGTCGAGACCGAGCCTGGCGTCTTTACCGAGTTCATCATTACGTTGCCGCGCGACAACGGCATTGCCCCCCCCGAGGTCCGAATGACCGCTTATGGCCCGCTGCTGACCTTCACGGGAACCATCGCAGCGTCGGCTGTCCAGCGTAGACCAGACCAGCCCAGCAACAGGTTCGAAGTCGCAGTTTGACCCTAAGCCGACTTTCTCGAGGAGACGGCCGCCGCACGCCCGAGGAGGACTACCATCGCGGCCAAAAGCTCGCTGCAGGCGACAATCCCGAACGGCAGCCCATAACCCGAACTCGCATCCCGGAAAACTCCAATAGTGGCTGGGGCGAGCGCAAAAACTGCTTGATTGATTGCAACGATCAGGGCAACCACCGCCACGACATCCTCACGATCGAACTCCTTCTGCGCGATCAATGGCGGCAGAGATGTGAGGTTGCCGATCCCCAGTCCGAAGACAATGCAGCCGAGCGTCAGTACGGCCCATCCGTTGCCGAAGATGAGCAGCAGAACTCCTATGGTCTGAACAGCGAAATTGATGGCAGCGGCGATCCGCCGGTCGTGATCTCCGATCCACCAACCTGTCAGAGTCCGTCCGATCACTGCACATACCGTCGCTAGGCTGAGAAGCAGGCCCGCACTTGTCACACCAACATCGGGTGTCAGCCGAGCGATCAAATGCGACAGGAGCCCGATCTGCGCAAACAATCCAAGGGCAAACGCCGCTGAAAGCGTGAAAAACCCCGGTATCCGAACTATCTCCGAGCGGGATAGTCTCGGCCTCGGTTTCACCACAGCTGTAGGCACTTCGTCGCCATCGGGGCCGAGACCGAAGCTGGCCGGAGACAATTTGAAGTATCGGACAGAAAGCCACCCCATAACGCCGACAGCAACAATGGCGATAGCCTGCGCAGCGGTTTGGACGCCTAACCGATCAATGAAAAAGAGCCACAAAGGCACGAACAGAACACCCCCAACACTCGCGCCGTTGAATGCCACGCTCATCGCTTTCGGACGATCGCGCTCGAACCATCTGGCAATTATGGCGTTCAGAGCTGCACCACTAGTCGCTGCCCAGCCTCCCGCGCTTGGAATAGCCGCCAAGAAGAGTTGCCATGGCTCCCACGAACCAGACCATCCGATCAGCCCGACGGCCATCAGAACAGCTCCGCCCAGTGTCGTTTCGGCAATCCCAATGCTGCGGTGGATCTCTGGCAGATACGCCACTAAGAGCGCACTCAGCAGGAAGTGGAAAGTAATGGCGGCTGAGATTTCCGAGATCGACCATCCGCGCGAGGCGTGGAGAGCCTGGAGGAAGACTGAAGGACTATAGAAACCGATGCCCCAGGCGAACACCGCCAGGGTAAAGGCAGCCCATGCCACCGACCAACCGATGAAATGCTTTTCGTCGCCCATTGTCTCCCTCATTCATGCTGGTAAGTTGATGATCGGTAGCAATTGGAGCGTGCTGTGGCTCGCCGGAATCGGACTCCGTCGTCGTTCTTGACAGACATCAAGACACTCGATGCGGCCGAATGCGAACACGCTCGAGTGAACCGCGACCGTCGCTACGATGGCCTGTTCTTCTCGGGCGTCCGAACAACGCGGATCTATTGCAGACCCGTGTGTCCCGTGCGACCCGCCAAGGCGCAGAACGTGACATTTTATCTTTCGGCAGCTGCGGCGGAGCAGGACGGATTTCGACCGTGCCTCAGATGCCGCCCCGAAACCGCACCGTTCTCTCCTGCGTGGAAAGGGTCGCGGACCACTGTGGAGCGCGCCCTTCGTTTGATTTGCAGTGGCGCGCTGGACGACGGCAGCGTCGAAGCACTAGCGGGGCGTCTCGGTATCGGATCGCGCCATCTATCGCGACTGTTTGAGAAATATATAGGCGCAAGTCCCGCCCAAGTCGCGCGAACGGGGCGTGTTCAACGGGCGAAGCGTCTCCTGGATGAGACGAAGCTTCCGATGACCGAGGTTGCGCTTAGATCAGGATTCCGTAGCCTGCGGCGTTTCAACACCGTGTTTGCGGAAGTGTACAAGCGCCCGCCCACCGCGATCCGGCGGGAGAAGGTGTGATCAGCTAACACGGGTCTTCCCGACGTCTGCTGCTGGCCGATTTTGTTGAAAAAGGCGGCAGTTGCGACTCAAGGATAGCAGTGATTCAGTCTGTCTAATTGGCAGGACTGAAGATCATGATGGGGCATCGGCAAGTCGAACAGACCGCGTTGTTCTATGAGTTCTCGCTCGAGAAGCATATTCCCGCCGACCATCTCTTGAGATCGGTCGACAGGTTTGTCGATCTGCAAGAGATCAGGCAGGACCTGGCACCCTTCTACAGTAGCATCGGCCGACCTTCGATCGATCCTGAACTGATGATCCGGATGCTCCTGGTCGGTTACTGCTTCGGCATCCGATCGGAACGGCGCCTGTGCGATGAGGTTCACCTCAATTTGGCCTACCGGTGGTTTTGCCGGCTCGGTCTGGATGGGGTGGTGCCGGATCATTCGACATTCTCCAAGAACAGGCATGGCCGCTTCCGGCAGAGCGATCTCTTCCGTCGCGTGTTCGAGAGCGTGCTGCGGCGCTGCATCGAGGAACGACTGGTCGGCGGTGAAGGATTTGCAGTCGATGCGAGCCTAATCAAGGCCGATGCCAATCGGCAGAAGGGGATCGAAGGCGATAAGGGACTTCCGCCGGAGGCTGCCGGCCGAGCAATCGACGAGTATCTGGCTGTCCTTGATGATGCCGCTTTCGGAGCTGCGACCGAGGTTACCCCGAAGTTCGTATCGCCCTCCGACCCGGCGGCGCGCTGGACGGGGGCGCACGGCGGCCAAGCGTTTTTCGCCTATTCGACGAACTACCTGATCGACATCGAGAACGCGATCATCGTCGATGTTGAGGCAACGACCGCAATCCGGCAGGCGGAGGTATTGGCCGCTAAGCGCATGATCGAGCGCTCGCTGGAGCGGTTTGATCTCTATCCGAGCCGGCTCCTCGGTGACAGCGGCTATGGCTCGGCCGAGATGCTCGCCTGGCTGCTCTATGGGCAC
>NZ_JADPJR010000138.1:0-46784 GCF_023073535.1 Bradyrhizobium sp. 179 | reverse complement strand
TTTTTGCTGTCCAATCCCATCTCAAACCTCCGTCCAACCCGGAGGCTTCTTCGCACAGCTATCCCGATCCCGAACCAAGGGCTCCGGCTAAGCGCTTACGTTCTTTCGCAGGTTTGGTGCAGCAGGGTGTGGGTTCGCGCCGAATGCTAATAAAAGTGGGAATCGCCGTATCCCTCCGGCGGCGACCTCACCGGCTTTCAATTACCCACAAATTCTCCTCCGACCATGACGCCTAGCGCTATGTCGGTGAGACGTGACAGCCCGCGCCACATGACGGTATTGCCGGGTGGCGGATCGCTGGCGCGGGCGAGATAACCGCCGAGCCGGGCGACCTTAATCAGATAGTGCGACAGCGTTTTCCGTCTTGCTTTTGGTCTTTCGTTCACGAGGCGATCGAGCACGCCGATTTCAGTCGCGGTCAACGCGAGGGTTGGCGGCGCGTCTGGAGCCGAACGGTTGAGCATCGTCATCCAAAAGACCCGCCAACTCAGGATGCAAAAGAGCGAGATCAGATTGGTCAGACGCTGGGCGGTCCTGAGCTTTGACTGCTCAGCTTTGCAGCCTGATTTAAGGATCTTGTGGAACACCTCGATCTTCCATCTCAAAGCATACCATTCGAGCTTCTCAATGGCGTCGGTGCGGGAGCTAACAGGCAGATTTGTGATCAGCTTCCACTGGATTTTCTTTCTATTCTTCGGCGTCATGCGTTCTTCGGCATGGATCACCGTCAAGGTCAGCGCGGGATAGCGCTTCTGCTTTCCGATTGGCGGCAGGACGCGAAGCTTGCGATATCTGATCTCGAGGACGGCTTCATCGGGATCGCCGTTGTTGTTTCTGACGTTGATGCGATGCAGTCCCTTGACGAAAACCTCGTCCATTTCGTCGGCGATCGTGTGATTTCCATCCCCGGCCAAACGGTCAACGCAAGTCCTAATCACGAAATGCGTTCCAGCCTCCCGGGCCGCGCAGAACAGCTCATAGATGTCGCTCTCGCGATCACCGACATGGATGCATCGTCCCGAATCGCCCAGCAGCTCTGTGGATTGACGGACATTGTCCAGCCACCGAATGCTCTCCTTCTTCTCGATGGGAACGCGCGTCGGATTGATCTTCTTCTTAAGCGCGGCAGTCCCCTTGAATTTCTTCCGGGTCCAGAATTTGACCGCCGTCAGTCCAAGCGGCAGCCCTTCGGTTGTCACCGCCAGGCTCGAGTGCATCAGGATGCCGCAAACCGTGTGCGACCTCAGGCGGCCCGCCTTGTCGCGCCCACTGTTTATGCTCTTGGTGATCCCGATCGCGTCTGAGTTCTCTCTTTGATAACTGAACTCGGTCGTATCGTGGAGCACTAGAATAGGCCCGTCGGTGGCAATCGTGCGCTCCCGCGTCGATTGAAAGTGGCCGGCCAGAATGTCCGCCTCACTGACCCGGTCGTTGGAGAAAAAACGATACGCGGCCTTGGTATTAGCCCAGTCCTGGCACACCAGCGGAATGCTTTCTCCCATGGCGCTCCCGATCTGCGCTACCAGTTTGCGGAGCGGCTTATTCAGGCGCTCGTCGGCAAGGTTGCAGCCAGCGAGCTCGCGATCAAACCATGCGTCGGCTTCTTCGTCCATTGGCACCGCCCCATGCGAATCGGTGCCAGACAAGGAATCACGGTCGATTCCTGCGATGCAATAGTTGGTGCGCTCCCTAAGCCCTCTCGGCTAAATGTGGGTAATTGAAAGCCTCACCGGATGCTTACATTGAAAGTGACGCCGGAGAAATACGCTCGCAATATCCTTCAGAACGACAAACTATTTGTCTCGGATGTCGCGGCAGAGCACCCTCATTTGCTGTCTGTAATCGCTGAGTTATGGCTTGCGGCAAGCACCAGCTGACGGTCGATCGAACGTCTAGGAGCAGCGTCGGCATCGTTTGCCGCAAAGTGACATTGCCGCCGCTAAAAGTTGGTACGCCCACCTCGAGCTCGCGTTCACGCTCGTCCTCGCTCTCCCACCCGACACCCTCAAACGTCCGGGTCGCTTGATCGAGCAGCTGCTTCTTCAGACATAGATCTAGCTTGGGCGAACATCATAGCGCTGGGTCAGATCAGCCACCGTCGTCGGCTGCTCCCGCACAGCTTCCACCGCCATCTTTGCTTTAGTGCCGTGTCGATCTTGCGGCTCGCCTTCCTCATGCTTCCCGTCTATCAAACGGAGCGGCCTCTTCCAACCGAGCACGTGGTTCCGAGAGCCGGGTCCATTTCACTGTTCCATTTGGTGGACGAAACGAGGGGCTCAATAGGTGTAGAGTATCGCTTCATAACGAACATCTATTTGTCGTTGTCGTAGGAAAGGAGCACAGAAGATTCGAATGCGACGGATGGCTGTAGTTGCGCGGTCAAGGTCGCTATTGTGCATCAAGGATCACGACCAGAGCATTCGTGCTTGTATTGAAGGCGCGTTATGACTGGCATCAGCGGACTCGGGAATCGCATTTGGCAATCTACAAACGACAGCGCTGAAGTCGCGGTCAAGTCTTACGCAGATAGGGTTTCTAGCGAGGAGGGGCAAACGAGCGGTTCTGTCCTCGGGCCGAATGGAGCCTGAGCCTCAAGATTTAGAAACTTATTCTGCTCGTGTCCCTTTCGACGATACGGCTGCGCAGTGCGGGCATCGTGGAATCGCCGAGATCCCGTATAGATCTTATAGTCACGCACCACGTTGGGCCGAAAGTTCGTCGCGTTCTGACGGCGAGCCCTGGCGGAGCGATCGAGCAACCGGAAGCTCGCGCACAGAGGCGAGCCGCCTGCATGGGCAATCCGTGCCCGACCGGGCGGCTGAATCAGGAAGACGGCGTGTCGATGATGTCGCCACGCAGGGCGTCCATGGTACAGGCTTAGGGCGCCCGTATAGGTCTACGAATGCGCTTAACAGCGCGCTAAGGGATATTGATCGGGCTCACGACGTCCGTGGATTCTCAGGTGCAGTGGTGAACTATGCCAAGCGGCTGCAAATTCCAGAGAAGGCAACGTTCCTGCGCAAGGCCGCCGCTGATTTCCAATACAGATTTGTCGCGCGCTTCGAGCAAAATATCCGCTCTGGTGAATCACGGAGCTACGCCAAGACATGCAACGAGGTGAGCAGAGAGGCTGGCGGTCAGGAAGGCATGGAAGCTTGCAAGGGCTTGGCAGCTCGAGTATCGAGGCTCGATAACGCGCTTATGTATGAGATCGAGGACCGAGCCCTTCCGCTCTTCGCCGCATCATTCGGTCGACACTCCCAGGTGTCGGCATGCCGCAGGGGCGCGATCAAATCGCGGAATTTTGTTGCGATGAATGCCGCGGACTTCGAAGGCAGACTAACCAAGGGCTGTCCTTACTGGTGAATGGCTTCAGCAAGTGGCCGGACGCGACGGTCTGTCGCGAGGCCACGGTCGCGATTGCCGGTGAGGTTATTCGCTGGAGCGGCAGGCTCTCTGCTATCCCGCAGGGGCTATCAACCTGGTGAACGGCTTTAGCAAGTGGCCGGAGCAGGCGGCTAACCTTCGAGCGGCGATCGCGATCGCCAGTGAAGTCCGTCGCCGTGCCGACCGCACCGACCGGCTTTTTGATTTTTCTCCGCAGGCGCTCGCGAACCTGGTGAACGGTTTCAGCAAATGGCCGGACGCGGCTGACTGTCGCGAGGCTGCCGTCGCCATCGCCGGTGAGGTGCCTTCCCAGCTCTCCAATTTTAAGCCCCAGCAGCTGGCGAATCTGGTGAACGGTTTCAGCAAATGGCCTGATGCGGCTGACTGTCGCGAGGCTGCCGCTGCCATCGCCGCTGAGGTGCCTCTCCAGCTCCCCAATTTTAAGCCCCAAGAGCTGGCGAACTTGGTGAACGGTTTCAGCAAGTGGCCGGACGCGGCGGGCTGTCGCGAGGCAGCTGTCGCCATCGCCTGTGAGGTGCCTTCCCAGCTCTCCCGTTTTGACGCGCAGGCGCTGGCGAGCCTCGTGAATGGCTTTAGCAAGTGGCCGGAGGGGGCGGGCTGTCGCGAGGCTAGTGTCGGCATCGCCTGGGAGGTGCCTTCCCAGCTTTCCAATTTTACGCCTCAGGCGCTGGCGAGCCTGGTGAACGGTTTCAGCAAATGGCCGGACGCGGCGGGCTGTCGTGAGGCTGCCGTCGCGATCGCCGGGGAGGTTCCTTCCCAGCTCACCAACTTTGCGCCCCAGGAGCTGGCGAGCCTGGTGAACGGTTTCAGCAAATGGCCGGACGCGGCGGACTGTCGCGAGGCCGCCATCGCCATCGCCGGGGAGGTGCCTTCCCAGCTCTCCCGTTTTGACGCGCAGGCGCTGGCGAACCTAGTGAACGGCTTCAGCAAATGGCCGGACGCGGCGGCCTGTCGCAAGGCTGTTGTCGCCATCGCCTGTGAGGTGCCTTCCCAGCTCTCCCGTTTTGCCCCGCAGGCGCTGGCGAGCTTGCTGAACGGTTTCAACAAATGGCCGGACGTGGCGGCCTGTCGCGAGGCTGCCGTCGCGATCGCCGGGGAGGTTCCTTCCCAGCTCTCCAATTTTAAGCCCCAGGAGCTGGCGAACTTGGTGAACGGCTTCAGCAAATGGCCGGACGCGGCGGGCTGTCGCGAGGCAGCTGTCGCCATCGCTGCTCTCCCGTTTTGACCCGCTGCAGCTTGCGGGCCTGGTGAACGGTTTCAGCAAATGGCCGGAAGATGCGGCATGCCACCAGGCGGTAGTGGACATCGCGCGCGGCCTCGGCGGACCGGGCCGAGGCTTTGGTTCGTTCACGATGGTTGAGTTCGCCAGGATCGCCAATGCTCTTGGGGCGCAGTGTCATAAGCGGCGAGAACGGTGGAGACGTTGCGGAGACAGCCCTGCTGAAGAATAGCTTACATCGGCTGGCTCATTACCTGCACTATGCCGATGATCGGCTGGAGCAAGCCAACGTTCTGAGCATCGCCATCATTTTCAAGGCGCTGGCGAAGGTCGGGCTGTTTGAGGACCTCGGTTTGCTCGCACCAACAGGGCTGGATCGCCTTAGGGAATTGCATCGTGCCCTTGGTTTTGCCGCGGAGAATAACCTCGAAACCACGGGCAATCTTTGCGCTGCCCTGCTGCCGCTGGCGCGCAGCCCGCACCTGCGCTCGCACCGCAGACAGGCTCTGAACCTGCTGAACGACATCCAACCCGTCGTGGAGCGCAAGATCGAGGCGCATCTCAACGCAAGCGAGGCCGAGCGGACTCGTGGGCGGTTCGCGAGCCGCTGCCCGGCTTTGTCGATCTATCAAGTGCTGAACGCCCGTGCGGTCCTGGAAACGTTGTTCAGGCGGCAGTATGTCGAGGGAAGCAAAATCGATTTGCTCGTATGGCGGGACGAGCTGAGCGCAAGACCAGGAGATCTTGTACAGCACGCGCGATCTCATCAAAAGCGATCTTTCCAATAAGAGCTGGAACCTGATCGCGCATTCGAGGCGGACGATCCCGTCGACGCGCTGGACTCGTTTATGGGGCGCAGGACGCAGCGAGGATCCAGGCGCAACATCCGGCATCCGTCTTCGACACGCATGATGTGCTGCGGGCGATGGACCATGAGCCCAGACCGCCGCAGGGTAATGCGGGGCCAATGCAGCTTTTGGTTGTGTGCCTGCAGGGGCGGCGAGTGGCGACGCAGCCTGAGACACGCTATTCGATTTTCCATCGCCTGACCTCCGGGGCATTGCCGGTGGTCGCGGTGCAGCTGCCGGGAAAGCTCAGCACCTTCATGTTGGCGCGGTCGCTCACCGTCGATGGTAAGATGGAGCAACTAGTCGAGCGCGCGCGCGAAGTCTGTAAGGTCGTTGCGATACCCGAAGGTGTCAGAACCAATCCCCACTGGTCAATCGAAGGGGCGCGTACAGGTGGCTTACCTCGGACTCCGAGGCCGTCATGCCGAAATTCTGTTCAACGAAGTGGGTGATCTCTGCTCTTGAGCAACGATGAGCATCGACCGACCAGGGACACTCTCAATCTCAAAGCGATGGTGGTCGTGTCGCTCGAGAGGGTTGCGCTTGCTCGGAAGCAACTTTTGGATTTCAAGAAGCTCCTCTTCGAGGGAAATGACAAGGAGAATGTTGTTCTTTCCGCGTGCCTTTACGGCGGCTGAGTCGCCCTGGCGAATGACGAGCCGGATTCGCCGTACTGCGTTTGATAGCGCTAGTCGTTTATACGCAAACGATTGCTTGCAATTAGTTTCGCGATTCGCATAAATACTATGGAATATCCGAAGCGGAGTTTTTGTGAGAATCCATCTGCCGAAAGGACTGTCTAGCTAAATTACTCTCGTCGGTTTGCGAGCATCGCTACAGTAGTTGGCCGGCCACATCTCATCAGGCGCCACGATCAGAATGCCTTTGGCAAAGAAGGTTGGATCATCGTCCCCCAGCAGCAGGAGGAACAGGCGGCGCTAGCCGAAAGGTCGCCGCTCGTTGGCGAGATCGCGCAATCGGCCACGCAGAATGCGACGGGGAGCCCTAGGCGGTGTGGACACTTATCGCATCCATAAGACGATGGCTGCGAGGGTGACGACGGCGAGGTAGTTTCGTGCGGTTGTTTCGAAGCGGGTTGCGACGGGGCGGAATTGCTTGAGCTTTGAGAAGCAGCATTCGATGAGATGGCGCTGGGCATAGAGATGCTTGTCGAGCGGATGCTTGAGGGCTCGTGACGGGTTGTTGGGAATGACAGCGAGCGCCCCTTTGGCTGCGATGGCTTGGCGCAGGTGATCGGCGTCATAAGCTGTATCGGCCATGAAAACCTCGGCAGGCAATCCCTCGATCAATTCGGCGGCTTGCCGTGCATCGCCCTTCTGGCCTGCGGTGATCGTGAACCGTACAGGACATCCCAAGCCGCGAACGGTCATATGTATCTTGGTGCTCAGGCCGCCGCGCGAACGGCCAATCGGCTGATCTTCAGACCCCCTTTTTTGGCCCCGGCAGCATGCTGATGGGCTCGAACAATGGTGGAATCGACAATCAGGTATTCGAAGTCCGGATCGTCGGACGTCGCCTCGAAGATCCGCCACCAGACGCCTTTGGCACTCCATCGGCTGAAGCGCCGGAACACGCTGTTCCAGTCCCCAAACACCTCCGGAAGATCACGCCAGGGAGAGCCCGTACGAACGATCCACAGCACACCTTCCACGAACATCCGATTGTCGCGCCCAGTCGAGCCCTTCTGGTCAGGCCGACCTATGATCAGCGGCGCCATCCGCTCCCAAGCCGCGTCGCTCAACACCAGCCGATCCATCACACCCAAGACTGCCTCCCGAAACGCAGCTTTGAATCTGATTTGCTCCTACAAGGAATCCTTAGAGTCCACGCCGCCTAGGGATCAATCGGATCTACCGACTTTATCGCGAGGAAAGGCTCACCCTGCGGGCTCGCCGCAAGCCTGTCGGGACTCGGGCCCCGATCCTGATCGAGGTGAGGCCTAACGCGCGCTAACGTCTTCGTGGCGCATCACGCTTTGCTTGCCGATAGTCTCACAAGGCCTGACAGCGAACACGCATCTGGAATCGCCAGCCATAATCCTAAGATATGATCTCAGAGCGAAGATCTATTTGACGCAGTGCATCACTATGTACCAAGTATGGCAGAGCCACAATGCGGGGGTTCGATAAGTGCAGCGCCCCAGACCTGCCTCGCTCTTAGAGCTGAATCGAAGCCAAATATTCGCTGGTCTATAGAAGGTGAATTGTGAGAGCTATAAGGGAGCTTGGCAAGGAGCCGATCCTGGGGTTTGGCGCCCACGAAGCTGAGAGCGCGGACGACTCGCACACGGCGCCAATTGGCAGCCTTGAAGCAGTAGATAGATCACTTGCCGTTGTGGAGCACTGGCACGCTGAACCTTTGGGATCAAGCGCACCATTATCTCGCAACAACCTTCGCATCATCGGTGACCTTGGTGCACCGCCGGACTTTATTCCACCACCACCGGATTTGCTCCATTTGCCGCCGGATTTACTCAAAATTCTAGTTGAGCAGCTGAGGCTAACCGATCTGGTGAGTCTGTCGCAAACGAGTCGCGATCTGCGAACTGATGTCCCCAGGCTCTACGATTCTGATCGTCACAAGATGACCCGGATAGCTATTCGGGTTCAGGCTGTCTGGGACAGATTAGTGACTCCCGCCCCGGGCATCGCGGGCCGGTTTGCCGAGCTATTGATACATGGTGTAGTCCAATCACTCGCGATCAACATCAATTTTCTGACATTGACGCAGCAGGAGCACCTCGTGGCGCTCGCCGAAGGGCTAAACGCCCCCGAGCATCGCGGGTTGGCGGTGAGAACCCTCGGAAGGTGCCTCAAGGAGCTTGCGCCAGCACTCCAAGAACGTCTTGTCGCCCTGGCCGAGGGGATTGTCCACCCAGCGCATCGTGCCTGTCTCCTCCACGCCCTAGGTGCGTACATAGGAGAGCTTGCACCCGCGCTGCAGGAGCGCCTCGTTGTGCTCGCAAAGGACCTTGGTGATAGGAGGCGGCTACAGGTTATGGAGGGCCTGGTAGAACATGCGGAACGACTTACGCCCGCGCTTCAGGAGCTTCTGGTTGTGTTCGCAGATGAGTGCGTCCTGCCAGAGGACCTCGGCAAGGCTTTGGAGATCCTAGGGCCAGGCGCGGGACAGCTTGCCCCCGCGCTCCAGGAGCGTCTGGTCGACCTCGTGGAAGAATTAGACACGTCCGATCGTGTTAAGGCGCTGTGCGGCTTCGGGCGGCGCATTGATAAGCTCGCGCCCGCACTCCAGGAGCGTCTAGTCGACCTCGTGGGGGCGTTAGACACATCCGATCGTGCTGAGGCGCTGTGCGGCTTCGGGCCGCCCATGGATAAGCTCGCGCCTGCACTTCAGGCGCGCCTAATCATGCTCGTCGTGGGACTAAGCGGTTCATCGGAGCGCGCTAAGGCCTTGATGGCCCTTGCAGAGTGTATAGACCGGCTAGCGCCTCAGCTGCAGGAGCGCCTTGTCGCCATGGTGGACGGCTTCGAGCCCATCGACGTGGCTTGGGCCATCCGAATTCTGGGAAGCGCCCTAGCACGGCTTGCACCGGCGCTCCAGCAGCGGCACGTGGAGCTCACCGAGCAGTTGATCGAGCCAAGGCACCGCATCCTAGCTCTGGCCGGCTTTGGACACGGCATGGCAGGGTTGGCGACCGCGCTGCAACAGCGGCTCGTTGTCATCGCCGAAACATTCAATCATCCAATAAATCGCACCCGGGCCTTGAGCAGCCTAGGAATAGGCCTGGCGGCTCTGACGCCCCTACTCCAGGAGCGGCTCATTAAGCTATGCGAAAGAATTGACGACCCACATTATCGTGCTGAAGCCTTGGCGAGTCTCGGAGCACACCAAGAAACTCTTGCGCTCCCGCTGCAGGAGCGTCTCGTCCTCCTTGCGGAGCGGCTTGGCCCGTCTGAAGCTGGCCTTGCGGCTCTTCAGGGGTTTGGAGAGAGCATTCAGTGCCTTGCCGGGCCCCTTCAGCGACGCCTCGTCGTCCTTGCCGAGCGGCTTGACTCACCTCAAGATCGCATCTTGGTTCTTTACGCGTGGAGAGCGAACATTCAGGGGCTTCCGGCACCCCTTCAGGAGCGCCTCGGCATTCTGGTCGAAGGACTGAACGGCCGCGGCTGGAAGCGCGCCGCGGTATTGGCGCTGGGAGCTCGCGTCGCAGGGTTAGCGCCCGGATTCCAAGGCCGCCTGATCACACTTGCCGAGAGGCTTGACGCCAAAGATCGTATCGTCGCCCTAGAATGCCTTGGACCAGGGATTGGAGAGCTTTCGCCCGAGCTTGAGGCGCGCCTAGCTGCTCTGGCCGACGGGTTCGAGCAGCCCGTGCATCGGGCTCGGGCATTGGCGGCACTGTTGCCGATGGAGCCCGGAGCCATAGCGGATTATCCTCCGGTCCGCCCCCACAATCGAGCTGGCTC
Source organism: Bradyrhizobium sp. 179 (assembly GCF_023073535.1). Classification (NCBI taxonomy): domain Bacteria; kingdom Pseudomonadati; phylum Pseudomonadota; class Alphaproteobacteria; order Hyphomicrobiales; family Nitrobacteraceae; genus Bradyrhizobium; species Bradyrhizobium sp. 179. Next base: position 36,861 of record NZ_JADPJR010000138.1, on the reverse strand, counting down.
GCGGATCGGGGGGGCTTATGACGGCCTGCAGATACGACCACAGCGCGCTTGGCGGCGGGCCCTACCATTTTTTTGAAAGGAGCTCGCAAAGCGCGGCCGCATCGAGCATCTGCTCGGCCAGAAGCCTCTTCAGCTTCGTGTTCTCCTCTTCCAAGGCCTCAGCCGCTTCGCTTCGGAAGCGTCCACGCCACCGAATTTGGCGTTCCAATGTAGATGGTCGCGTCGGAAACACCCTGCTTGCAAGAGGTCGGCTGTCTTCGTCCCAGCCTCATGCCCCTTCAATACCGTGATAATCTGCTCTCCCGTGAACCTTGCTCGCTTCATCTGTCCGTCCATCTTTTGATCGGAGGCGGGCAAACTGGACCATTTTGGCTAGAGTTTTCGTATCGATTCCCCGGTTGGGAGGAGCGAAGGACGACGAAGGCCTCGAGTTTTTCGGACGCCCAGAAGGCGTTCATCCTGGAGCAGGGCTGTGACGGGATTGCGGTGGCGGAGATCTGCCGCAAGTCCGGGATCAGCCAATCGACCTACTTCAACTGGAAGAAGAAGTATGACGGACTGCTGACGACCGAGATACGACTATAACCGCCAATCCCCACAAGGTTGAGGTGTGCACAGGGCGGAATGAGGTGGCGTGAAGGATCGACTGAATGAGGTTCTTCAAGCGTACTATTACGTACCCGCACCGACCCGGCAAGGCTGCGAGCAGTATTACCTGAGCCGCTGGAATTCGATGAGCGCCAAGCGCTTGTGAATGCGGATTCCGATCGATGTCGTCCAGGATTGAACGAACCCGCTACGCGGGAGTGGGAGCAAGCCTGGTGAACTGAGGTGTCCTGTCTGAGAGGATGTTGGTCTTCGCACCCCTCTCAAGACAGGAGACCCAGATGGCTACGATGAGCCCTCTTCGGCAGCGCATGATCGAGGATATGACGGTCCGCAATCTGTCGCCGTCGACTCAGCAATCCTATATCTATGCGATCGCAAAGTTTAGCGCCATTTCGGCGACGCCCCGGACCGGTTGAGTTTCGAGCAGGTCCGTGCCTACCAACTGCACCTCATCGGCCAAAAGCGTTCGTGGTCCCACATCAATCAGGTGGCCTGCGCGCTGCGCTTCTTCTACGGCGTCACACTCGGGCAGACGGAGGCATTCGAGCGGATCATCGGTGGCCAGAAGCCCGACAAGCTTCCGCTCGTGCTTAGTGCCGAAGAGATCAAGCGTTTTCTGGACGCGGCTACAGGGGTGCGCAACCGCGTCGTGCTGGCGACGGCTTATGCGGCTGACCGCCACGAACATGTCTTCGCGTTGACTCAATCACTGGAACTCTACGACGTTTACCAGGCAAAGATGCTCGACTGTGATCGCAAGCTCGAAGTCCTGATCAGTGCATTGAACACCAAAGGAGCAAGACCGGTCAGAAAGCTAGCCAAGCCACGCGTAAAGACCAAACAGGTCAACACCCCCACCTTCGATGTCAGGACTGCACTGTACGGCGTGCTCGGCGTCGATTTGACTGAGATCCATGGGTTGGGTCCGTCGCTCGCATTGAAGCTAATCGGCGAGTGCGGCACGGATTTAAGCGCATGGCCGAGCGCCAAACACTTCACTTCCTGGCTCTGCCTCGCACCCGGCAACAAGATCTCCGGTGGCAAGGTGCTGTCCGCGCGCACACGGAGATCCTCAAGTCGCGCAGCTGCGCTGTTGCGGTTGGCAGCCACAACCGTGTGGCGGAGCGAGACAGCGCTGGGAGCATTCTATCGTCGGCTGTCCTCACGTGCGGGTAAATCGAAGGCCGTGACGGCGACCGCTCGCAAGATTGCGGTTTTATTCTACAACACACTCCGGCACGGCATGAGCTACAGGGATCCTGGTGCCGACCAATATGAGCAGCAATATCGTAGCCGCGTCCTCGCCAACCTACAGCGCCGGGCGAAATCGGTAGGCTTCGTGTTGCAGGCCATTCCGGGCGACGCCAATCCGGCTGTTTCTTAGGAAGTCGATCGCAATCTTTGCCGGACCCCGGACATGAGCTTCCGTTTCATCGAGGACCATCGCGACGCCTATCCGGTGCGGCTGATGTGTGCCGTGCTCGAGGTCTCGCCGGCGGGCTACTACGCTTGGCGAGAGCGCCCGGTGAGCGAGCGCGCGACCGCCAATGCCGCTCTCCTGACGCGATCAGGCAGGTTCATCAGGACAGCGGGTAGCGTTACGGCAGCCCGCGGGTCCATGCCGTGCTGCGAACCCAAGCCGCGGCGCCAGCCGTGGGCGGATCGAACGCTTGATGCACCGGCATGGCATCCGCGCCATCATGGCGCCGCCGCGCCGGGTTCGCACGACCGACAGCCGCCATGGCCTGCAACTTCACCGCTGCCGCGCCGGCTCGGGTCTGGCTCGCCGACATTACCTACATTCCGACCGCTGAGGGCTGGATCTATCTTGCCGCCATCATCCTGGATGCGAGCGCCGATGCGGCTATTTGGCTCGACACGTGGTCAGCTTCCCGAGAACTAAACCTGCTAGTCCTAAGAGGTAGAAATAAGTGGGGCTGAGAAATAACTGGAGGCAGATCCGCGAACCGCATCAAAACTGAAACATCATCAACGGAGTTACGAAATGGATCGAGTCCATGGTGCGCTCAAAGCGGCGACATTGAGCCCCGATGCTACATTACACGCCGCTCAGCAACCTGAAGCGATAGGCCAGGGGGCGTGTGATCAACGCCTGAGCGAAATCCCACTGCAGCTAGAGCAACAAGCCAGCGGAGGTCCTTCCCAACCTGTTATCTCGAACGACCTTAACGATCGTCTCGATTTGGTCGGCCGGCCACCAATAATGAAGCTGGTCGTCATTTCGAACCGCGGCGCTCGCTTCGATCCCAATATACCCCAGACCGGCGGACTTGCAGCCGGCCTCGAGCCAGTCTTGGAATGTTCCGGGGCCATCTGGATGTTCTCCTCGGATATCCGCGGCGAGGGGACTGAGAAGCCCCTGCCGCTCGAGAAGGTTGGCAAAGGTCATGTGGCCAAGCTCGATCTTCCGGTTGAGCACTATCCCGGCTACTATCGAGATTATTCGAACTCGACGTTGTGGCCGGCATTGCACTCCCTGTCCGACCGGATGTCGAGCACGCAAGAGGGGTACCGCAGCTATCGAGAGATGAACGACTTTATCGCGCGCGCGGCGTTTGGCTTGCAGGATAGGGACGCATTCTGGGTGCACGACTATCATTTATTTCCTCTCGCGGCCGATCTGCGTAAGCTCGGCATCGAAGGGCCGACCGGCTTTTTCCTGCATACGCCATGGCCCGCCCCTGACATGATCAAGCTCGTGTCCAATCATCGCGAACTGATGAAGTCGATGTTGGAGTACGATCTGTTGGGTTTTCAGACGAACCGAGACGTGAATAACTTCCTCGCTTGTCTGCGTTCCCATCTCGCGCTGGAGAGCAAGGATGGCGTTGTGATCTCGGAGCGGGGCCAGACGCGATGTCAAAAGTTCCCAATCGGTATCGATCCGAAGCGGTTCGCAGAATACCTGGCTGCAGACTTGTCTCCCGCAGAGCAGGAGAAAGTTTCGTCCCTTCTGAAAAGCGTCGAGGGCACCACGTTTGCGATCGGCGTCGATCGGCTCGACTACACGAAGGGCATCGACCAAAAGGTCGAAGGGTTCAATCAGCTTTTGGTGAAGGCCGAGCCGCGCAGCATCTCGCTGTTGCAGATCGCGCCTCCATCGCGTGCCGACGCTGAAGAGTATCAGAGGTATAGAAACGAGGTAGAGAGCCGGATCAACCAAGTCAATGCCGAGCACGGCACGGACGAGTGGAGCCCGATCCACTACATTAACGAATCGTTCAGCCAGTCGGCACTTGCGCGTCTTTACCGCGCTGCGCGTGTTGGCGTCGTGACGCCGTTGCGGGACGGCATGAATCTCGTCGCGAAAGAATATGTTGCTGTGCAAAATCCAAAGGACCCCGGCGTTCTGGTGCTCTCGAAGTTCGCGGGTGCGGCTGAAGACTTCAACGACAAGGAGGCGCTGCTGGTGGATCCGAACCGTCCTGAAGAAATCAGGGAGGCAATTTGGCAGGCGGTCAACATGCCGCGAGAGGAGCGTATCAGGCGCTGGCGGTCGATGATGGACAAACTTGAAGCGTATACGATCCACCACTGGTCGGCGGACTACCTTCGAGAGTTGGACAAAAGCCCACTTCGCGCCGCTGCAGTGATCGCCTACGACAAGGTCAATACCGCCCGCACGGAGCTGAGGGGGCGCCTATGCGAGGGGAGTCTTTGAGGCTTTACCGGACCCGGTGAAACACACACAGGATAGCCTTTGGGCGCCGCCGCCGACGACGGCTCCGACCATCGGCCCCAACGGGCAAGAGCCGGCCGCCAGCGACCGATTGGACGAAAAGTAGTGCAAGGGCGAGATTCCCGATATTGCCGGTCACGAAGATCTGAGGCTGCTCGTGATAGATCCACCGGTCCATATGACAGCGTCCTCATCTCCTCTGGCCACCTCGCCTCGGCCGCCGAAGCCGTGAGTGCCCTGCTGATTGCGCAGGTGGGGAAAGTGCTTGAAGTAAGACCTCATGTCGGATGCAAACTGATCGCGGTATCTGATCTCTCTTCAAGACCCGAGGTCTAATACTGCCAAGTGACAATTCAGTGCGAGCGGGTTCACCTACTGGAGGCGATAGGAAGTGCGTATCACAAATAGTCAATTCGGAACGGTGTTTCGGGCGGCGCCACGCACCGAGATCGCACGACAGGGCTTGATGGTTCGGCCGCGCACGACCAAGTCGAATACGACTCCACCGACCAAGTGCCTTGCCACTCGACAGATCCCTCCTGGTCTTCGTGGGTCCAATCAACGCTCGAAATCCAGTGGCGGAGAGGAAGCACGCGGAAACTGCAACTTGCCGGGCTTGGCCTCTCGCGTGATGAAGTATGCTTTTGGCGCGCTCGGAGCGGTCTTTTTTTATGACAAGATGGCCAACGACTTTTTCCTCTCCACTACGTCTTTGCACGACGGAAAAGGGGGCTTCAGCAGCGACACCAGACTTACCAAGGCCGAAAAACAAGCGGAAGAATACTTTCAAAGTTATTGCAGCCTTTCCGATGAAGAGAAGAATCGCATTGCCAGCCAGGTCAAAGCCCCTAGACTCATTGGCGCTAACAGGTTTGCATCCATGATAGACTACCGTGCTGCCACCAAGGTTCACATCAAGAACCTGGTAAATACGGAGCAAGCACACATCTCCATCATGAAAAATATCAAATGCCTCAAAGGGGGTCGGATGACAATTGAGGGTATCTCGAAACATGCTCCAACGATCGTGCCGGACAGCGTGGATTTGACGAGTTCACCAGAATACCTGAGGAAGAACAAGTACTCCCTGTCAGGTGTTAGAAATGAACAAACCGGCTCGACCGGTTATGCATCGAGGACGATAACGAAGCCGTTTATTGAGAGAGGGCTGGATCATTTCATTGCAGAAGTTGAAAGCGACAGATCTCTTTCACCCAAGCAAGCCGTCGAGGCACTGGAAGCCCACCTCAATAGCGACAGACGCCTTGGTGAAAACGCTCAGCTGATCGCGGGCCAAGCGTTTTTGATTGTTAGCCGGGCCTATGAGAGCAAGTGGGGAACCGCACACAAGGTTTTGATGCCTTATCTTCATGAAAAGGGATGGCTGTCTCTGGCGGAAAATGAGAAATTAGGCAAGACGAGGCCATTTGCTCGGGAAGATATGGAAAAGGGCTTGCTCAGGAGAAACACCAGCGTGATCGGCCCGTTTTTTCATGATGCGTACGTCCGTGTGCATAGCGCACTTTCTGAAATGGAGCTGGTATCATCAAAAGACTTTTCGCATAGGGAAGTCAGAGAAATGAGATACCTTCCGATTGCTCATTTTAGGCTGAATGATAGCGAAGATGGATTTGAAGACTGCTCGGGTCTAAGCGACTCGTTCACATCGTTCAACATTGCAGTTTGCATCAATCACGCGAGAATGATGAATGGCGACGAGCGTTTGTCAAAGGATGACGTGGTGGCACTTGTTGGATGTCTGAATGCGGTTTTTGATAGTGCGAGCGGAGTGAGGCATACTCTACAGGAAAACGCGAGAGGATGCTTTGCCGGGGCTGGATACGCGACGGAAGACGCAGACGACTTCTACAGAACTGTATGCAAGAATGCGTCTGATGAGTTTTATGGTGGCAAAGCCAGATACGCTAACCGGAGATTTCTTGGGTTCTGAGGTTGTGAAGATCGAATCCAGCAAAGAGTTCAATTGAGTGTCGGCTTCGCCTCTGCTTGCGCAGTCAGCGCTCTTGATCCTCGCAGAGGACGCTTCAACTATTTGCGGATCTTCATAGTAGCGAATCCACCTTGGGCTGCTCGCGGAGTGGATCCTGAAATCCAAGTTGGCCTTTGTTACTCCATGGGGACGCGAAGTTTCCGGCGCGTGCCACTGGTCGACCGGGAGTTGGCTGGTGACGAGGGTGGAGCGGCGGCCGTAGCGATCCTCCAGGATCTCCAAGAGGTCGTGGCGGGCGCCGGCATCGAGCGGCTCGAGCCCCCAATCATCGAGGATCAGCAGATCGACACGGTCGAGGCCGCGCAATAGGCGTGGATGGCGGCCGTCGCCGCGCCGCGAGAGCGAGGTCATCGAACAGCCGCGGAACACGTTGATAGAGCACGGAGCGATTGTCCCGGCAGGCCTTGTGGCCGAGCGCCGAGGCGAGCCAGCTCTTGCCGACGCCGGCCGGGCCGCAGATCAGCAGGTTAGCATGGTCGTCGATCCAGCGTCCCTCGACAAGCTTGGCAAACAGTGGGCGGTCGAGGCCGCGCGGGTGCGGTAGTCAATGTCCTCGACGCACGCCTGCTGGCGCAGCTTGGCGTAGCGCAGGCGAGTGGCGAGCCGTTTGTCGTGCCGCAGCGAGGCTTCACGCTCGAGCAGCAGAGCAAGCCATTCGGCGTGACCGAGGCTGCCAGCCTCACCGGCAGCCTCGATGGTGACGAAGGCCTTGGCCATGCCGTGGAGGCCGAGGGCGTTGAGGCGGTCGAGGGTCGAATGGGTGAGCAAGGGATGGGAGCCGGAAGAGGCCGCGTCACCCGGGCGACATCATCCTGGAATACTGGGCGAGATCGTCTCGGAACGGGTGGGCGACTTCAAATCGGAATAGTGGGCGAGATCATCTCGGAACGATGGGCGACATCGAGCGGAATCCGCAAGCTTACGGTTCTTACCGACACCGATTGCAGTGTCATGCGTGAATCATTTGGGCGCTGTTCGGCTCTGCTCCATAGTCAGCCAGGAGAGATCAACCCAAGGCTGGCTGCACCTTCCGTTATCGAAGCCGAGATCGATGCGCTGGAGAAATGGATCGCCGACATCCGGGCCCGCCAAGAGAAAGCTGCTTGATCACGCTCAGAACGGGCATGTCAAAAGCGGCACCAACGGCGCCGCCGCGACCCCAGCCACTACATGAAAAGGCTGGCTGGGTTTGCAAGGCTAGGGGCATCTGGCAACCTGTGGTAGAGAGGAGCTGTCAATCCCTCTCATTTGGCAAACCTGGAAGCCCTGTGACGATGCTCGTGGGCGCCGTCGCTGACGCGCCTCGCTCAAAAGTCAACAAGAAGCGCGTACTCAACAAGTCGGGCATCAATGCCGAGATCGCCGACACGCTTGCGGACCGCAGTAGGCTCACCGAAGTAGCTTACTTTCCAGCGCGACCGACTTGCATCGATGTTACGGATCACTTCTTGGAAATATGGATAGTCGACCTCCGAGACGGAGTGCCCCATGACTAGAATTTTCTCAACCGTCGCGAGCTTGCGGAAGAACGCTTGATACCTCTGAATGATCTCCTCAGTTGGCTTGAATGTCTCTTTGAAATAGGAATCAACCAAGGCTTGGCCTTCCACGACACGTGTATCAGCATTCTCGGGGTCGGTGCTAATCCGATAGGGATCAAGATTGTCGTCGGGCTCCCAGCCGTGTCCAAGCACGAGCAGCGCCTCCGGGTCGCTCGCCGCTCCGTGGATGTGCAGGATGTTTTGATCCGGCACGTTGTAGAGGTGCTGCAGTGATCTGGTATAATTGAAGTTCAAGAAGGAGGCTGATGGATCAATCGGAAGCCGCAGGTTCTCAATTGGCGGAGCGTCTGGGATGCGCAGCTGCCGGATCCAATCTCCAAAACGCGCTCGCAATGTCTTCGAAATCCCATCGACAACTTGCTCGATCTCGTACTGGTAATCGTGGTGATAGGCGTCGCTCCATTCTTCGGCGCCATAAGGCATTAAGAAATCGGATGCGTCCTCGATCAACGTATCACTATCGAAGTGCGCGAGCCGTGCCTCGAACTCGGCCCAAAACGCCGCGTTGACGTCGAAATAGCGTTCCACGACCTGATACGTCGCGTGGTCGACCGCCTTCAGGTATTCACCGAATGCCCTGTAAGACGATTGAATTCCGTGATGCAAATCGAACCCATTGCCAATGATGTAGAGTGTGTCGCTCAAACCGTCGTCATCTTTCTCAATAGCGAGCCGTGCCTAGCAGGACTTCGATCAATTCCGCGGCTCGAGCCGAACAGAGTGGATGCGTCAACCCTCTACCCTCTTCGTTGTTCGAGCATCATTCGACTTTTCACGCAACAAGAAGGCAATACATGCTAGCGCCGAAGAGGCACTTCCACACAACCTGCGTCCGTCGGGAGTGGTTCGAAATCGTGCCGCCCGACATCCTGCCCTTTCTTGCGCGAGCCGGTCGGGGCGAGTTCGTCGCCAAGAACGCTTGATGCCTTCCAAATCGTCGGCTATGAGCGCGCCCGGTCTCGGTGTGTGGAAATGGGCTGACCTAGAGATTGATGATTGCTGTCCCTTGTGGGGATGTCTGTGCGGCATGCATTTTCAGGAAGCCTCACAGATGGGATTACAGCATGCGCTGCGACATGCTGTGCGATTTTTAGAGCTCGGGCTGCACGACGAATTTCCGTGGCGATGTCGCTCCTTCCTAGGAAGGGGGCGTGACAACGTCGCGTTTGCATCTAACAGGTGCGGAACCAGCAGTCCCGGTTTAGTCTTGCCGTAGTAGAAAACTGCCTTGTGACGGCGGTTTTACAAAAGAGAAAACTATCGGCGCTTTTTGGACGCCAATCGGTGGCTTGATCGCAAGCAGCCTTGCATCCGGGCGCGGCGAGGGAATCGGTTCGCCATAGATGCGGCGCGTCTCTTCGGTGTAGAACTCGACATAGGCGCCACCGATATCGACTTCGCCTAGCGCCTTGGAGAGCGGCTTGCCCTGCTCGGAGGTGCCGATCGCCAGATTGTTTTTACCAAAGGCGAGGTGAGCCGACTCAGGCGCGATCAATGTAGCAGCCCTCCCGCAGAAGTGACGGGTCCTTTCAGACGCTAGCGCGGGATGGACGAGCCTTGCGCGGGTTGTGCGGCGGCGGTCGGGGTCGTCGCGTTGCTCCTGGAGGTTTTCAAATCCGCGCAATCAGATCTTCGTCGAGCGTGAAAAAAGGCCGCGCGAGATACCGCGCGGCCGAGTCAGGGAGGAAACGCCCCGAAGGGCACTGAATAGGAGCTCGGCAAGTAAATGAACTCACTGGGAACTCCAATCTTGCACGAAACCTCGTCAGATCGTGCAAGCGGATATCGGATACTCATTTACCTGGGAGGATTGGAGGCGTTCGCAGCCATATCTTGCAGTTTTCGTGCGCAGATTTCGTCAAGTTCGCAGCAACTGCTATCGTGAAGCGTTTCTCGCGAGAATATTCGCTTGCGTACTGTTCATTGAGGCCTTCGAACACTCGCTCGGTGTACGCGTCCGTACCCTCGATAGCTCGATTTCAGGATCAATCTAAATTAGTCAGCGCTCGTCAACGAGCGGCAGAGAAACGTTGAGCTCGGCGATTTAGCAGGATAGCTGCGCGACAGTGCGAACCAGCATCGGGCGCGTCCGGACAAGTCATTTGAGAGGCAAAATGCACAAAGTCGCGATCAGAGATCGTTGGACATCATCACCGCGTCGCGGATTCCACGTTGGGCTACTCGAACAGCTGGCACTCCCGGGGATTTCAGGGGTCATTATCACAGGCGCAATCTGCACTGTCGCACGCTCTACGGGAGCGTGGCGCAACGTGAGTCGAATGCCAGCAACGAATTCAAAGGTCATGTCGTATCGTTGTCATAAACCTTCTTGGAATCCGGGCAAATTGCAACCGAATTCGAGGGCAAGCCCAGTGAAGAATCGATCAAGAAACATGCCGACAATCATTAGCGCCAGCTCGCAGCATGCAGTCGTATTGAGGGATTCGTGACCGATTTGCGCGACGATGACCCCATGAAGGAGGCGACCTCCCTGCGGTCTGTCATCAATCTCTATGCAACACGCTTCCAGAACGTGGTCTCGGCCCAACGAAACCTTGGCTTCAACGAGAATTAAGGAGTTCAATGCAAGTTACGAATGGCCGTGCGCGCAGTTGAGCATCGGGTGAGCGAGCTCAATTAGCCTCAGCGCGCGATATTGATGCTGAAGATGCGCCGCCACGAGAAAGAGTTCATGTAACGCGGCGAGGACAAAGCCATCGCGATGAAAAGCGTCAAAAAGAGCCTCTTCGAGGCTGGATTCCATCACGGAGGTGGTTCCTCGGCACTGACGTGGCGGAGCAGGAGCATCACAACTATGCGCCATGAGGAGGACACGGCCGCGACGTTTCAGGTAATCAACAAACAACGGCAACTGTGGTGAAGTTCATAGTCTTGGAATCAGCTAGTAGTTCATTCGAAAGTTTCAGCGTACTTCCTCGTGCTACCATTCTTTGCGCCTTGCGGAGTCGCCAAGTGTTGGACGCAACGACCACTGCGCTTTTGCGTGCTGTTCTTGAGGAGGTTTGCGAGGGTCTGCCTCGCAACGAAACCGGCACTCGGGCCCATGTCGCTTCCAAGATCTTGGACGCCGCCAACAGAGGTGAGATCACGGCGGACCGCCTTAGGCAGGTCGGCATGGAAGCTCTTCGCTCTGCGCCAACAATGTGGCGGTAGGTGCGGACAACAGTGATAGTGTTAATGTGAACTTCCAAGTCACGGTGCTGAAGATCCTTGTGAGCTACCCGGACGGGTTCGCATCGATGCCGGACCTCAAGCGAGACATGGCCATTTTGGCCACGAGCGGTCCCGATTGGGCGGCGCGCACCAAGAGAATGGGCGCCCGCGTGCCCGAGCTCGACCTTTTTTCGCAGCGACTCGTCGAGCGTGTGAATGGAGGGTGGCGCATCACGGACAAGGGACGAGCGGTGCTCGAACTGATGGAGCCGGGCCCTAGCACGCCCCAAGTCCAGGCCAGAGGACAGGAGAGCTCCTGAGCTGCCATCGCCAGTGCCGGCACGATCCCATTCTGTCGAACTACGTCGGCGCCAGCCTGAACGACTGGGGCCGCGCCGGTCCTCGAAGAGCCGAACGTGCGCACCGCATTCTTAGACCGACTATCTAGGCGATTAAGGCCGCGCCCGACGATCAGGTTGCCGAAGGAGAATTTTCGATGCCGTTGTGGAGTTCGAGCTTTTTATTTGGAGAGCTGGAACGAGAAGTGCTGATATCTCAGCACATATCAGGGAAAGGTGCTGTTGCTTCGATCAGATCCAAGATCCCGGGATGGCAGTGCGACCTCGAGTTTCGGCGCGTGAGCCGTTGGCTGGAGCCACGGCGCAGGCGCGGCCAAGTGGGACGGAGTGCCTGGGAGCCTCGCCGCCTCTCCGGCAACAGTATCGCTGATGCCGCTCGGCATAAAGCGATCGATGGCCGACACGCTTGGTTCGCATTGACTCACGTCAATTCGCTCCCGCCTCGTTCTTGAAGCATCCCTCTTAGACCGTCGTCCGTGAACAACGCCTAAGGTGCTGATCAGGAATCGGTTTTCCGGACGTTGGCGCGTTTCGGATTGCAGGCTTTGATAGGTTTGAGCATCGGAAGCCTGCAACTTGCAGTTTGAGACTCCGTCGAATCGCGAAAGCCGGATTCGATGGCCGCATCGGAGGAGCCGATGCGACCGAAGAAGCCGAAAGCGACCGAAGAAGGCGATCTATTTCGTGCCAGGCTCGACCAGATCATCAACATGAAGCACGAGCTGGTGCAGCTCGCCGGCAAGGTCGACTGGGATTGGATCGATGCGCAGATTGCACCGCTGTACAGCGACAAGGGGCCGCCCTGGGATCGAGACCCGCTTCGTGGTTGGGCTGCTGCTGCTCAAGCACATTTATGACCTCTCCGACGAAGTCGCGTGCGATCGCTGGGTCCATGATCCGTATTTCAGCACTTCACCGGCGAGGCGTTTTTCCAGCATGAGTTTCCGCATGAGCGCTCGGATCTCAGCCATTGGCGCACGCGCTTTGGTGCAAGCTCGAGCTTCTGCTGGCCGAGAGCCAGAGGGTGGCGCACTACGCCGGAGCACTGCGCAGGCGCAATCTCAAGCGGGTCACGGTGGATACCACGGTGCAGCCCAAAGCCGTCACCTTCCTGACAGACGGCAAGGTGCTGTGCGAAACAGCATCACCCAGGGTCTTGCCAGTCCGGACAGGGCTCGGCCGAGGCGCGCCGAAGCAAAAGGTCTCTCTCCGATCAGCTCCATGAGCTTGGCTTGTGCTGCGCGAGTTAAGTGCCACTGCGCCAACTCGGCACGAAAGACTGGCTGAGCTGCCTCCGCGCAAGCGCAGAGTAACTGCTGGCTAACGAGGCCGCCGCAAGACCAACCTGGACTCTCACGATCTCCGCCGGCCGATGGCCCGTCGGATCTGATTGACCAGATAAGTCCCCCAAATGATCATCATGTCGCCGACACGTTCCGCGCGCTTGCTCTCAAGGAACGTTGACCGGCGGCATGGCCGCGGTCCAGCGCAACACGAAGCGTTCTTGCTGCTGCCCGCGCGCCGCCAAGATGATTGCAAAAACCACAAGGAAAATCAGAGACCCACGCATGACCAAAAACTACCTCCGAACATGAACCCCTCACATCCGGGCCAAACGACCACGCATCGCGGGCAGGATGTCGCGCCGCTCTTCAGGTGCCGTTTGCTGAGCCGAAAGCAATAGCGATCATTCGTGCCGTAACACGGCCGAGTAGCCTTGTGCGGTGCTCAAAAAAATGCATTTTCGAGGCGCAACAGCCGGAATTATGTGCGCAATCAGGATAAGAACTGACCGCGCGGGCGCAGGAAAGGGGCCCGGTTGCAATTCAGGCCGCAACTAGGGGCGCTCATGCGCGAGCATGATTTTGTTTCCGGCCGCCTCCTGGGGGTGACCGCCGCGGGACTTATACTCCTATATTCCAGCCTATTCGCCTTCGCCTTCGTCTTCTTATAGAGCTTAAGCAATTTAAGGCCTCGTATCGCCTCTGACGCCAAAGACCATAAGTTTTTTCGACTGCCGACTTGCCACCTTGGCCAGCTTGATGTGCCTCGCGAAGAGCTCTTCTGCTTTTTTTCTGCCGGAATGACTTGAAGGCGCCGCTGAGGGGTGTGATCCTGATGCTTTTGGAACAGTGCGCAGGCCCTTGGGCTGCTCGGAGGCACAGAGCAGGGCGACGCCGCTGCCCAGGACGATGCCCTGCTCGATAGCCGCGCGGGTCGCATGCATCGCGTCATCAACCCGATCCTTGCGCTCCTTCGACTTCGGTCGCGCCGCCAACGCGGATCACCGCGACGCCGCCGAGCTTGGCGAGACGCTCCTGAAGCTTCTCAAGGTCGTAGTCCGAGGTGGTCTCCTCGATCTGAGCCTTGATCTGGGCCACGCGCGCCTCGACGTCGGCCTTCTGCCGGCGCCGTTGACGATCGTGGTGTTCTCCTATGCCATCATCAACGTCTTGGTGCGACCGAGCATGTTGAGCGTGACGTTCTCCAGCTTGACGCCGAGATCTTCCGAGATCGCCTCGCCGCCTTCGCCTGATCTGGGTGGCGGCGCAACCAAGGCGCTCGAATTGAGGGAGGATTAAGTGCTGATCTATCTCGATAACAACGCGACGACACGGACAATCCGTCCATCCTACAAGCCATGTTGCCGTTCTTCTCCGAACAGTTCGGCAATGCCTCCTCCGCCCATGCCTTTGGCCGAGAGGATGCGGAGCCGTGAAGCAGGCGCGTCGCAGCGTGCAAGGATTGTTAGGGAGCGCGCATGATCACGAAATAGTCTTCACATCCGGCGAGAGCGAGGCCAATAACACCAAATTCCTTTCTGCGCTCGCGACGCAGGAGCGCCGCGACGAAGTCGTCACCTCCGTCGAGCATTCCGCCATCCTTGCGCTGGTCGAGCAATTTGGCGATAACGACCGTTAAGACGCACGTGATCCCTCTACATTCATACGGCCGGCTCGACATCCGGGCGTTTCGATGCGCGCTCGGACCGCGTACTGCGATCGCGTCTGTTATGTAGGCCAACAACGAGACCCGGCACGATTTTTCCGGTGGAGTTTCTAGCCGGGTGACGCGAGAGGCGGGCGCGCTGTTTCATACGGATGCGGTGTAAGCCGTAGGCAGCTGCCCATCAACCTGAAGGACAGTGCCATCGACATGCTGTCGCTGTCCGGGCTCAAATTGCACGGTCCTAAGGGGATCGGCGCGCTCGATTTGCGCAAGGCACAAAAAATTCAGGCCGCTGATCTCGGGCGGCACACAGGAACGGCGGCGCCGCTGCGGAGCCGAGGATATCCCCGGCATGGTCGTCGGGTCTTGAAAAGCCGCAGAGCTTGCGGCGGCTCGGCTCGAGCCGGAGCGCTTTCGCATTGGTGCATTGCGCTACCGCCTCCAGCAGGGGATTTTAGCCACCTCCGACTGCATGGCGCTTGGCGATATCAGCAACCGGCAACCAAGTAGGACAAACATCGCTTTTGACCATATCGAAAGCGACGCAATTCTCCACCATCTCAATCGTGCGGGCATTGCCGCTTCGCTCGGATCAGCCTGCGGATCCTGCTCAATCGAGCCGTCGCATGTCCTGCACGCCATGGGCTTGCCGGAGAAGAGCCTGCACGGCGCGGTGCGCTTGCCCCTGTCGCGTGAGACAACCCTCGAAGAGGTCGACCAGGTCGTCTCCGTACTGTCAAACATTGTGGCTCAGCTGCGCGCCAACTCGCGGGAGCATGCTAATCCACGCAAGTATACATCGCGGTCCAGAAAATTGACCTCGTGAAACTCTTGAGTCGCCGCTCTCTTGATGCGGGCCGTTCGCAAGAAAG
Source organism: Bradyrhizobium sp. 179 (assembly GCF_023073535.1). Classification (NCBI taxonomy): domain Bacteria; kingdom Pseudomonadati; phylum Pseudomonadota; class Alphaproteobacteria; order Hyphomicrobiales; family Nitrobacteraceae; genus Bradyrhizobium; species Bradyrhizobium sp. 179. Next base: position 21,625 of record NZ_JADPJR010000138.1, on the reverse strand, counting down.
CTCTCGAAGAGCCGATCGTGGAATCCGAGTATGAAACGCTCTCGCGCGGTTGGACAGAATGGCCAATGGCTGGATGACGATCTGCCCGAGATGGCGAGCGACACGCCGCTGCCGATCACAATAAATGCCAGGACGCGGGGGAGGACGGGCGGACTGATGAAGGCGCTCCCGCGAATTGAGTTTGTCAACGCAGCCGACGCGAAGGTGATTCTTACCGATCTTGCGGTGAGGATGAGAGCCTAGCATTGTTCCGTATCTCGGACTTGGCCTCGCCGAGTTGATCGGACCACATATGCCAATGACAGGAGGCCTTCTGCCTTCTCCAGCAAAGTTGCGCTACCGCGCCAGGCCCAAGGCAATGTCTGGGCGCCGGCGCAGAATGTCGAGAGCGACATACATCGCTCCACCGTGACGGCTTTGATGGTCCAGGCGTTCGCCCGCCGGTGGAGTCGACACGACTGCATCATCATCTAGCATCCTTACTGCCGGTGATAGCCGACTCTTGGTACGACGGCCCGATGCGGACGGCACTCGGTCGACGGATGGGGTGAGGTGCAAAGTATCGCGCGCTCCGGCATCCACGTCGATTGCTGGTATCCAATTTACGATCGGCGAGCCAAAAGGTTGATCATGCCTCGGCGACCCATTGGCCTACTGTGCTGCGCAAGCCGCACGGCAGCGTGCTGCCGGTCAAGAGCTTTCTGATTACTGACGCTGATTATGTTGAGGTTCTGACTGAAATCGGCATCCAGACACCAGTTCCCAACCTCATCAAGGAAAGGCGGAACGGACGGAGCTTCCTCTTCTTCGGCTGTCTCTTCAATGATCGGCTTTTTGCTATTTATGCGCGGCAGATCACCAAACGCTCGGCTGACGTCCATTACGCATGGTCGATCCGCAAGCACTCTCGCGCAACGAACTCTACTTTCTGATCGAGCAACACCTGACACTGATCGCGATATGACTCCCGCACGCGATAGAGATGTTGAGCGCCAAGTAGCGGCGCGAAGTGGGCTGCTCGCCGCGGTCCGGCTAGTAGGAAGAGGTCGCATCGCAAACGACGGGTGCGGGTTGGGAGAATTCACGCGAGCTCAATGAGAACCCAGCGGCCATCTCCGTCACAATTGCGACGCCTGTCGCATTTGCGACGTGTAAACTGTCGCTGACGCGTGCACAACTGTGCGGATCACGTCTAGCTAACTCATTCACAGGGCGGGGAATGCCATCGCCATCCGAGATGGCACGAGAGTTGCTAACTCTCGTTCTGTGGCCGCTCAGGCTGGTCGCCAGGCGCACACTGGGTAGAGAATTGAATATGAACGCTGTTGCCGGACGCGGAAAACATGTCAAACATGCTGAGGATAGCGGCGGGATGCGGGTCATCGCCGATTATAAGGGTTCCTGGAGCTCTTCGAAGAATTTCAAACGGAGCTATGGGTCACAGGCTGCCCCAGGCGATCTGCCGTCCGAAATCTGGGACAAAGTTAGGACTCATCCCTGCTATAGCGAAGAAGCTCATCATCATTACGCTCGCATCCATGTCGCAGTAGCGCCGGCTTGCAATATTCAATGCAACTACTGCAATCGTAAGTACGATTGCGCCAATGAATCGCGTCCGGGTGTTGTTAGTGAGAAGCTCACTCCTGAGCAGGCGGCGAGAAAGCTGCTCGCGATCGCCACCAGAATTCCACAGCTGACTGTGCTCGGTATCGCCGGCCCCGGCGATGCCTTGGCCAATCCGAAAACGACTTCTCGTGCCACTGATCTCCGCGGCCGAGCACGGGATAGCATTCGGGCTCAAAGGCCAGCGAGGCCCGACAGCGCAGGAATTGGCGGCGCTGCAGGATGCTTGTGAAGGTCAGATAAAGATGCGGCATTGCCGCTAGTGCCGCGCTGACGCCGTCGGCCTGCTCGGAGATGATCGCAGCAGTGAGTTCACCATAGACAAGGTCATGGCCATGGACGTTCAATATGACCTCGAGACGCGCAAGGCTTATCAGGCCAGGATTGAGGATGAGCCTGCGGCGAGGATCACGACCAAGCGGGAAGAGTTAGCGGAACTCGCTGGCGAAAATGAGCGCGGTCAAGCTTCTGGCCGCGGTCACAACCAAAGGCTGCCTCATTAATGAGCATTTCGGGCATGCTAAGGAGTTCCAAGTATACGAACTCTCGACATCCGGCGTCAAACTCGTCGGGCACCGTCGTGTCGGCGTTTACTGCCAGGGCGGGTATGGCGAGGAGGATCGGCTTGCGGGCATCATCCGCGCCATCAACGACTGCCACGCTGTATTCGTGGCCAAGATTGGTGGCTACCCAAGAGACATTCTGATCAATGCTGGGATCGAGCCGATCGATCAATCCGAACACGATACCGTCGAGAAATCGGCGATCGGATGGTTCAGGGGCTATCTCCATAAAATCAAGAGCGGTGAGATCCGGCACGTCAAGCGCGGCGACGCCGCGATGCGGCAAGAACCGTGACCTCGGTCGCGTAAGAGGTTGTATCGATGCCATTCAAGATCATCGCCTCGCAATGTACGAGTTCCTCCGCTTGTGAACCCTTATGCCCGAATGTTGCAATGTCGGTGAAGGCTGGAAACTTCGTAATTGAACCCAAGAAGTGCACCGAATGCATCGTCTATTTTGACGAGCCGCAGTGTGTCGCTCTCTGTCGAGTTGAAAACACCAACGTCATCGACACATCAGTGCCGCGTTACCAGGCGCCTGCCTAAAGGGGTGTGCTCGTGAACTTCATGCCGAGCTCCGTCACTGCAAAGTCGCGAGTATCGCCGTGTGCATCGACGCCTCCGCAGGCGTCGACTTGCAACTTCCTGTCATGGCCATGGATTGCTCAGGATCAATCGCCAACATCGATGCGTAGGCGGCGCCGCGGGGCCCGTAAGAAAGTCATGGAGCGCAACGGTCCAAAGTTGAGCCCCGATGCCGAGCACCCACTAAGCAGCGCTGTCATCGATTTGACCCACGCCGCTGTGCTGACGGGGCTGTTCTTCGCCGAGCCAGGTGCACCGCCTGGCAACGTCGAAGGGCCACCTGTCAGAGGAGGAAAGCTGCCCATGAACATGGACCAAGTCATTCCACTATCAGGCAGCAAGGGAGCGTTGGTCGCGCACACGCGGCTCGACGAAGGTCTGCTACCCGGAGCCGAGGATCAGCAACAGCAGACCGGACTCTTCTATCATCTGGACAGAGTGGCCGAAAGCACCTGCTCGAAGCAGAGACGTTGGCTTCTGTCCCGATCGAGCTCTACCGCTCCGACTTCGACAGACTCGCTGGGCCAAGACGTCGGAGGTGGCAAAGCTCTGCATTTTATTGCGGCTGTTGGATCGGGACGCAGCGCATCGAGTCGCGCCGGCTTGGCTGGCTGATGAATGATGAGGCCATTGAGTTTCGCCGCATGGTGGCACGACGTATGCGGCTGCTTGGCATGGTGAACGACCCCGACACCTCCGTGCACCTCGAGTTCGCGCAGCGACTTTCACCTCATTCGGTAGCCGCTCTGAACCGCGAACCTGAACGGCATACCCGCTACGAAGTGGCGATTCGCCTCGCGGATGACGAGTCGGTATGTCTCATCGCAGACGAGGACAATATGCTTCAGAAGAGCACCTCTGCTCGCGTCTCCGTGCGCCCTGCAGGTTCGCGAGAGGGCGGTGCATGAACATGATCGTTCGCGACAGTGATGTGGTCCAGCTAAGCGGGCCGCCCGCGTTCAGCTTCGGCGAAAAGGTGTGGGCCAGCAGTACCATCCGCAATGACGGTACCCTTCGCGGCAAGGAGATCGGCGACATTCTGGCCAAGAAGGGCGACGTGGGTTATGTCCTTTCCATCGGCACGTTCCTGCAGAAATTCTATATCTACGGTGTCGAATTTCTTGAATGTGGCTACCGCGTCGGCATGGGGCGCAAAGAGCTCGACCCGGTCGACGAGGGCGTAGATGATCTGCCATTGCCGGAAGTGGCTGTGTCATGACAGAGCCGCGCGTTCCAAAATATCGATCGGGCCAGCGCGTGAAAACCGCTGTCAAGCTCATCAATGACGAATCAGTTGCCACCGCGCCGCCTGATGGGATCCTGGTCGGCGCCGGTGCTATCGGCGAGATCGTCCGGGTCGCGATGCATACCGAAGCCAGCGTGCCGATCTATCTTGTAGATTTTGGTGAGCGGCTGGTCGTTGGTTGTCTTGAAGAAGAGATCACAATCCTTTGAGGGGATGTTCTCGCAATGAGAGTGTCGAGAGAGGTACCGGTCGGGCTGATCCCGCATCCGAACGAGCTAGATCGCAAGCGGATCGAACGTGCTTTGATCTCGCGCAAGCATTATCGCTATGTCTTTCCGAGTGTGACGCCGGTAAAGGCTGGCTATCTCATAGAGAGTCCCTGCTGCTCGCGCAATATCGACAACGATGGCGGTCAGATCGATGTCGCGCTATTTCATTACGATGCCGTGAGCGGGATCTGGAAACTGTTCTTCAAGAATCATGCGCGAGGAAGCTGGAAATTTTACAGCATTTTCCACCGGCTTGCGTCGGCGATCGATGAATTGAACACGGATCCCGAGCGGCTCTTCTGGCAGTGATGCTCACTTGGCAGCAATCATATAGGAGCCACAATGGCGCTAGCCACAGAACAATTGATCGAAATCGAACGCCTGCTTGCGACAGCTAACACAGACACTAGCGCCGTTGCTGACCTAAGGCGCCGCTTTCCGCAGCTCACCTTGGTTCGATGTGATGCATCGGATGTGACGCAGCAGCCATTCCGGCGTCTTCCGCAGTTTGACCTGCATCTAATCGATGGATCGGACCACTGCATGCAGATTACGGCCGACCAGGCGCGAGCGACTGGGTTGGTGCTGGCTAGAAGGCATGTTGGGCGGTGATCGGCACTGGACCCGCAGAGAATCGCCTCGATGACGCGGAGGCGGTGAATGCAATTCCGCTCTCGGATCTTGATATCATTGTTGCCGACTCTCTGCCGTCGAAGCGCTATTGTGTTCGCAGCGAATTTCCAGTCGGTCGACGACTGAGACGCTCGAACGAGCTTTCGGGGTCTATGTTGGCCGCAAGTATAGCGTTGCGATTCCAAGCGCACGATTGGGCTCCTGCTTGGCCTGTAGGCCCTCGTTATCGAGCGGGAGCAAGAGGTAATCAGCCTCCTCCTATTCGTTTCTCAGACCCTCCATGCCATCAATCTCGCGGACGCGCGGGCGGAGTTTGCCGACATCGACTGTTGGTCCGAAACGTGACTGAAGGCAATGCTGAAGAACGTATGAGGCCTAACACACGGGCGATTGTCGCCGCCAAGCCGAACGGGCCACCCGGCACCAATGCAGGTGCGAAGTTCAAGTCGCGGCGCGAGGTCCACCCAAAAGGGGGCGAAACTGAACACGTCACGATCGAGTAGCCCACCGGTCTCTAAACCTGTCAAAAAAACGGGAACGATATGAACCCGCAGATCATCATTCACGTCCGCTTCGCCCCGAATGGCAGAGTGATCCAGATCAGCGAGCGCCCGGCGAGGCTCACGCCCGACCAATGGTTTGATGTTCTCAAGGCCCGAGCAGGCTCTGCCTATCGCCCACTGTCCCGTGGTTGTGGCGTTTTTCGGCTGACCCGGGCCGCAGTTGATACCTTCAAGCAAGAAGCTGTGATGCTGGCATGAGCGAAGAGATCATCGATATCGTGGCTAGCCATAAGATTGAGGTGTTCGCAGGCTGTCCAGCCGATGCGGTCGAGCGGGTGGCGCTGGGGCGTACAGTCTGTCGCAGATCGAAGACATCGGCGAGGGCCTGCCGGTTACAATTCTTGTGATCCTGACTTTCGGCAATGACACGATTAGGCCAATCGTTGCTGGCACGACGGAGTCTGGCTTAAGATCAGTTACTGCGGGTTGTTCTCCGGATCGGTCATGATTCAGATACAACGGCACGGTGCGACCTTGGAGGTCGACAGTGGGTTTTGCATCGGGGCCCCGGAATGGACACGCGCTGAGATCGGTTGCACTCCACGCTGTAGTCGACAGTTGGGTCCGAGTGTCCGGGGGTCCGTATAGTCGCGATCCGTCGGCTTTGCAAAACACCCACGTGCCGGCGGTCTCGTTCCTCCGATAACCGATCGACAGGCCTCGTCCGATTGATACCAAGACGGGCGTTTTGCGCACCGGCTTGTCCCGCCGCGCACTGCGGCTTTCGAGCGTCTTGTCCCTGATGCGCGTGACCATCGCCGATGCCTCAGCTTCATTCCGAAGTGTCCAGCCGGACTTCAGTGGACAAGAATGTATACGGGACTGATACTGGCGGGCGCCAGCGCACTCGATTCCTTGAGACGGCCGGCAAGTCGAAGATCTCTATAATGGGGCGCCGTGTCCTTCTCTCAGCTGAACAAGAACAAGCGTCGCTCAGAAGCATGCCTTCGCGGAAGGAGCCCATGGGAGGGGGACAAAAGCTCGCTAGCGTTTCTTTCCTGCGGAGCCTTTAGCGCCGTCTTCTTTTCGAAAGCTGTACAAGCGGAAGACACCGATCAGCATATGTTAGGTGAATCATCCCGTTCACGTTGCGATACGCGAGAAACCGACAGGTCTGAGTTGGCAGCTGAATTAGACGGTTGCGTCCTACAAGGGATACTTTCCCAAAATTACCCAGATGCTGAGTTCGGGCGCCGCGACCAATGCGACCTCATCTGGAATAATCACGATCGGGGCAGGGCCGCGCCTCATAAGGTCGAAGCAGGACAGTTCCAGTCATCTCCAAAATGCTGAGCGAAAAACACCGCGTATCCGCGGACGGCGCTGGGATAAAGGTCTATCGCTCCGATCTCATCGGCAAATTGCCGCAGAGCCGGAATGACCTCGTGGGATTGCTCATGCCCTGCATCGGAAGAGAAAGGTAAAGCGGGTTATGGCATGAGCTACACCAACGCAGCCTTTAGTTTCTGGTGGACCCGCTGGAACAATAACTACGAAGTCTTCGCGGCAGATGGCTGGACGCCCGATCTCTTGCAGGCGGCGAACACTGCGAGGACCATTCTCGGATCCTATTATCTGTTCGAGCCGCATTGAATGTTCTTGATGACCTGAGCGAGCCCAAAGACATCTGACCGTCAAGAAAATCCGCTTGTTGGACGCCTGCTCATGGCAAATGCAAGGAAATACGCCTATGGCCGCCTCTTCCCAGTCGCACCGGCTTTCACAACCGGAGTTCTTGCCCTTGAGGGGCAGCGCCGCGTGCTCGAATGCATGATCGACGAGCGCGCCGATGGATCTGCATTCTGGCTCATTGTTCCGAGCAGTTTCTGTTTTCGGAGCAGGAGTGCGATATATCGGTTGATTTGTCCCTGGCTCATGTGGGTACTCGCAAGGCGGTCATGATCACATGCAAACATTTCAGCACGCAATTTGCAATCGAGCGCGTCCGCTATGCGGCCGCGCGTGGCGCAAGCCTTCTAATGCTGATGCCGCCCTATCACGGCGTGAGCCTCAACGCAGACGCGCCCTCGATGCTCGATCATTTCGGCCGTATCGCAGATACAGCCAAGATTTCGATCCTGGTCCTGAATGCGCTGCTCAGTGGCGTGACATTAACAATGTCCTTTCTGGTGCGCCTTGCCCGGGAGATGCCGCGCTTTAGTTATTTCAAGTCGAGGTGCCGTTTGCCGCGGCGAAGCCGCTGACGTTGACTGACGCCGCAGGAGAGGCAATCCTAAGCCCCTTCGACGTAGAGGAAGACATTTCAATGATGCCGGTTCTCGATGCTGATGCGAGCGGGACGATACCGGGCGCGCTGCTTCTTGATCTATTGCGTCCAGTGATCGATCATCACACGACGGGACGCAGGCGGGAAGCCGCCCTGCCTATGGAAGAGTGCTGTCGTTAGTCGGTTTTGAGAACCGCCAGTGTGGCCTGCGCGCCGCCACGGGCGACGACGTGACATAGCTGAAGGAAATTCACCCCGCACTAGCTGGAGGTCAATCCAATGTCCTCCATTGGTGACGCTAAGCCGCCCACATGTCCGCTCCCGAAAGGACTACGTTCAATCAGCTGCCAGGGATCAAGAGAGATGCCGTACAGACAAATTCACCTCCACCAACAGCGCCGTGAGGAAAAGAGCTGTAGCGGCTTATTGGAATTAGGGGAGGCGACGCAAGCCGACCGGGCGCGCACAAGGCCGGAACCGGTGGTTGGCTGTCCCCGATAAGGTTTGAGCCTTTCAACTCGTCAGTGCGCGCATTGTCAGCTGAAGACGTGCATTCGTAGAGGTGCTAGGGAGAAGGTTTAGAGATGACCGGGACGCTCAATGGCACTACCTCGCATGCCTGGAGGAGGCGGTCGCGCTCGAGAGTCCGCAATGCAGCCACGGAAATCGACAAAATCGATGCTCGTCTTCTTGATCTCGTTCAACGCAACAATCGCCTGAGCAGTGAAGAACTCGGCGCGAAAGTTGCCCTATCTGCATCCGGAGTTCAGCGCCGACTAAAGCGCCTACGAAAAGAGGGCGTGATAGAATCAGACGTCTCAATCATTTCGCCAAGGGCGATCGGCCGAAACGTGACTATGCTGGTCCTCATTTTCTTTGAGCGCGATCGCGCCGACATCATTGATCGCTTTAAGCGGGGGATCCGCACTATGACGGAGGTGATGAGCGGATTTTACGTCACGGGCCAAGCTGATTTCATCCTGTTGGTGACTGCAAATAATATGGAAGAGTACGAGCATTTCACCCGACGCTTGATAAATGAAAATCCAGATATAAAGCGCCTCGAGACTGTAGTTGTTCTGGACCGAGTCAAAGCCGGTTTCATTTTACCAATGGGGTCGTTGGCATGCTGGTGACCAATCTCGCCGTGACCCTTAACGGCCTCATCTTGGATCAAGCATAATCGCTTTCCGCGCTGTGAGAGCGGTAACGACCGTCTCGCACTCTCGGCCTGGATCGATGCGGTCCGATTAAAATGAGGCGGCGTTCCAGCACTTCCATCTGGCTCGGCGCATGCTCCTCAACAGCAATGTCCGAGGCTAACACTATGAGGCCGCGCTTGTTGTGCGGTTTCGGACTGCCGAACAAGTCAGGTCAGGTTCAAGACGCCTTGCCCGATCGACAGGTCGCTGATTTTCTGGCATAATCAGAAGCTTTATTCAGCAAGGCGCTGGTACGGGATTGCTGCAAGCACTAGTCAAGGACGAGCGTCAACGCAGGCTCGCAAGAGCGATCTCTCCTTTTGAACCCGGACTGGTTCGAATGGCGCGCTACTTATCGGTTGATAGGAAGATTGATACAATCGCGCTCCGAAAGACGGCATGGACAGTTCGATCACGTCCCAGAATACGCCGGCAGCAACACGGGCAAAGCTCTAACTGACGCGGGCGTCGGCGGCGTCGAGGGGCCAAAAATTGAGGTGGGATAGACGATCGGAATATCGGCTGAGTGAGGACGGGTACCCCAACTGGCGACGTCGCTCCGGCTCAGCACCTCTATTAACTTCCTGGAAGAGTGCGGCACCTGTGAAGACATGGACGACATCTCGTGCGAACCGTCGACATACGTCGACTACAACGGCATTTGCGATCTGATTCGCAAGTTCAAAGCGCAGGAGATGTAAATCGCGATATTTGGTGAGAGGATGGCAATGTATGCCGGCAGCAGCATTTCAAGAGACATTCCGAACCATGCCAGCTCTGGTGTCGTGCAGCTCGGCGGTCTGCTCTGCAGACCGAGAAGGAGGCGCATGGGCCGAGAAGCGCTTGTGAGTGCCGCTCTGTTGAGCTCTCTTTCCTTCTCGTCCACGGAGCGTTCTCTCCCGTTTCTGAGGTTCAAATGACGCGTTCTAATGCTTCTCCTTTCAAACTGCGCGAGCATCCAAACAGTCGGCGAATCCTTGACTTACCAATACCGGAATTGGGCCCTCTATCTCCCTCCTGTGCAAACCACACGGAGACCAAGCCGACTTGGAGGCAAGCGAAAGTTGGGTTGTCGCAGATCAGAGCCCGACATTTGCGCCGTACCGGCATTCATAATAAGGATCCGCGCCATCAGCGACCTCGGGGCAACTTTATTCGACCGAAAGGCGCCGAAAATGATCAACTCGCAGCTGCCGTGTTCGCATAGACGCGGTGACGCGTGGGGTTTTCGCGGCCCTCAGCGGCCACGCCTGCGGGGCAAAGGAAATGCCAAACCCGATCGAAATCTTCAGTCGCCGTCGTTGTGCTGGCTTGATCGTGTAAGCCCCTTCAGCGCGAAATGCTGGATCTTCCCCAACGCCGTTCGTGGCAATTCTTCCGTGAAAAAAATTTCGCGCGGCACCTTAAAGCGGGCGAGCTGCGAGCCTGCATGCGCCATTAGTGCTTCCGCGTCAAGCCGAACCCCCGGCCGCCTGATCACATAAGCGATCGGCACCTCATCCCAGCGCGGATCCGGTCGACCGACAACGGCGCAGTCTGCGATATCGGGATGCTCCATAAGCGCGCGCTCTACTTCCGCCGGGTAGATATTTTCTCCACCGGAAATTATGAGGTTCCTTTTGCGATCATGAACCCAAAAGTATCCATCGGCATCGCGGCAGCCGATGTCACCGGTGAGATACCAGCCATTGTGCAAAGGCTCGCGCGTTGTTTGTTGAGCGCCCCAATACCCGCTGAAGACATTGGGGCCTCGTACGGCGATCTCGCCCGGGCTGCCTGCCTGCAACTTGTTGCCGGTATCATCGAGAATAGCCGCTTCGCAGCATAGGCCGGGCAAGCCGCTCGAGCCCTTACGCGTAAGATCGCCGCCGAGCCTCGTATAAACAGCAATAGGGCAGGTCTCGGTCGAACCGTAAACCTGCAGCACTGGCACCCCACGTGCGACAAAGCGTTCGATAAGGTGCTGCGGGACCATCGTTGAACCGGTGCAAATTGCCTTCAGTGAGGAGAGGTCCGTCGTCCGCCACTGAGGATGGTCGGTTAGGAATTGCATCGTGGTAGGCACCAACGCAGCCAGCGTAGGTCTGTCGCGTTCGATCGCAGCAAGCGTCGCCTCGGGCGTAAATCGCGTGTGAATGGTGACGGTCGCGCCGTGATGCAGCGCCGGCGTGGTCTGGATATTCAGGCCGCCAACGTGAAACAGCGGCAAGACTGTCAGGACATGATCGGTCGAGCCGAGGTTATGCATGTGCTGACTCATATTCCATTCCACAGCAACGCTTCTTGACGCAGCACAGCGCCTTTCGGCCGCCCTGTGGTACCCGAAGTATAGACAATCAGAAGGGGGCAAGACAGGTCCGTGTGCTGATTGCGATCGTCGCCTCGGCCCTGGTCTACCAGGCAGTCCCACTTACTTCCGCCGAGAGGCGAAAAGTCCAAACCGGCAACAAAGGTGTCGGGCAATTGCTCCGCCAGAGCTGGTAGCAGCGCATCAAAGGCCTGTTCTAGAACTAGCACTTTGGGACCGGCGTCGGAGAGGATGAACAACTGTTCCGCGACCGTAAGCCGCCAATTTAATGGAACGAGCATTGCGCCGAGTCGCGCGCAGGCATAGAGCAGGGCCAGGTAGTCGGGCCGGTTGAGGCCAAGGATCGCGACGCGGTCGCCTCTCTCGATGCCGAGCTGATGTTTTAGAGCACGAGCGATTTGCTCGATCCTTTGAGTGAAGGCGGAGTAGCTTAGCGTGCCCCCGTCGAAGTGGATCGCGGGTTTGTCGGGAGTAAACGACGCGTTACGCTCAATCAGTGTGCAAAGATCCACCTTTGTCCCCTTTTCGCTCAGGTTCGCTACGTACTTGCAAAACTGCTTAAACCCCTGACTTCCTGAGTCGTTCGGAAGCTCTCGATCGCGATCAGATCGCATCGGATGGCCTTCAGGCCCGCGAGCAGTCAAGCGATCTCAGTCGGAAGCATACGGTCTTGACGACGTCATCAGCCCGGGATCGATCCAAATCTCTTTAAGCGTAAAGACGGAGGCGCTTCGTCACGGGCTCCGTTTTGTCCGACAGCGCTGCCGTGCATCTGCGCGTAGTGATAAGCGCACCATGACGTTACCTTCTTGAGGTTTCCGACTTACAGGCTCACCGCACATATAGGAGATCTGGAATCTTCATCTTTCAAGCCGACTATGGCTCGGCGTTGACCTTCCGTGTGGTCGACCAACAGAACGTTCTTGGCACCGTCGGGTTTTTTCATCGTGCTGCCCCGAAATGCGAAGCAATCTTTCGCGATTGTCGCGCCGGTCATGCCGACCGACATTAGCCGCCTAAGCCGATTGGAACCATCGGAGGTCGGATCGACCATCCTGCATTTCCGAGATGACGGCGCCGTGCGAGCTCCAATCGAGCTGAGCGAACACAACCGAAAACTTCTTGGTTCAACTGATCTCCACGGGTGTCCCGACCCGGGGAGGAACTCGGTTTCCAATCTGCAATAGGGGGAGCCGCACAGCGCGGTAGGGGTGACGTTGACGTCCTCTGAATTGACCAACTCTCCAGCGATGTGGATCAGTGAAGGCATATGGTGCCGGCCGTATATTGTTAAGCCCATCAGGACCATGCGCGAGCCGCACTGTCGCGATGATCGAGTTAAGACGGTGCGGTGCGATTCTGACATGCTCGAACATTCGCAATCCTTATCTCGACCAGCCCGAGACTGATGTACCTTGAGATCGTACAATTTAACCTTACGTGCGATTCAAGCCCCTTGGTGTTGTCGCTGGATCAAACTTTTCCGAGGCTCACCGGCCAACGCCGATAGGAAAAGTGGAAGAGCTCGCGGTGCCAAGCTTAAATTACTCGCCGCAACCGAGAAGTACACAGTACCACCTCTTCTGCACTCGACTCTCATGCCATAGCGTGCCTTTGTCCCGCCAACGCAATTCACGAGATGCACCCCAGCTGCGGCGCCTGCCCTGAAAAAACGAGCCGCGTGAATGCGCGAGCGCGCCGCCGTACGGCGGCAAATGGCCTGGCAGCTATCGCGTCACGCAGCAATCATCGCAGCGTCTGATAGAGCCGATGCTATAGCCGCCCACGCGGTTCAACTAACGAAAGTAGAGCTGCTCATAGTGGGTATGCGCGCCCTTGCCGTCACGGCGAGGCCGTCGAGTCTTGCGGTACGCGACGCGGTAAAATCGCCGTCGGAAACGCCGCCGGTGAAGACGTCGACCAAATCGAAGCCGAGCCCGGCGGCAAGGGTTTGGCATGATCGAAGAGCGCAGCTCCGGCGCTTCACTTCTCATAGGGGGCGCTCCTGCTCCCGTCGCTTCGAAAGCGGGGCTGCTGCGTCTGTGACGCAACCGCGGTAAGCACCTCGACGTGTGGCAGAGGCAACTCGCGATTTGCGCTTGCAATCTCTTCGCGCTCGTTGGCTTCGATGTTGGTGTTAAAAACGTCGTACATCGGCCGTGTCAAGCATTGGAGATCGCGATCAGGTGTTTCAATCGCGCGGCTGCCGCACCGCTATTAAGGGATTCGTGCCCAAGGGCGACGCCGTCCTTCAAGCTGCTTGCGCGGCCGGCCACGATCATTGCCGCGGCGGCGTTGAGAAGAGCAACATCGCGGTACGGACTTGGCATGCCGTCGAGCACGCTTTGCAGCGCGATTGCATTGGAATCGGCGTTGCCGCCCCTCAGCGCCTCGTTATGGCAGCGGGCGAGGCCCGCTTCTTCGGGGGTGACTTCGAAGGTGCGGATCGCACCTCTCTCTAGCGCGGCAACAAACGTCGGCCCGGTGAGGGTGATCTCATCGAGTCCATCTGAGCCATGCACCACCCACACGGACTCAGCACCAAGGTTCTTTAACACCTGCGCCAAAGGCTGCACCCATTGCCGCGAAAACACTCCGACGATCTGCCGCTTGACTCCGGCCGGATTTGCGAGCGGGCCGACTAGATTGAAGATCGTGCGGCTCCCAATTGCCGCTCGGATTCGGGCAACGTGGTGCATAGCCGGATGACGGATGGGCGCAAGCATGAAGCCGATGCCAGCTTCGTGCACACAACGAGCGACGCCTACAGGCGGGAGGTCGACCTTCACGCCGAGGCGGGCCAAGACGTCAGCAGCACCTGATAGTGAGGACACGGCGCGGTTGCCATGCTTGGCCACAGGAACGCCGGCCCCGGCGACGATGAATGAGGCGCATGTCGACACGTTGACTGAGCCCGAAGCGTCACCGCCCGTACCAACGATGTCGACGGGATCGGGGGGCGCACTGACCCGGAGCATTTTGCTCCTCATGGCCGAGGCTGCGCCGGTGACTTCTTCTACGGTTTCGCCACGTACCCGCATCCCCATTAATAATCCTCCGATCTGGGAGGATGTCGCCTGGCCCGACATGATGATTTCAAAGGCTGTTGCGGTCTCCTCGCGGGTCAGCGTGGCACCTGTAGCAACTTTGCTAATGATCGATTTGAGGGCGTTCATTGCTCTACACGTGCTTAGTCGTTCCAATTGGCCTCATTCGAAACGGGCGTTAGTGGGGTCATGCAGCTCGGCAACCGGTCCGGCTCGGACCGCGTATGCGTTGTCGAGGCATGCGTGGTGTCAGCTTGAACGTCAGTCGGCTCTGCAATCCTACAACCTGACGCTACGTAAGAATCAAGCTATCCATGGCGTTCACTTGCAAAGGAGCAAGTGTTCTTTGCTCGAGATCAGATCAGACGATTGGACGGCAAGACGGTGGATGGTTCCATAGTCGAGCATGGCGGGACAACTTCTTCTGCACCCAGCCCGTCGTGGAATAGTTGACTGAGATCGGTATGATGGCTTGCATGTCTCCTCCCAAGGACTGTTATCGTCGATGATGAATGGACCCAACAATTCATCAGTAGGGCGCACCTTGGATCTAATGTGACTGACGCGTCCGTTGGTGGATCAGAGTCAGCAGGGCAGCCCGCGCTTGCATCAATCGCGAACTGCAGATCTCGATGGCTTCGACCCGCAGGAGCCTCGCAATGCACTACGCAATGCTAGAAGTGTAACGAGCAGATCATCTCGAGTGTTACGCAATTTGCGTAGTCCCCACGCGAGGTTCGATGCGCGGCCAATCAGGGCTATGCGACCCCAGCTCGGTCTACTTCGGCGCAACCCGTTATCCTGATCGACAACGTGGTCACCGAATTCAACGCACCACTTAGAAACGGGCTGGTCTAATTTGACCAAGGTCGCGAATTCGAGTTCTGCCCGGAATGTGGACGACACCAATCTGGCTCATGCCGGGGACAGGACGATGCGTCGATTTGGACCCCAGCTAGGGAGTAGAATCTAGAGACGGACGTTCGACTCCTGCCGGCTACATTCGGAATACGCCATAATGGGGCGCTTCGATGGGAGCATTCAGCGAAGCGCTCAGGGCGATCGCGAGTGCACTTCGGGTATCGACTGGATCAAGAATTCCGTCGTCCCAGATTTCGGAGGTTGCATAGTAGGCGCTGGATCGTTCCCGATACTCGTCGAGAAGGGGACCTCGAATGGCTGCCAGCTCCTGCTCTGCGAGCCGCCCACCGTCACGGGCCAGTTGTCGGGTCTTAACGTGGGTCAGCACACCTGCCGCTTGCTCGGCGCCCATCGCAGAGATCTGAGACTGCGGCCAGGTGAAGACGAACCGAGGATCGAAAGCACGTCCCGCCATAGCGTAGGTACCTGCTCCGTGCGAGCTGTTGCAAACGACCGTAAATTTCGGGACCGACGCTCCCGAGACGGCCATGATCAGCTTGGCACCATCCTTGGTTATGCCACGGCGCTCGTATTCGCGGCCGACCATGAAACCCGTCGTATTCTGCAGGAAGAGCAGGGGCGTCCGGTTCTTGTCGCATAGTTGGATGAAGTGAGCGCCCTTCAGCGCACTTTCGCTGAGCAGCACGCCATTATTTGCAAGAATCCCTATTTGATATCCATGAAGCCGCGCGAAACCGCACAGCAGGGACGTGCCGAAACGCGGCTGGTATTCGTGAAATCGGCTACCATCGATCATGCGGGCGATGATCTCCCGCATGTCGAACTGCACTCGAGGGTCCTTTGGAATAATGCCGTATAGTTCCGATGCGTCGTAAGCAGGGGGCTCCGGGGCGGCTTGATCAATCGGAGTCTTCGCGGGACGATGGAATCGGGCAACGATATCACGTGCGATCGCAATGGCGTGCATCTCGGAGCTTGCGGAATAATCGCTCGTGCCCGACACGCTCGTATGCATGTGGGCGCCCCCAAGCTCCTGTGCCGATACGTCTTCACCGGTAGCAGCTTTCACGACTGGAGGGCCACCGAGAAATATAGCTCCCGTATCCTCGACCATAATGTTGAATTCGCTAAGCGCCGGGACGTAGGCCGCTCCCGCTGTGCAATGACCCATTGCGATCGCGACCTGCGGTACTCCCATCTTGGAGAGAATGGATTGGTTACGGAGGATCCGACCCGCGAAGTAGCGATCAGCGAAGAACTCTGCCTGAAAAGGTAGGAATCCTCCGGCGCCGTCGCACAAATGAAGCACTGACAGACGATTCTCGATTGCGACGTCCAAGGCTCGCACTATCTTCTTGACAGACAACGGATACCATGCGCCGCCCTTTACGCTTGCGTCGTCTGCATGAACCATCACCTCGCGACCCGCGACGATCCCGATGCCGACGACCTGTGCCGCGCCGGGCACTTCGCCGTTATAGGCCTTGTTAGCGGCCAGCGTTGAAAGCTCGAGGAACGGAGTTTTTGGATCGAGCAAGGCGTCGATCCGATCTCGTACAAACAGCTTATTTTGACGTCGAAGGCGCTCGAGCTCCCGGTCGGGCCGCTGGAAGCGGACAGCACGTTGCCGCTCCTTCAACTCGTCAGCAAGCCGCCTGTTGTGGAGCTCGTTTTGACGAAAGTCTTGCGAATTGACATTCGCTCCAGAAGCGATTCGTAGCATTTCAGCGCCCTTCTTTCGATAGCGTAATCAGCACAGCATCCCGCTCGAAGCTCTCCCCTTCTTTGAAATGGATTCGATCGACTACGCCATCCTGTGAAGAGCGAATAATAGTTTCCAGCTTCATGCTCTCAATCATCATCAGCGCCGCGCCTGCGGATACCGGTTGACCAGGCGAAACCGCGATCGTAACGACTACTCCCGGCATCGGGGCGCGGGTCATGAGCGAAGTTGCCTCTTGGTTCACGCAAGCGAGCGTTCGCAACGGGTCGCTGTAGCGCAAATCGCGCATCATGCCACGGATGTGGACGTGAATCAGGTCGCCTTCGATGACGAAGCGGACTCGTTCGGTCTCGCCGGCAATGGTCAGGACACCTGAATTCTCGCCGTATTGGGCAAACGCGACCGGGGAAATGACTTGGTCGCGCAAGTGAAGATGATAGGAGCCGGATTGGCAGGGTGAAAGCCATAACCGATAATCGACGCCATCAACCTCGACGGAGTGATACACGTCAATTTCTCCAATGGCCGAGCGAAGCGTGAAGCGCGGGCACGGCATCGGCCGATTCGCGGACTTGTCGGGTCAGGAGAGCAGCTGATGCCAAGAATGCCGGTAGGCCGGTAGCAGAGTTACCAGCGGCAATGTGCGGGTTTTCCTCCAGATATCCCGTATGAAACTGTCCGCGGACAAACGACTCGTCGGAAAGGATGCGGGCGAGGAAGCTAGCGTTTGTCTCGCAGCCGAGAAGAATGACCCCCTGAATCGCGTGATTGGCCGTGGCGGTGGCCAATGTGCGCGTCGGCGAATGCGCGATGATCTTTGCGAGCATGGGATCAAACGCAGTGGTGATTGGCTGACCCTGCGTGATGCCGCTGTCAATCCGTACCCCGCTCGGATACTCGAGAAGAAGTACTTTGCCGGATGTCGGAACATAGCCTCGTTCGGGGGCTTCAGCGTACAGCCTTACTTCGATAGCGTGGCCGTTCGAAACGATATCTGACTGAGCAAAACCAAGTTCTCGGCCCGCGGTGGCATAGACCTGTTCGGCGACAAGATCGATGCCGGTGATCATCTCAGTCACGGGATGTTCGACCTGTAGGCGCGTATTCATCTCGAGAAAGTAGAATTCTCCTGCATCGAAAATGAATTCAACGGTTCCTGCGTTCTGATAATTCGCGGCGCGTGCGATACCGACCGCGGTCTCGCAGACGCGTTTCCGTAGTTCTGGCGACAGCGCTGGCGAGGGCGCTTCCTCGATGATCTTCTGGAAGCGGCGTTGCACCGAGCACTCCCGCTCAAACAGGTGTACAATGTTCCCAAAAGAGTCGCCGAGTACCTGCACTTCGATATGCCGCGGGTTCTCAATGTATCTTTCGACATAAAGCCGGTGATCCCCAAAATACCGTTGCCCCTCAGAGCGAGCCTGCTCAATCGCGCCTTCCAGAGCATCGACGTCGCGTACAATCCGCATGCCCTTGCCGCCCGCGCCCCCTGACGGTTTTACCAGCAAAGGGGTTCCAATTGCACGCGCCCTGGAGACGAACGTCGCTGGATCGTCCTCCTCAATTGCAGATGGGGCCACTGGAAAGCCGTTCGACTGGACGAAGTTGCGGGCCCGAATCTTATCGCCCATCAGTTCAATAGTTTCGGGTGCGGGGCCGATGAACGCAATGCCGGCCTTTATCACGGCCGTGGCGAATTGAGCCTGTTCGGAAAGAAATCCATAACCTGGATGAACAGCGCCGGCGCCCGCCTTGTGAGCGGCGGCGATAATTTGTGCGATGTCCAGATAGGCCGCGATCGGCGTGTGACCGCTGATAAGAATCGCTGTGTCGGCCATGGAGACTGCCGGGCTTCGCGCATCGACCTCGTGGTAGACAACTGCAGAACGAAGGCCCAGCTTTCGCAACGTCTTGATGATGCGGGCGGCGATCTCGCCTCTGTTGGCGATAAGGACTGTATCGAAAGGCATTGTGTGCATTCATATCCAACCAAACAACTCAAACGAGACTTCCGTCACTTGCGAGCGGTTGGTCCGCTTTCGATGGCTCCGCTCGCTTATCTGTTGACAGTGAGTCGGCCTTCCACCGCTTAATTATTACCTTGCGGCTCGGTTTGGGGAGCGCCGCGCGGGGACGATCGAAGGTGCAGGATGGTTCGTAGTACCTCAATTCGAGTCTCCTTTTTCTTTGGCGGTATCGCCAATAGAAATCACGTCGCGACATTGATGAATCAAGCTCGCCTGCCTGGCTCAGAGACTGTGCCTTGCGCAGGAACACCAATACCGCAACGTACCGACCTAAAGAGGATATCGTGACGCGCACACAACGAACGCATTGGTTTTGCGTCCCAAAGCCAAGTGCTGTGCAGTAGTTGTGCAACGGCATCTCTGTGCTCGAGTCGGCGGGTGCGCGAGATCAGCCGCCGAACGACGCGAAGAAAGACGCTTGCATGGAGGACGTGTTTCGCCTGGGTAGCACCCACATCCCGGATCGCACCGCCATCACCTGTCTACAGGAAAAACAGGCCGGAACCGTTCAAGTCGTTGATGGCTCGGAAGTGTTGCTTTGTATGCCAGAACCGAAGGCTGCGATGTGTTGACGATTTACAATCAGCATCCCGATGTCGGCGTAACGCGTGTTGTCTTGCCGGACTCGACCTCGCAAGTTTGCCTGGTTCCGGACGAGCTGATCGAGCAGTTTCACGTCGACAAGGCACTAACGTCTTCCCGACGGCAAAAAAGGCCCGGCCTCATTTTGAGAAGCCAGGCGAAGTCAGTCTGGGAGGAGCGACGCTGCTACGCATCGTCCCGACCGTCGGCAAGGGAGAGTTGCCGCCGGCTCATTTACGGCGAGCGTTCGCCGCAAATTCGAAATACGACAAGATCGTTATGCCATCGTCCCACACCCTAGGAGTAGCTTACGTTCGTTTGTCAGAGGTCGCGATCTCATTTCATGATCGTACAATGTGACGTTACGTGCGATTCAAGGCCTTTCAACGAAATGATCGCACAAATTTGTCCAAGCTCCTGGCTTCCCGGAAGTAGCCAGGTCCGTACGTAACGCACTATCCATTCTGTCTAGGGGTGGGGGCTTGCCCCGTGTGTCAAACGCCATCCGGAACTGCCCACTTTGCGTCATGAAGAACTGCCCCCACCATCCGGATTGTGATCTCGGTTGAAGGTTGTTTCCGCCGGTGACGGGCCGGAGGGAGGCGGAGCCGACCGGAGGGCCGTCACCGGCGGTCGGCGTCTTGACGAGGCCGCTTTTGCGCTTGCGCGGAGCCGGTAGCTGTCGCCGCGAATCGTCAGCACATGGCTGTGGTGCAGGAGCCGGTCTACCCGCATCATTTCCTGTTTGGGCAACGGCTTGAGGTGCTGAAGGAGCGGTCGGGGCGCGGTCCCGCCCACGTCGTTGTCGCGCTGCCGGACGGACGGCCGCGGGCGGTTCGGATCGCGTCGACGGATCTTGGCGAGACGCTGATCACGTCCCGCCTGAACGCCGCCGATCTGCCGCGCATCAGTGCACGTACGCTGATCCTATTGATGCAACATTTGAGCGCGAGTCTCAGCCTTCTCGACGAGAAGGTGATTCGCGATGACCCACCGACCGCTTCCAGGTCGCGTTGCGTATCGACCACTGCCGACGTCGGCAAATCCACCCGGCCGACATTCCGCGCCTGTGGCCGAATCTATCGACCGCGACGCAAACCCAGATCGCTCAAATCCTCGCCACGCTGCTGCGGCGAATGCAAGCGGTTCCCGGCACGCCCGGAAGGGGATTGAGCCGTGCTGATCAGCTCGACCGTCGCTGACGAGCGGCTCACGACCGCACACCGAGCCAAGTTGGCCTATGTCTACGTGCGGCAGTCATCCGTGAACCAGGTGCGCCAGCATCAGGAGAGCACGCAGCTGCAGTACCGCCTTGTCGATCGCGCCATCGGTCTGGGCTGGCCGCCCGAGCGCGTCCAGGTGATTGACGAGGATCTGGGCAAATCCGGTGCTGGCGGCGTGGACCGTCATGGTTTCCAGAAGCTCATTGCCGAGATCGGCCTTGGCAACGCCGGTCTCGTGGTGAGTCTCGACGCTTCTCGCTTGGCCCGCAATAACCGGGACTGGCATCAGCTGCTCGAACTGTGCTCGGTATTTGGCGTGCTGATTGCGGATGGCGAGCGGCTTTACGATCCGCGCGCCTATCACGACCGCCTGCTGTTGGGCTTGTCCGGCATCATGAGCGAGGCGGAGCTGCATCAGCTTCGGATGCGCCTTCACCAAGGGGAGCGCCAGAAGGCAACGCGGGGGCGAACTGCGGCTGCCGCTGCCGGCCGGGCTCGCCTACGATCGAGCGGGCACAATTGTTCTCAATCCGGATGAGGAGGTGCGGGCCCGTCTTCATCTCGTGTTTGCCAAATTCCGGGAACTGCAAAGTGCGCGCCGTGTGATGCGTTACTTGGGGAGGAATGGATTGTCCTTGCCGGTTCGGCCGCTGCTTGGACCATCTCCACACGAGATCGTCTGGCGTGCGCCAGATAGCACACGCGTCCTTAATATCCTTCAGAATCCGGCCTATGCTGGGGCGTATGTTTATGGCCGCCGGCAAAAGGATCCGAGCCGATGCCGGCCGGGATCGCTGACGGGAACGATCGAGGTAGCGATCGCGGATTGGGCGGTTTGCCTCCACGCCGCTCACCCAGGCTATATCAGCTGGGAGGAGTTCATGGCCAACCAGGGGCGACTGGCAGATAACATCTTCCGCTA
>NZ_JADPJR010000161.1:0-46851 GCF_023073535.1 Bradyrhizobium sp. 179 | reverse complement strand
TCATGACGTCGCGCGCAGCGTCCGTCAAGGATGGCCGTCGCTCGCTCGAACCTCACGTGGTCTGTTGCCAGGCCACGCCTTGACGGACGCGAGCACGGCGTCATCATGGCAGGCGCAGACCATCCGGGCGGAGCAAAAAACTGCCGCCACTTAATGGTTGCTACGAGACTGAAGTCATTCCGGGGCTCGCGAAGCGAGAACTACGGTGCGCAATTGCGCACCTGAGAATCTCGAGATTCCGGGTTCGGCGCTGACGCGCCGCCTCGGAATGACAATAAAGACTCAGTCGAACAGGCTCGACACCGACTCTTCGGCGGCCGTGCGCGCGATCGCGTCGGAGATCAGGCTGGCGATCGGCAGCGTGCGGATGTTCGGCGCCTTGGTCACCGCCTCGGTCGGCAGGATCGAGTCGGTGATCACCAACTCCTTCAGCCTGGAGCCGGAGATGCGGGCGGCCGCGCCGCCGGAGAGCACGCCGTGGGTGATGTAGGCGTAGACGTCCTTGGCGCCCTTGGCGATCAGCGCGTCGGCCGCATTCACCAGCGTGCCGCCGGAATCGACGATGTCGTCGACCAAGATACAGGTGTGGCCGGCGACGTCGCCGATCACGTTCATGACCTCGGACTCGCCCGGACGCTCGCGGCGCTTGTCGACGATCGCGAGCGGGGTGTTGATGCGCTTGGCGAGGCCGCGCGCGCGGGCCACGCCGCCGACGTCGGGCGAGATCACCATCACCTTGGAGAGATCGAACTTCTCCTTGATGTCGCGCACCATCAGCGGCGCCGCGTAAAGGTTGTCTGTCGGGATGTCGAAGAAGCCCTGAATCTGGCCGGCATGCAGGTCGAGCGTCATGACGCGGTCGACGCCCGCCTGCGTAATCAGATTGGCCACGAGCTTGGCCGAGATCGGCGTGCGCGAACCCGATTTGCGGTCCTGCCGGGCGTAGCCGAAATAGGGCAGCACCGCGGTGATGCGGCGCGCCGAGGAGCGGCGCAGCGCGTCGGTGATGATCAGGAGCTCCATCAGATGGTCGTTCGCTGGGAACGAGGTCGACTGGATGACGAAGGCATCCGAGCCGCGGACGTTCTCCTGGATCTCGACGAAGATCTCCATGTCGGCGAAGCGCCGCACCACCGCCTTGGTCAGCGGCAGGTCGAGGCCCTGCGCAATGGCCTGCGCCAGAGCCGGATTGGAGTTGCCGGCGACGAGCTTGATGGAGCCGTTTTTGGCCGACATGGACGCTTCCTCCCGCGCTTTGCTGGATACGACCTTCAACATCCTACGAATACCCATTGGAAGCACGGTTACGACGGGCGAGGAAATATCAGGCCGGGGGCTCGAATGGCAACCCGGGACGCTACGTTTTCCCTTCGAAAATCCTGAGTCGGGCCAACGGTTTGGCCGTAACTTGGGCCCGTGGTTTAGCGGGGGTTATGGCTCGGCATAGCCGAGCGCCGTGGCCGCCATGTCCGGCGCGGGCGCGACCGGAATGATGGTCGCCACGGCCGGTCCCCGCAGGCCTGGAGCTGCGCTTGGGGCGTCCTGCGTCCCGTTGATCATGTTGGAAAGTCCGCTGAATCCGGCCTGGGCGATCTTTCGCAGCACCAGGTCGTCGGCAGCGCCCCAGGGGTCGCGACCGGCCTTGGCGGACGTGGGTTCCTCGCCGGAGAGGCGCAGCGCCCGCTGCTGGTTGGCGTCGTAGACGTCCCAGACCCATGCAATCATGGTCTTGCCGCGCACGATTTGAGCCGAGAGATAGCTGCGCACGCGATAGGCCGCCGTGCCCTCGCGGGATACGACGGACAGGCTGCGCAGCTTGGATTCGCTGTCGAGCACACCGACCATGCGGTCGAACACCTGCGGCGGCGGCCCGTCGATCGATTCGAAGGCGACCGTTGCGCCGGAGCCACCGTTCGGCGCCATCGCATAGGAATTGCTCGGCGCGTTCCCGCCGGCGCAGCCGGCAAGCATGGTCGCAACCGCCAGCAGCATGACCGCCAGCACGCGCGAGCCCGCGCGACGCAGAAAAGATGACGCTTCCCTCATTATGGAGGGCAGCGATATCGTTAAAATCGATTAAGGTCTAGGGCAGGCTACCCACAAACAGCGCCGTCATTCCCGGGATACAGCGTGTTGCTCTTGTGTTCACGCTTCGAGCGCGATGGCGTGAATGTGGCGGCCGTAGTCCGGCTCCTTGCGATGCACCGAGCGGCGGTAGCTGAAGAAGCGCTCATCGGCATAGGTGTCGAGACCGAGATCGTCGACCATCAGGATGCCGGCGGCTTCCAGCCGCGTCCGGATGAAGCCGGCGAGATCGAACATCGCGTGGCCCTCGCGTGCCGACGGGATGAAGAACATCGCATTGTCCGCATCCGCCTCGATAAAACGCGCCACGAACTCGTTGCCGACTTCGTAGCTCTCCTGCCGGATCAAGGGGCCGATCGCCGCGATGATGCCGTCGCGCGTGGCGCCGAGTTTCTCCATCGCCGAGATCGTTGCTTCCAGCACGCCTGATAGCGCGCCCTTCCAGCCGGCATGCGCACCGCCGATCACGCGCGCATTGGGGTCGACGAATAGCACCGGCCCGCAATCGGCGGTGGAGATGCCGAGCGCAATCCCGGGTGTCTTGGTGACAAGCGCATCGCCCTTCGGCCGCGGCCCGTTTGGCCACGCGCGATCTACGACGAGCACATCGGGCGAATGGATCTGGTGCAGGCTGAGAAAACGTTCCGGTGCGACGCCGACATGCTCGGCCATGCGACGGCGGTTTTCGGCGACGTGGGCCTGATCGTCGTTGGAGCCGAGCCCGCCGTTCAGCGCGGAATAGATGCCGCTGGAGACGCCGCCCTCGCGGGTGAAGAAGGCATGACGCAGGCCGGGCACGGCTGACAGCAGCGACGAGGCGAGCGTCATGAGGCTTCTCCGGCGCGTTCGAGATCGCTGAGACCGGCAAGACCGGTCAAACCTGGCTCGGAGATGCCGAGCACCTTGAACATCGAGCCCATGCCGCCGCGCCCCGTATCGGTCAGGCGCTTGAGCGCCACCGAAATGTCGGTTGCGACGTCGGGCGTAGCCTTCTGCATCAGCGCCGCCGCGCGGGTCTCAATGCCGATGCGCTTGAGGAAGTCGCCCTGCGTCACCGGCCCGTGCACGCGGGCCCCGACATCCTCGGCCGCACGCGCCAGCGCCTGGAAGTCGACGTGGGCGGTGACGTCGGCTTGGCCCGGGGCCTTCAAGGGATCGGTGAAGCTGTGGCGCGCGATCGCCTGAAACGTATCGCCGGCATCGCTGCGCAAATGGCCGTAGTCGATGATCAGCGCCGCGCCGTCCTGGTCGCGCACGCGCGTGGCGAGCTTCATGATCTCGCTGTCGGGCCGCCATTCGAACACGGCGCCGACCGGCGCGGCGCGCACCAAGGGCGGCAGCAGCACGTTGAAGCGCGGCGTCGGCTCGGGCGCGGCGCCGAACTGAAGTTTTCCATTGGGATCGATCTCGATCACGCGCTCGTGCCAGCCGTTCTCGTAGCGGACCATCTGATGGATCGGCAGCACGTCGAAATATTCGTTGGCGAGGATGATGCTGGGGCCTTCCGGCACCTCGTCGATGCTGTCGTGCCAGGCGATGTTGCGCACGTTCGCCAGCGTCGCACTCTGCCGCTCGCGCAGCACCGGATTGACCTCGATCATGTGGATGTGGAGCGCCTGGTAGAGCGGCGGTAGCACGCGCAATGCGCGCAGCGCGTCCGCCATCATGGTGCCGCGGCCGGGGCCGAGCTCGATCAGCCGCAAAAATTGCGGCGAGCCCATCTGCTTCCACACCGAGGCGGCCCACAGTCCCAAGAGCTCGCCGAACATCTGGCTGACCTCGGGGGCGGTGGTGAAATCGCCCTCACGCCCGAGCGGATCGCGCGAGACGTAATAGCCGTAGCGCGGATGCATCAGGCACAATTCCATGTAGCGCCAGACCGGCATCGGGCCTGAGGATTTGATCAGCGCCTTGATCTCGTTGAGTAGCGGCGAGTCGGTCACGATCCATGTTCTCGGAATGAATTAACGAATGGCCTCGATGGGCTTCGGCGCGCCGCGCCTGACTGCCCATACAATAAGTATGGTGCCGACGATAAGCATCGGGATCGACAACAGCATGCCCATGGTTAACCCGCCCCAGAGGAAGCCGAGCTGGGCGTCCGGCTCGCGAAAATGTTCGCCGGCGATCCGGGTCAGACCATAGATCAGGATAAAGGCGCCGAGGATCATGCCGGGCCGCTTCAGGGCACCGAAGCGGATCATGATCGCGAGCACCGCGAACAACAGGATGCCTTCCATGCCGGCCTCGTAGAGCTGGCTCGGATGGCGCGGCAGCTGTGTGGGATCGTTGGGGAAGATCATCGCCCAAGGCAGGCTCGCATCCGTAGCGCGGCCCCACAATTCGCCATTGATGAAATTGGCGATGCGTCCGAGCAGCAGCCCGACCGGGGCGACCGCGGTGGTGATGTCGCCGAGCGACAGGATCGAGATGCCGTTGCGATAAGCAAACAACATGACCGCGACGACGCAGCCGAGGAAGCCGCCATGGAAGGACATGCCGCCCTCCCACAATTTGAAGATCGCGGCGGGATGGTCGATGAAGAAGGGCAGATTATAGAACAGCACGTAGCCGGTGCGGCCGCCCAGGATGATGCCGAGCGTGACCCAGAGGATGAAATCGTCGATCTGGAGTAGCGAGATCGGTGCGGGTCCGCCCCACAGACGCTGGTTTTTGAGGAGCGACCTCGCATAGAGCCAGCCGAACACGATGCCGCAGATATAGGCCAGCGCATACCAGCGGATCGCGAACGGACCGATCTCGAGGGCGATCGGCTTGAAGGCGGGAAAGTCGATGAGCAGAAAGGGCATCGCGCCTTCTATGGCTGAACGAGATTGCGGCGATCGAGCGCCAGCAGACGCCCAGTGATTCTTGTTATGCAGGGACGTTGAATACGATTGCAAGGAAACCGGGGCATGACAAGGATGCCCCCGCTCGGCCCTTGAACCGGCCCCATCGGATTGCCATTGTGTTTCGCAGAGTTCGCGCCAAGTTCATCGGAGGCAGCCATGACCCAGACCAGCAACCGGTTTTTCGACGAGATCGGCCGCCTGATGAATGACGCTGCCGGTGCCGCCCAGGGCGTCAAGCGCGAGTTCGACACGGTGGTGCGCACCCAGGCGGAAAAATTCCTGCGCGACATGGATCTGGTCAAGCGCGAGGAGTTCGAGGCGGTCAAGGAGATGGCCCGCCTCGCCCGCGAGGAGAACGAAGCGCTGAAGGCTAGGATCGCGGCGCTGGAGGCCAAGTTCGGCGGAACGCCGACGTAAGGCACGCGCTCTTACCCTCCCCTCCAGGGAGGATGGCACCCCATTCTCCTTGTCATTTCCGCATCTTCCGGGTAAAAGCCCGCCACGTCTGCAGCCCCCGCACCCCTGGAGGCTTGCTGCGGATGCTGCCATGGGCCGCGCTGCGGCCCATTAACTTTTGCAAAAACAAGGACTTAATGACATGGCGACGACCGTCAAGGAATTGAAGGCGACCGCACGTCCGAAGAGCGGCAAGGGGGCCGCCCGGGCTGAGCGTCGCGCCGGCAGAGTGCCCGGAGTGATCTACGGCAACAACCAGCCCCCGGTGACGATCTCGATCGAAGATCGCGAATTGCGTCAGCGCATCCTCGCGGGCCGGTTCCTGACCACGCTGGTCGACATCGACCTCGAGGGCAAGAAGCACCGCGTGATTCCGCGCGACTATCACCTCGACCCGGTCAAGGACTTCCCGGTCCATGTCGATTTCATGCGGCTGGGCGAAGGCGCCACCATCCGCATCAGCGTTCCGCTGCACGTGGTGAAGGCAGAAGGCTCGCCCGGCGTGAAGCGCGGCGGCACCGTCAACATCGTCGCCCATGCGATCGAGCTCGAATGCGGTGTCGAGAGCATCCCGCAATATATCGAGGCTGACGTCGGTTCGCTTGAAATCGGTCACTCGCTGCATCTGTCGGACGTCAAGCTGCCGGCCGGCGTGAAGGCGCTGACCCGCGAGGACGCGACCCTCGTCACCATCGTGCCGCCGTCGGGCTACGCCGAAGAGCAGAAGGCGGCAGCTGCGGCTGCGGCGGGTGGTGCGGCTCCGGCCGCGGGTGCTGCTGCTCCGGCGGCGGCTGCGCCGGCTGCGGGTGCTCCTGCTCCGGCAGCGGCTGCCAAGGCTCCGGCCGGCGGCGACAAGAAGAAGTAATCTCTCAAAGCTGGCGCGCGGTCTTTGATCGCGCGCCGAGCGAGGGGCGCGCCGCGTCATGCGACTCTTTGTTGGGCTCGGCAATCCCGGCGCGAAATACGCACGTAACCGGCACAATATCGGCTTCATGGCCGTGGACGAGATCGCGCGGCGTCATGGCTTTGCGCCATGGCGCCGCCGCTTTCAGGGCGAGACCTCGGAAGGCACGCTCGGACCAGAGCGCGTGATCCTGCTCAAGCCCACGACCTACATGAACGATTCCGGCCGCAGCGTGCAGGAGGCGGCAGGCTTCTTCAAGATCGCGCTGCGCGACGTCACCGTGTTCCATGACGAGCTCGAATTGCCGCCGGGCAAGGTGCGGGTGAAGATCGGGGGCGGCATTGCCGGGCACAACGGCCTGCGTTCGATCTCGGCGCATATCGGCAACGAGTATCGCAGGGTGCGGCTCGGCATCGGACATCCCGGCGTCAAGGAGCTGGTGCACGGCCACGTGCTGTCGGACTTCGCCAAGAGCGACAACGAATGGGTGGCGACGCTCTGCGAAGCAGTCGCCGAGCACGCCCCGCTGCTTGCCGAGGGCACCGACGCGACCTTCGCCAACAGGGTGCACCTTGCCATGCAGGCAAAGGGATTTTTGACCAAGGACGACAACGGCAAGGAATAACGCTCGTGGGATTCAAATGCGGGATCGTCGGATTGCCGAATGTCGGCAAGTCGACCTTGTTCAATGCGCTGACCGAGACGGCCGCGGCGCAGGCCGCGAACTATCCGTTCTGCACCATCGAGCCGAATGTCGGCGAGGTTGCCGTGCCCGATCCGCGGCTTGAGAAGCTCGCCGCCATCGCCAAATCGGGTCAGATCATTCCGACCCGGCTGACCTTCGTCGACATCGCGGGCCTCGTGCGAGGCGCGTCTAAGGGCGAGGGCCTCGGCAACCAGTTCCTCGCCAACATCCGCGAGGTCGACGCCATCGCGCATGTGGTGCGCTGCTTTGAGGATTCCGACATCACCCACGTCGAGGGCAAGATCGCCCCGCTCGCCGACATCGAGACCATCGAGACCGAGCTGATGCTCGCCGACCTCGACAGCCTGGAGAAGCGTGTCGACAACCTCTCCAAGAAAGCCAAGGGCAACGACAAGGACGCCAAGGAGCAGCTCGACCTCGTCAACCGCACCCTGGTGCTGCTGCGCGACGGCAAGCCCGCCCGCCTCGTCGAGCGCAAGGCCGAGGAGGAGCGCGCCTTCTCCATGCTGGGGCTGCTCTCATCAAAGCCGGTGCTCTACGTCTGCAACGTCGAGGAAGGCTCGGCCGCAACGGGCAATTCGTTCTCCAAGGCAGTCGAGGAGCAGGCCGCCAAGGAGGGCGCCGTCGCCGTCGTCATTTCCGCCAAGATCGAGTCGGAGATCGCGACCATCTCGCGGGACGAACGCGCCGACTTCCTGGAGACGTTGGGTCTCGAAGAAGCCGGTCTCGACCGCCTGATCCGCGCCGGCTACCGGCTTCTCGACCTCATCACCTATTTCACCGTGGGGCCGAAGGAAGCGCGCGCCTGGACCATCCATCGCGGCACCAAGGCGCCGGCGGCGGCCGGCGTGATCCACACCGATTTCGAAAAGGGTTTCATTCGCGCCGAGACCATCGCGTATGAGGATTACGTCGCCCTCGGCGGCGAAGCCGGCGCGCGCGATGCCGGCAAGCTTCGGCTCGAAGGCAAGGAATACGTCGTCGCCGACGGCGACGTGATGCATTTCAGGTTTAATACGTAGGGCTTCGACGGTCTCGTAGGGCGGGCAAAGGCGCGACGCGCCGTGCTCACCATCTATCCAAGATCGCGATGGAAGTGGTGGGCACGCTTCGCTTTGCCCACCCTACGGCATCTTGCGCACGCCTCACCGCATCCCGCCGCCCTGGTCCCTGATCGCGCCGAGATGCTCGTTGATGCGGAAGACGATCAGGATCAGCTCGGCGAGGATGCGCGAGAACACCACGCCGACGACGACGCTCGCGATCGAGGACAGCAGCACCAGGAAGCCGCCGAACGGACTGATCGCCATCGCAGCCAAACCGGAGAAGACGCCGGAGAGGCCGAACAGGCAGATCAGCGCGATTACCAGCCAGTAGAAGGTCTTGATGATCGTCGGTGTGATGAAGCGGTCCCACTGAAACAGGTCGCTGAATGAAAACATCGCTCTCCCCAGGGCAACGCGGCTTTTGCTAGATCCGGCCTTGCTAAATGATCCTGACTTTCGGCTGATCCGACTCACGACCAACCCCGCTGCATCGAATGTAGCACGAGCCATGCGGGCCCGCGGGTTGAGATTGCCGCAAAGTGCGGCCACAATCTGTCATTTCCGCGAACCAGTCCCAAGATGACCCTGACCTTCGAAGATTTCCCGCCCGGGCGGTTCGGAACGTTCGGCCCGCGCCATGTCACTCGCGACGAGATTTTGGCCTTTGCTGCCGAGTTCGATCCGCAGCCGATGCACCTCGATGAGGAGGCCGCGGCGAGAAGCATGCTGCGCGGCCTGTCCGGTTCGGGCTGGCATCTCTGTTCGCTGATGATGCGGATGATGGCCGATGGTTTTATTACGCGCGCGGCTTCGCTCGGCTCGCCCGGCGTCGACGAGGTGCGCTGGTTGTCTCCGCTCCGGCCTGGCGACGACCTCATGCTCGACGTCGACGTCGTGGAGGCGCGCACCTCGAAAACTCGCCCGGAGCTCGGCATCGTCAAGTTCAAATGCACCGTGCGCAACGCGGCGGGGCAGGCGCTCGCCGAGATGACCTCGCCGATCCTGATCAAGCGGCGCGAGGGGACGGCGTGATGCGATTCTTCGAGGACATCGAGATCGGCCAGCGCCGCGAGATCGGCACCTATACGTTCACGGCGGAGTCCATCAAGAGCTTCGCCGCCAAGTTCGACCCGCAGCGCTTCCACCTCGACGAGGAGGAAGGCAAGAACTCGCTGTTCGGCGGGCTCGCCGCCTCCGGCTGGCATGTCGGCTCGGCCTGCATGAGCCTGCTGGTCGCCGACGGCCAGCGCTTGGCGCGGGAAGCCGCCTCGCGCGGCGAAGAAGTTGCGGTGTGGGGTCCGTCGCCGGGCTTTCGCGACCTGCGCTGGATCAGGCCGGTGCTTGCCGGCGACACGGTCGCCTACGTCACCGTCGTCATCGACAAGCGCACCTCCGCCTCGCGTCCCGGCTGGGGCATTCTGACGGCCCGCACCACCGGCACCAACCAGCGCGGCCAGGAGGTCTATTCCATCACCGCCTCGGCCTTTGTGCCGATGCGCGCGAACCGTGGCTAGATCTGTTCCAGGATGAACGGTCCAATTGAGTGCGCGAGTGTTGCCCGCGCGCTATGGACGCGATTCGGAGTGGCTGTCATAAGCCTCCGCAACATGGTTACCGTGAAGCAGTTTGGCGGAACCAGTGAGTTGCTAACTAATTATGAACCTGTCGCTGTCTATTTGAAACGAATGGGCAGAGGACAGGGGACGAGGACCATGGCAGATCGCGGCGCACTCAAGTTTGTCGGATTCATCTTCGCGACCGCGACGCTGGCCGTGATGCTGGTCGCCGGCATGGTGGTGAAGGGCTATGCCGATGGCGCCTACACCCTGGAAGCCTCGACCGTGGAAGCCGCTCGGTAAGAGTTCGTTAATTGTCGGGGCCGCCTCCGGCCCCGCGTCAGCGGCTGTAGACGAACGCCAGCACCGCGACCGCAACCACCAGCAATCCGACGAAACGCAGCATGATCGTGCCGAGCTGATTCGGTGCGGGCCGCAGCGATATAGGGTCCGTGTTATCGGGCCGAATGCTTTCCATGACATGTCCCCCCGCTAGGCCGTAAGACGGCCATCGACGCTTGGCATTGGTCGCTGGGGAAGGATCGAGGGTTCAAACACCTACGCTGTCACGCCCGTGCTGCCACATCCTCCCTGTCGTGCCCCGCGAAGGCGGGGCATCCAGTACGCCGCGGCCCCTACGTATCCTGGCACTGTCTCGGAGTACTGGATCGCCTGCCTTCGCGGGCGATGACACCTATCGTGTGGGCGCGTGTGCGCACCTATCACATGCCCCATGAACCAAAACCGCCGCGCTCCCTTCCGGGAACGCGGCGGCCGGTGAGGCCTAAGGCTAACTGGTCAGCTGTTGCGCAGGCCGTCGGCGGCGCGCTTCCACTGCGCGACGTTGTCGGCGATCATGCGGGTCGACTTCATCGCGGCCTGGCTGAGCTGGGCGTAGCCGGAGATCTCGCGCTGGACGCGTTGGCCTTCGGCATGGAGCAGGTCGCGCAGGCTCTCGAGCTCGGAGATCAGGTTCTCGATCTCGGCCAGCGAGGTGCCGGCGACGCGCTGGATCAGCGAGTTGACGTTGTTGACGGTGGCTTCGGCGCTCGGGTCGAGCGGCGGCGCGTCGGTGGTCGTCGATGCCGGACGGCGCAGATAGGCGATGTCGTTGCGGACGAAATCGCGGATGCCGGCCTCGACCTCGGTCACGGCGGCGAGGTTGGTGTCGACCGTCTCGGTCTCGGTGGTTTCGGTCTTTTCCGGACGCATGGCGTTCATCGTTATTCCCCTGTTCGCGTTGAGCGCGGCGCGAGTGTCCCCCGCACGACGACGTCTATTTTGGCGACTAGGGCGTCCGATTTTGACCGCATATTGGCCGAGATGCGGCAAGGGCGGACCATTCGGGGGTTTTGCCGTGGCGTATGGTTACGAGAGTGTGAATAGGGAACCGCGACGGCAGACCATCCCCTCATGGTGAGGAGCGCGCCCTTCGCGCGCGTCTCGAATCATGCAGGCCCCGCTGTAGCAGCGAGGCCTCGATCCTTCGAGACGCGCTCCTTCGGAGCGCCCTCAGGATGAGGGGGAGAGTGGAGGCTCGCCCTACCAGCTCTTCTTGAAACCGGCCGTCAGGCTCTTGTTGATCGCGCCTTGCGAGGTCTCGCCGACCGAGCCGGAGACGGTGACGTTGTCGAACAGCTTTTGCTCGGCGCCGAACTTGCGCAGCCATTTGTCGTCGGTGGTCGACAGCGTCTGGCCGGCGGTAATGCTGGTGCCCGTGTCGGTGAGGGTGATCTTCGCGGTCTGATCGGTCTCGTAATTTCGCGTAACGTGGCCGCCGATGCCGGGGACGGCGGTTGTGCCCTGCTGGTTGACGCTGTAGCCGTTCTGGAGCGTCAGCGAGGTGTCGCCCGACAGCGGCATCGACTTGGTCAACGAGGCCCCGATCTTGCTGTGTTCGCTGCCGGGATCGACCCGGGCTTCCACCGCGGTCTTGTCCCAGATCGAGGCCGCGCCCGGCGCTGTCGCCGCCGCCCAGGCGCTGCCGGAGGATTGCGGCAGGCTGCCGCCATTGGTGGCCTTCTGCGCCAGCAGCTCGGACATCGTCCGCGGCTCGCTCGTCAGCGTCATGTCGGCGCCGATCCGCGTGTCCCAGAACGAGAACACCGATTGCTTCACCGTTACCGCCGAGGAGCCGTTTGCATTGGGGTTCGACGACCAGGCCAGGCCGTCCTTGGCCGCGGCCTGGGCGCGCTTCTTGGCGGCCATGGAGTCAATGCCAGTGCCGGCATCGACCGCGAGCTGGCTCCAGTCGAGCTTGTCGACGTCGATGCCTTTGAGCACGTCGGGGTCATCGATGTCGGGGGCCCGCGCCGCCTCGGTCTCGGCCTCATCGTCAGGCGCGATCGTCGCGGATGGAATGGTCTGTGCCGAGACCGTCAGCACCGAGCCCAGAATGAATGCGGCCGCCAGCAACGGCAGCCTAGTCCGGCCAAACCCTATCGAGAATTCCATCGCCCTGCCCGCGAACCCCAGCGCACGCTTTCCAATAACATATATCGGCCTTCGGCCGTGCGCCATTCCGCGCGACAGATGGTGATCCATCGTCGCGAAATTGTGGCGGCTCGCCTCGAATAACGAACCAACGGGCCGCGCGAAAGGCGCGCGCCCGACGACGAACTCACGACGGCATCCGGCGGGGCTGGAGGCCAGGGCGTCATGTGAGCGTCGTCATCGGTCCCGAGCAGCGGGACCCGTTGGCGTCCCCCTCAGCCGGCGCGGCTCATCTTCGGCAGATGAATGGCGCGGCCGAGTGCCTGCTCGACCAGGTCGAACGTGTCGATCAGCACCCGCATGCTGGTGAGCTTTCCCGCCCTGAACTGGGCGAACTGCGCGACGCGCAAGCTGATCGGCTTGTTGGAATCGAGCGCCGTCAGCGAATAGCGCAGCATCGAGGCGGCTGAATCAACGCCGAGCATGATGCTCTCGCGGTCGAAGCGGCGAACGTGGAAATTGTCGGCGAGCTGGCGGATGACGTCGAGCACGGCGTCCTTGCCCTGGCGCGCGCCAAGGAACGGAAACATGTCGATCGGGCCGTACAGGGCCCACTCGACGTCCTCGTCGATCAGGGTCTCGATATCCCTGAACTGCCGGTCGTTGATCGCGCGGTGCAACGCGCGCGAGAAACGCCAGAGGCTGTGCTCTGTCATTTGGGCTGTCCTGAAGCTGGCTTGCAAAAAACGGAAAACAACCCCATGCACAGTAAGGTGCCGGGGCTCAGCTCGTTCGTATACAAATAAACTACGGGATTTCGGCCAAAACGCAATTCACGTTTTCGCAATGCACCATTGAACGCGACTTGTGAGATTTGCAATAGAGTTCCGCAATTTCCCGGTGCTTGCCGGTGAGGTTCCTGGGATCGCGGACGCCCGCTTCAGCGGACAATAGCGGGGGAAGGGCCGCGTGACCCGTCTCACATCACCCCTCCACCATCGCGCCTAACGTCATCCCATATCATCAGGGAGACGTGTCATGGCCGCCATCGCCACCGCCAGAAAGTCCCGCCTGCACAACGCGATCGAAGGGCTCGCGCTGACCGCGACGCTCCAGAGCTTCCCGACCTTCGCCGCCGCCGCTTTCCTGCTCAAACTCGTCGGCGACCACGATCTCGTCGGCGACCCCGGCGTCGCCATCTTCGTCGCTGTCGCCTCGCTCGTCCACGCGCTGCTCGCAGTGACCTTCGGCCCGAGCTTCCCCGCCTTCTTCAAAACCGTCTACGAGCCGAAATTCTTCGAGGCCCATCTGTCGCTTGCCGGCAAGATCACGGCCTGGCGCACCCAGCCCGTGGCCTCGCTCCAGCTCGTGACCATTGTGCTGCTGCTGTCGGTAATGGCGGTGGTGACGTCGAGCGTCGGGTGAGGAGCGGGCTATCGCTCCCGTCATTCCGGAGCCCGCAAACCGGGCGAGGCCGGAATCCATTGCGATCAGCGGCGCGGATGCGCCGCCTACCTCTTCTTCCACCCGCCCCGTCGTCCCGGCATCCCGCCCGTCGATTTTGGCGCCGGCCCGAACTCCGGTCCCGACTGCCGCGAGTCAGTCGGCTGGATGATCCGGCTGGTGCTGCCGAACGGCTTTGACGGCAGGCTCGGGCTTTCGCGATAGGGCAGCGATTCCGGGCCGTGCATCTCGTCGAGATGCGGCTTGTGCACGCGGGAGCCTTTGCCGCTGCCGGCCTTGAGCGCCGTTGCGGCGCTCTTGTTCTTCATGGCACTGACCGGCAAGTTCGCAGCATCGCCGTACTTCTTCGTGCCCGCATAAGCGCCGGCCTTGCCCTGCACGGTGCGCTGCTTGGCGGTAGGGTCGTCGACCACGGCGAGCTCGGTGGCGCGCAGGCGCTTGACTTCGTCGCGCAGACGCGCGGCTTCCTCGAAGTTCAAATCGGCGGCGGCCTCGCGCATCCTTGTTTCGAGATCGGCGAGCACGGCTTCGAAGTTGTGGCCGATCGAGATGACGTCATCGGTCATGTCGTGGCCGCCGACCTCGACCAGCACGTGGTCGCGCTCGTAGACGGAGTTGAGGATGTCGCCGATCTGCTTCTTCACGCTCTCCGGCGTGATGCCGTTGGCAGTGTTGTACTCGACCTGTTTTTCGCGGCGGCGGTTGGTCTCGGCGATGGCGCGCTCCATCGAACCGGTCATCTGGTCGGCGTAGAGGATCACCTTGCCGTCGACATTGCGCGCGGCGCGGCCGATGGTCTGGATCAGCGAGGTCTCGCTGCGCAGAAAGCCTTCCTTGTCGGCGTCGAGAATCGCAACCAGCGCGCATTCGGGGATGTCGAGACCTTCGCGCAAGAGGTTGATGCCGACCAGCGCGTCGAACGCACCGAGGCGGAGATCCCGGATGATCTCGATGCGCTCGATGGTGTCGATGTCGGAATGCATGTAGCGGACTCGGATGCCCTGCTCGTGCAGATATTCGGTGAGGTCCTCCGCCATGCGTTTGGTCAGCACGGTGATCAGCGAGCGATAGCCGGCCTGCGCAGTGGCTCGGACCTCGCCGACGAGATCGTCCACTTGCGTGCGGGCGGGGCGGATGTCGACGGGAGGATCGATCAGGCCCGTGGGGCGGATCACCTGCTCGACGAACACGCCGCCGCTCTCGTTCAGCTCCCAGCCGCCCGGCGTCGCCGACACCGCGATGGTCTGCGGCCGCATCATGTCCCACTCCTCGAAGCGCAAGGGGCGGTTGTCCATGCAGGAGGGCAGGCGGAAGCCGTATTCGGCCAGCGTCGCCTTGCGGCGGAAGTCGCCGCGGAACATGGCGCCGATCTGCGGGATGGTGACGTGGCTCTCGTCGGCGAAGATCAGCGCGTTGTCGGGCACGTATTCGAACAGCGTCGGCGGCGGCTCGCCGGGGCGGCGCCCCGTGAGATAGCGCGAATAGTTCTCGATGCCCGCGCAGCTTCCGGTCGCCTCCATCATCTCGAGGTCGAAGGTGGTGCGCTGCTCCAGCCGCTGCGCTTCGAGCAGGCGGCCCTGATCGTGCAGCTGGTCGAGCCGCTGCTTCAATTCTGATTTGATCGACTTGATCGCCTGCACCAGCGTCGGCCGCGGCGTCACATAGTGCGAGTTGGCGTACATCTTGATGAACTCGAGCTCGTCCTGCTTGTGGCCGGTGAGCGGATCGAACTCCTCGATGGTCTCGATGGTGTCGCCGAACAGGTTCACGCGCCAGGCGCGGTCCTCGTAGTGCGCGGGGAAGATGTCGATGACGTCGCCGCGGACACGGAAGGTGCCGCGGGTGAAATCGGCCTGGGTGCGCTTGTACTGGAGCGCGACGAGGTCGGCGATGAGCTGGCGCTGGTCGATGCGCTCGCCCTTCTTCAGCGCGAATGTCATCGCGGTGTAGGTCTCGACCGAGCCGATACCGTAGATGCAGGACACCGAGGCGACGATGATGACGTCGTCGCGTTCGAGCAGCGCGCGCGTCGCCGAGTGGCGCATGCGGTCGATCTGCTCGTTGATCGAGGAATCCTTCTCGATATAGGTGTCGGTGCGCGGGACGTAGGCTTCCGGCTGGTAATAGTCGTAGTAGCTGACGAAGTACTCGACCGCGTTGTCAGGGAAGAAATTCTTGAACTCGCCATAGAGCTGGGCGGCGAGGGTCTTGTTCGGGGCCAGGATCAGGGCGGGGCGCTGCGTCGCCTCGATCACCTTGGCCATGGTGTAGGTCTTGCCCGAGC
Source organism: Bradyrhizobium sp. 179 (assembly GCF_023073535.1). Classification (NCBI taxonomy): domain Bacteria; kingdom Pseudomonadati; phylum Pseudomonadota; class Alphaproteobacteria; order Hyphomicrobiales; family Nitrobacteraceae; genus Bradyrhizobium; species Bradyrhizobium sp. 179. The sequence continues at coordinate 31,065 of NZ_JADPJR010000161.1, read as the reverse complement.
CGGTGACGCCCAGCAGCACCTGCGAACGGTCGTTGCGATTGATGCCCTCGACCAACTCGGCAATCGCGGTCGGCTGGTCGCCCTTGGGCTCATAGGCCGATTTGATCTCGAAGCGCACGCCGCCTTCGGACTTTTCCGGGCGCGGCGGCCGGTGCGGCGTCCAAACCCGCATCGAGCCGTCATCCTTGCGGAATTCCGGACGGCCCTCGCGGATCAGCGACTCCAGCGCATCCGCGGTGGCCTTGACACCCAGCGCCTCCATTTTGGAGCGCGGCGGCCGCGCCAGCGCCTCGGCATCGTCCTCTTCTGTTGGCAGCCCGAGTTGCCGCGCCAGTTCCGGATCGAGTGTCGGGATCGTGGCCGAGGTTCCGTAATTGGCCTGCGGCGCCTCGTCGAATCCTTCGGTGGGTGCGCGCGCTCCAGCTGGCTGCGGATTGGGACGCAGCGGCATCGGCTTTGTAATATCCTTGGCCGTATCCTGCGGAAACTCCTTCGGCGTCGAGGCGCGCGCGCGATGCGCGGCGGCCTCGCCCCCGGCGCGGCGATCGCGCGAATTGTCCGGCGGCGGCTGGAGCCCGGTGCCCGATCCTAGGCCCGCATCGCCGCGATTGATTGCAGGATTGAGCAACTCGGCCAGTGCCGGCCCGATCGGCTGCACATCGGGGCGATGCGCCTTCGAGTTCGGAGCCTTGGGCTTCGGGGATTTGCCGGATTTTTCGGACGATGCAGGTTTCTTCGCCATGGGGCGAATATGGGACGAGTCCGCCTCTCAGGAAAGGGCGAATGCCCGCCGCTATGCAGCCTGCTGACAGCAGGTTGGCAGCAGGCCTGGCGTCACCCCGCCGGCAGCGGCCCCTCGTCATCCTCAGCCGCGATATTCGGCTCGAGGACGTCCAGATGGATGCCGCCGCAATCGGTGCAGCGCATGGTCCAGTACTCGCATCCCGCGCGACCGCCGATCACACGGAGCACCATGAGATCGCCGTCGCATTCCACGGCGCGCGCATAGATCCGCGGCCGCACTGAGCCGATTTCGGTGATAGACATGACCGGTTCCCCCTTGCGGCGCCCCGCCGCTGGTCCGTCCGCGGACGCTATTCGTCGTCGCTGCCGGCCCGCCGGCGGAAGCGATCGATGTGTTGCTTGGCATCGGCAATCGCGGCGTCGCGGTCGGGCCAGGCGAAGCCGACTTCCATGGCGGGAAACAGCACGCCGTCGATTGCAAGCGGGCTGAAATCGGCGCGCCGGATGCGGGCGTGCCACAGTCCTTTTCCAGCTTCGAAGGATTCGATGTCAAAGCCGTCGTAGAGGGTCGTCATTCTTGTCGGTCCCACGTTTCTTGTCAGAGGGTCAGGGGACCACATTTGCGAATCTCGGGATGTGAAGCCGTTCACAAGCTGCGAGGCTTTTTTGCCGAGCGCGTCAGTTCCGCGCCGCAGCACGGCCGATTCGCCGCGCCGGACGCGTTGCCGGTTCCGACGCCGCGCGCATGATCCAGCGGCGAAACGCAGCGAAGTCGCGTTGCTCGGTCTGGAAGCTGCGATAGAGCAGGTACCAGCGCATGCCTTTGGGCACCGAGAGGTCGAATGGCGCCACCAGTCGTCCGGCCGCGAGATCGTCGTCGATATAGGGTCGAATGCCCATGGCGACGCCGAGTCCGTCCGCGGCGGCCTGCAGCGCCTGACCGTAGAACTGGAACTCGGGCCCGCGCGCGTTGATGCGCGCCAGGTTCGCGGCCTTGAGCCAGAGCGGCCAGTCCTGCGGCGAATGCGCGACGCGGATCAGGCTCGGTCCCCTGAGATCGGCCGGCCGCTTCAGGCCGCTCGCAAGGCGCGGCACGCAGACCGGCGTGAGGTCACCCGCGAACAGCGGCTCGGCGACGAGGCCGGGCCAGTCGCCGGTGCCGAGCTTGATGCCGCAGCTCCAGTCCTCGCCGAACGGCACCGAGGCACCGCCGGTGGTGAAGCGCACCTCGATGTCGGGCTCCTCGCTGCGAAACTCCGACAGGCGCGGGATCAGCCAGCGCATCGCAAAAGTGTGGCCGACGCCGATGGTGAGCACGCGCATGCTGGAGGGCGCCGTCACCTGCGCGGTGAGGCTCGCCAGCGCATCGAAGATCGGCGTCAGCCCGCTTTGATAGGCGCGGCCGGCCTGCGTCAGCACGAGCTTGTTGGCCTTGCGCTCGAACAGCGCGAGGCCGAGGCGCTCCTCCAGCAGATGCACCATGCGGCTGACGGCGGCCGCCGACACGTTCAGCTCGAGCCCGGCCGCGGCAAAGCTGCCGGTCCGCGCCGCCGCCTCGAATGCCTTGATGCCGTTAAGAAACAGCAGCCGCCGCAAATGCCCGACCCTCAGGAAAGCTGATGCCAGGCCAAGATAACTCAGTTTGCGCGTGGCGAGCAAGCGAGGCACAAGAACGAGTGTAATTCTAGGTTGATTCCGGCAGCGCAGCGCTCTTCGCTTCTCCCTGCAAGCGGGGCGAGGCAGCGCAAGCAGCTTGCGTGCCTTGCCTATGTTGAGGAGAATCCTTTCGTGACGCCCATCGTGATCGCTGCCCTTGGCATGCTGATGGTCGCCACCGCGTTCCTGTCCGGGCTGTTCGGCATGGCGGGCGGGCTGATCCTGATCGGCGTGTTGCTGGCATTGATGCCGCTGCCGGCGGCCATGGTGCTGCATGCGATCACGCAGATGGCCTCGAACGGCTGGCGTGCGTTTTTGTGGCGCGCGCATATCCGCTGGCGGCCGGTCGCGAACTATCTCGCCGGCTGCGCGGTCGCGCTCGCGGCCTGGTCCCTCACGCGCTACGTTCCGGACAAGGCGGTCGCGCTGCTGCTGCTCGGCATCACGCCGTTCATGGCGCGGCTGCTGCCGTCAAACATCAAGCCCAACCCCGACAGCGTCTGGCAGGGCTCGGTCTACGGCTCGATCTGCATGGGCTTGATGCTGATGACCGGCGTCTCCGGCCCGCTGCTCGACACCTTCTTCCTCGGCGGCGATTTCGGCCGGCGCGAGAAGGTGGCGACCAAGGCGATGTGCCAGCTGGTCAGCCATTTCACCAAGCTGGTCTATTTCGGCGGCATCATCGACCAGGCGGCGAGCCTCGATCCCGTCCTCGCCGGCGTCGCGATCGCAGCTTCGATGCTCGGCACCACACTGGCGCGCCGCATCCTCGAAGCCATGACCGACCAGCAATTCGTGGCCTGGTCGAACAAGCTGATCACCACCATCGCCTGCTACTACATCGCCTATGGCGGCTGGCTCCTGCTGCGTACGGAGGTCGCGGTCGCCTTCGATAAGGGAGGTTTGCAATGAGCGAGACCGCCGATCCGCTGGTGCTGGATTTCGTCGAATGGGTCGCACGCGAGCCGCGCGCCTATGCCGAGGTGATCGCGACCTGGAAGACCTCGTGCCCGCGCCTCACCATCTGGGAAGACGCCACTGAGCGCGGCTATGTCGCGCGGAAGACGGTGCCCGGAATCGGGCTGATCATCGCAGTGACGGAAGGCGGCGAGAAGCTGCTGCGGATGAACCGGCGGTGATGCGCACCTCCGTCTCGACATCGCCATTGCGAGCGTCAGCGAAGCAAATCCAGAATGGGAGACCCTCACCCTGAGGAGCGTGCATCTTGCGCGCGTCTCGAAAGAGCGAGGCCGAGATCGGGCCTTCATCCTTCGAGACGCGCGTTCCGCGCTCCTTAGGATGAGGATCTGGCAGGGAGTTGCTTTGCATGTCACTCAAACTCTACGAACTCGTCGGCATCGACGCAGCGCGCCCGTTCAGCCCGTATTGCTGGCGCACGCGGATGGCGCTCGCGCATAAGGGGCTGATGGCGGAATCGCTGCCCTGGCGCTTCACCGAGAAGAGCGCGCTTGCGCCGCATGGCTCCGAGAAAGTTCCGGTGCTGCTGCATCACGGCAAGCCCGTGGTCGATTCTTGGACCATCGCGAATTATCTCGAAGACAATTTTCCGGATCGTGCATCGTTGTTCGGCGGCGAGGGCGGTCGCGCCATGGCGCGCATGATCAATGCCTTCGGCGATATCGCCATCGTCGGCGGCATCTTTCCGTTGATCGTCGCCGACATCCCGAAGAACCTCGCCGAGGTCGACGCCGCCTATTTCCGCCAGTCGCGCGAGGCGCGCTTCGGCGGCAAGTCACTGGAACAGGTCATGGCCAGCCGCGACACCGGCGTTGTCGCGTTCCGCAAGTCGCTGGAGGTGATGCGGCAGACATTGAAGAAGCAGCCCTATCTCGGCGGCGCCGCGCCCAACTACGCCGACTATATCGTGTTCGGCGGTTTTCAATGGGCGCGGGTGGTGAGCCCGTTCAAGCTGCTGGAAGCCAATGATCCGGTTTATGCGTGGCGGGAAAAATTGCTCGACGCGTTCGACGGCATGGCGCGCAAGTCGCCCGGATTCGCGGTGTAGGGTAGGCTCGCTCCCATCGTCGTCCTAGCGAAGCCAGGGCCCATCCCGCGTGATCTATCAATCGTGGGCAGTGCGAGTACCGAACGAGGAATCTTCGTCACATGCTCGCCAGGGTAATGGGTCCTCCTGGCTCACGACACGGAAAGCGTGGTCGGCTCTCGTGCCTAACGAGCAGCACTCGCCCCCGCCGCCTGCCGCAAACACGACCGGCACAAACAATCCTCGCCGTCGACTGGCATTGGCAGTCTTGCCGTCTCCTCCGCGCACCAGCAGCTGCCCGAGAGCTCGCAGCCGAACTCGGCGCCGCAGCGGGAGCAGGCGAGGCGGCGGGGTTCCGGCAACGCAGATTCTTGCTGATTTGTCATGATTTACGTCGAAGCTAGGCCGTCATTTTCATGTCGGGTTCATTGGCCGCCGCGGTATATTATGCCTTGCGCACGGACTCGGAAAGCGGCTCCAGGCGCGCGAAGGACAGACCGATGGCCCGTGATTCGCAAGCCGCCCTCGTTGCGCTCAACCGCTTCGGCTTCGGCGCCCGCGGCGGCGCGTCCGGCGATCTCATCAATGCCGCCTCCGACCCGCGCGGTTTCGTCAAGGCAGAGCTTGCGCGTCCCAATGGCGTGCTGCTGGAAGCGCCGGGTCTGCAATCGACGCCGCAGCTCGGGCAGGCGGTGTTCGCCTATCAGGACGAGGTCAAGCAGGCGCGCGACGCCGCCAAGGCCACGGCGGCCGCTGAAATGCCGACACAAGCGCCTGCCGATCAGAAGCCCGCCCTGCGCCGCAATCTCTCGCTGAACGCAGCCGCGAGCGAGGTCGCCGGCCAGATGGCGGATGCGAGACCAGCGGACAATGCGGCGAAGCCGGAGGCCATGCAGCCCAGCCCCGGCGCGCCGCCCGCCGCAAAGCCCGCGCCGCAGCCGCTCAATGTCATCCAGAAGACATTTCGCACCGAGGCGCTGGCGCGGTTGCAGCGGGCCACCCTCGTCGAGTGCGGCTTCACCGAGCGCCTCGTCGTGTTCTGGTCCAACCATTTCTGCATCTCCGCGAGCAAGGGCGAGCTGGCGCGCATCTGGGCCGGCGCGTTCGAGCGCGAGGCGATCAGGCCCCACGTACTCGGGCGCTTCGCCGACATGCTCAAGGCGGTCGAGCAGCATCCGGCGATGCTATTCTTTCTCGACAACCAGCAATCGCTCGGACCGGATTCGCGTGCGGGGCAAAACCGCAAGCGCGGGCTGAACGAGAATCTGGCGCGCGAAATCATGGAGCTGCATACGCTCGGCGTCGACGGCGGCTACACGCAGCACGATGTCACCTCGCTCGCGCGCATCATCACCGGCTGGACCTTTGCCGGCCGCCAGGGGCAGCTGGGGGCGCCCGGCTCCTTCGTGTTCAACGTCAATGCGCATCAGCCGGGGCCGCAGATCCTGCTCGGCAAGACCTACGGCCAGGCGGGCCTCGCGCAAGGCGAGGCCGCGCTCGCCGACCTCGCGCGCCATCCCTCGACCGCGAATTTCATCGCCGCCAAGTTCGTCCGCCACTTCGTTGCCGATGATCCGCCGCCATCTCTCGTTGCGCGGTTGCGCGACATCTTCCTCAGGACCGATGGCGACCTCAAGGCGCTTGCCATGGCGTTGGTCGATTCCGACGAGGCGTGGACAGCGCCGCTGACCAAGATGCGCTCGCCTTACGATTTCCTGGTCGCGAGCGGGCGGCTGCTCGCGCGCGTGCCGGAGGATCCGAGCCGTTATCTCAATGGCCTCAACCTGCTCGGGCAGCCGCTATGGTCGCCGGCCGGGCCCAACGGCTTTCCCGACACCAATGCAGCCTGGGCCGCACCCGAGGGCATGAAGCTCAGGCTCGATATCGCGGCGCAAATTGGCTCGCGGCTCGGCAATAACATCGATCCGCTCGACCTGCTGGAATTCGCCGCGGCCGATGCGGCCTCCATCGAGACGCGGCGAACCATCGAGCGCGCGGAGTCGCGGCAGCAGGCGCTGGCGCTGCTGCTGATGTCGCCGGAAATGCAGCGGAGATGATGATGATCGACTGCGTCGAGAACCGGCTCCTGACCTCGCGCCGCGGGCTCCTGCTCGGCGGCGCCTCCTTCGCCGCCTGGGCCTACCTGCCGAAATTCGCACGCGCCGCCGACGGGCGCGATCCGCGCCTGGTCGTGGTGATCCTGCGCGGCGCGCTCGACGGGCTTTCGACCGTTGCCCCGATCGGCGACCCCGATTACGCCGGCCTGCACGGCTCGATCGCGCTCACGGCTGACGGCGCGCACCCCGCGACCATGCTCGATAGCTTCTTCGCGCTGCATCCCGCCATGCCGGAGTTCGCACGCATGTACCGCGACAAGCACGCCGCCGTGATCCACGCGGTCGCAACACCGTATCGCGATCGCTCGCATTTCGACGGCCAGGACGTGCTCGAAAGCGGCTATGCCGGCCCGGGCCGGGTGCAGTCCGGTTGGCTCAATCGCGCGCTGGAAGTGCTACCGCGCGGCGAGCGGGTATCGAGCGGCCTCGCTGTCGGCCCGACCACGCCGCTGGTGCTGCGCGGCAATGCGCCGACCGTCGGCTGGGCGCCGGTCGCGCTGCCGCAGGCCGACGACGACACTGCAATGCGGCTCGTCGAGCTCTACCGCCATCGCGATCCCGTGCTGGCGACGGCCTTGGCGCAAGGCCTTCAGCTCGACAAGGCCGCAAGCGGCGACAACATGAAGCCGAAGGGCGGCAACGCAGCCGTGCAGATGCGCCAGGTGGCGCGCGGCGCGGCAAGATTGATGGCGGCCGACGATGGTCCGCGCATCGCGGCGCTCGCCTTCGACGGCTGGGACACGCATGCCAACGAAGGCGGGCCTGTGGGGCGTCTCGCCTTCCTGCTTGGCGGCCTCGACGGCGCGCTCGCCGAATTCGAAAGCGGGCTCGGCGAACGCTGGCGCGACGCCGTGGTCGTCGTCGCCACTGAGTTCGGCCGCACCGCGCGCATCAACGGTACTGATGGCACCGATCACGGCACGGGAACGATCGCGCTGCTCGCCGGCGGCGCGGTGATGGGCGGCCGCGTCATCGCCGATTGGCCCGGCCTCAAGCTTGCCAACCTCCACGAAGGGCGCGACCTCAAGCCGACCACCGATCTGCGCTCCGTGATCAAGGGCGTGCTGCAGGACCAGTTCGGCCTTTCGGATCGCGTGCTGGCGGAGACGGTGTTTCCAGATAGCGCCGCCGCAAAGCCGATGAAGGGGCTGGTGGCGTAATATCAGCCCGTCATTTCCGGGGCGCGCGTAGCGCGAACCCGGAATCGCAAAATGGATTCCGGGCCCGCGCTTGCCGCGCGCCGGGGAATGACGCGATAATGATGCGACATCAGGAGATCACCGCAATGTACATCGCCATGAACCGGTTCCGCGTCGCCAAGGGCTCCGAGGCCGCTTTCGAGCAGGTCTGGCTCACGCGCGACACTCATCTGGACAAGGTGCCGGGCTTCGTCGAATTCCATCTGTTGAAGGGCCCCGAGCTCGAAGACCATACGCTCTACGCCTCGCACACGGTGTGGGCGAATTACGCGGCGTTCGAGGCGTGGACCAAGTCGGAAGCATTTCGCGCCGCGCATCACCGGGCTGGCGACAACAAGCCGCTCTATCTCGGCCATCCTCAGTTCGAAGGTTTTGAGGTGATGCAGACGGTCGGCGGGGGCGCGAAGTGACGCTGCCATAAAAAAATGCGGCCCCTGTCAGACGCGGCGACTGACGGGGACCGCTTGGGGCGCTTGATCGGTGACGGGGGAGCCTGACCAGACGCAGGTGCAGCGTAGTTCCGCTGTGTTACGCGCGGGTGACAGGCAGGAATTATCCACAGGATCTGCCTGCGAAGATTAGAAGATCTTGCGATAGACGATGAAGCCGGAGCGCTCCGCGACCTTGTCGTACAGTCGCTGCGCGGTGACATTGGTCTCGTGCGTTTGCCAATAGACGCGCGGCGACCCCGCCAATTTCGCCCGCTCATACACACCATAGATCAGCGCCGAGGCAACCCCCTTGCCGCGCGCTGCCTCGCGCGTGAACAAATCCTGCAAATAGCAGGACGGCTCGATCGCGGTGGTGCTGCGATGGAAGAGATAATGCGTCAGTCCGAGCAATTGGCCGTCGCTCTCGGCGACCAGCGCATGCACCGGCTCATAGGCGTCGAAGAAACGCTGCCACGTCATGCGCGTGATCTCGGGCGCGAGCGCGGTCGGGCCCGAACGGCCGTAGAAGGCGTTGTAGCCGTCCCACAGCGGCAGCCATTGTTCGTAATCCTGCTTCGTGACGGAGCGAATGGTGAGGGACATCTGATATTCCTGGGCTCGGAGGATGCGAACGGCCGGTGAGGCATCCTTGATACGAGATTATCGCGCTGCCGATCAATCCTGCTGTCGCATCACTCTGCAACGCGCAAAGAGCGGATCAGCCTTCGGTTCGCCGGATCGCGCAGCGAGCGGTAGTAGTCGGCACGCGCGGGCGCGTCGGTGTGGCGCACGAGGTCGGTCACCGGCGTGTAGCTCAGCATGCGGCCGCCGTCGGGCAGCGCGGTGCAGACGAAACGCAGCACCTCGCCGTTGCGCAAGGCGATGTTGATCGGCCTGGCATCGCCGATCCGCACCATCTCCATGCGTTGCGCGATGAAGGTGCCGAGCTCGTCCTCGGGCAGCTCGAACGCCCCGGTATCGCGGCCGTGATACATCAGCGCGATGAAGGGCGGCTTGCCGTCGGCGATCTGGTCAGGCACCGCAAAATAATCGCGGAACGCGCGGTTGATGAATTCGGCTCGGGTCTCGGCATCGAGCAGCACGACGCCGATATCGATCTGGTCGAGCGCGGCCGACAGGCGCGCGGCGGTCGCGTGGCTCTGGCGCTCGCCCGCGAACGTGCCGAGCAGCCGCTCGCGCATCAGGACGGTGACGGCTGCGGTGCCGGCGGCCGCGATTGCCAGCAGGCCGAGCCGGACCAGGTCCGCGATGCCATATCCGGAGACGCCATGCTGGTTGAGGAAGAGCAGCGCCGCGCCGGTGACCGCGATGGCTGCGCTGGTCACGGCGGAGGCGAGACCCGACAGCGTGCCGGCCAGCGCCACGATGCAGACCAGCAGCGGCGCAGCGGAGGGAGCGGGGATGAAGTGATCGAACAGCGTCGACAGGAGCAGCGTCGCTGCCGTCAGCACCGGACCGGAGATCGCACGCCACCCGAGCCGCATGGGCCAGTCTCGCTCCTCCTGAACGAGGCAACGCAGCAACACTGGCTCATCGTTGCGCAGATGCGATGCGATTTCGCGCGGCGCGCTTAAGAGACCCTTGCCGCGAAGCGCAAATCTTTCGGATGATTTTAGACCAAGTGCGAGTGCCTGAGGCGCTGTTGCAGCGACGGTGCATTCAGCGTCGAGGTGCCCGAGCTCTTGCGCATGCCGGTGAAAATCAACAGCGACGCCGCGACCAGGATGGCCGCAGTCAGCGTGATTGCAACGACTACCACAGGTGACTTCATCGAGGTCCTGTCGCAATGCCGGTCGGCAAGGGCCGCACGGCGCCTTGAAGGCTGGTCCAGGATGAAACGGGAATCAGATCGGCAGGCCCATCGCCATGGTCGCCTTGGTCGACATGACCGTCAGCGTGACGATCAGGCACAGCGAGAGCGCGGCGACGGCGAGCGAGGCCGCGACCGCATTGGTCAGCCGGGAAGACGCGACGGTGGCGGATCGGCCCTGGAAGCCTGCCGTGCCGGACGCCCGAATCATGGGTCTAAATCCTTCAACACGCGAGCGAATCACCCGCAACGCGGGACAATTTCACCGTTTCAACGGGCAACATTGCGGCGGCCGTCGCGCCGAAAACGGCGAGATTGCGGCAAAGACGACCCTTGTGCCCGCTATTCGCCAGCGGGGACTAGCCTGTCAGGCGCCCACGGCGATGCTGGCGGGGTCGTCGACGTCGGCCGGGCGCCAGTCCATCGTGACGAAGCCGGGCGCAGATTCGACGCGCTTCAGCCAGTCCCGGATCGCCGGAAAGGTCGAAAGGTCGAAATCGCAGCGATCGGCGAGGTGGGTGTAGCCGTAGAGCGCGATGTCGGCGACCGTCAGCTGGCGCGCGGCGAAATAGGCGTTGGTCTTGAGATGGTTCTCCATGACCTGGAGCGCGCCATAGCCGCGCTCCATCCAGTCCTCGAGCGAATGGGTCTGGAGATCGCGGCCGCCCTTGACCAGCGACAGCCAGAAATAGGCCGCGCCGATGTTGGGCTCGAGCGCGTGCTGTTCGAAGAACATCCATTGCAGCGCCTCGGCGCGGTCGATGCGGTTCTCCGGCGCGAGCGGCGTGCCGACAGCGACGTACCAGAGGATGGCGTTGGACTCGGCGAGATAGCGGTCGCCGCCAACCTCGAGCAGCGGCACCTGGCCGGACGGGTTCTTCGCCAGAAAGTCCGGCGTGCGGCTCTCGCCGCGCAGAATGTCGACCTCGATGGCTTCGTAGGGCACGTTGAGCAGCGCCAGCGCAAGGCGGACCTTGTAGCTGTTGCCGGAGCGCTGCATCGAATAGAGCTTGTACATTCTGGGAGTTCGTTTCCGAGGATGGGAAGGCGCGGCGCTGGCTGCCCTGCAGCGCGGCTAAACAATGATGCCGATGCGAATCCGCCGCAAGAGCCAGCCAATAGAAAAACTCGAAATCCCTACCGCACTGCAACGGTGCGGAAGATCATTTCCGCGCGACCGCGCAAACGAGATCACGCTTGCGTTAGAGCACGGGCGCGTTGCGTCGGCTATTCGTGAACTCGGCGACGATCGCATGCGATTTGGATGCAGCGCGCCGTCATGCCCAGGCTTGTCCTGAGGCATCCACGTTCGTCGTGCGCGCGGCTAGGCGTGGATGGCCGGGACCCGGCTACGCCAAGGCTTCGCCGTTTGGGCCGGCGAAACTTCAGCAAAGACGGCAAGCCCGGCCATGAGAGGAAGCGACAAATTGCTCCGAGGACAAGCCTTGCCGGATATGAGGGATTCGGCGGGCAAAGTTGCGGAACATTGCGGTAATCGCTGCTCGAAACGCTGGAAATCCGTAAACTTCTGCGAGATCGGGCCGAAGTTTCTTGCGGTGCAGCGGCTCCCGTTTTAGGGTGGCTCATTCCCACAATCGGAGTCGTGAGGCGAAGGGCTTCACGACGCTTGTCAGGAGATGACGATGTCCTTCCTTGCCGCTGCGCTCGACCGTGTGAAGCCGTCCGCGACCATCGCGGTCACGGATAAAGCACGCGCGCTGAAAGCGGCGGGCCGCAATGTCATCGGCCTCGGCGCCGGCGAGCCCGATTTCGACACGCCCGCCAACATTAAGCTGGCGGCGATCCGCGCTATCGAAGCCGGCAAGACCAAGTACACCGCGGTCGACGGCATTCCCGAGTTGAAGGAAGCCATCATCGCCAAGTTTCAGCGCGAGAACGGCGTCACCTACAAGCCGAACCAGGTCATCGTCGGCACCGGCGGCAAGCAGGTGCTCTACAACGCGCTGATGGCGACCATCAATCCGGGCGACGAGGTGATCATTCCCGCGCCCTATTGGGTCAGCTATCCTGAGATGGTGGCGCTCGCCGGTGGCGAGCCAGTGCCGGTGGTCTGCACCGCTGCGACAGGCTTCAAGCTTCAAGCCGAAGCGCTGGAGCGCGCGATCACGCCCAAGACCAAATGGGTGATCCTGTGCTCGCCGTCGAACCCGACGGGAGCTGCCTACACCAAGTCCGAGCTGAAGGCGCTCACCGACGTGCTGCTCAGGCATCCCCACGTCTGGGTGATGACCGACGACATGTACGAGCATCTCGTCTATGACGACTTCCAGTTCACCACGGTCGCGCAGGTCGAGCCGAAACTCTACGACCGCACGCTCACCGTGAACGGCGTGTCGAAGGCCTATTGCATGACCGGCTGGCGCATCGGCTATGCCGGCGGTCCGGCGCAGCTGATCAAGGCGATGTCGACGATCCAGTCGCAGTCGACCTCCAATCCTTCGTCTATTGCGCAATGGGCTGCGGTCGAAGCGCTGAACGGTCCGCAGGACTTCATCCCCGCCAACAACAAGGTATTCAAGGAGCGCCGCGACCTCGTCGTCTCCATGCTCAATCAGGCCAAAGGCATCGAGTGCCCGCGGCCGGAAGGGGCGTTCTACGTCTATCCGTCCTGCGCCGGCACGATCGGCAAGACCGCGCCGTCGGGCAAGGTGATCGACAATGACGAGACGTTCGTCACCGAGCTGCTGGAAACCGAAGGCGTCGCCGTGGTGCAGGGGTCGGCTTTCGGCCTGGGACCGGCGTTCCGCATCTCCTATGCGACCAAGACTTCGGACCTCGAAGACGCCTGCAAGCGCATCCAGCGCTTCTGCGGCAATCTGCGGTAAGCGCGCAGCAAGGACGTGACATCAAAGGGCCCGCGGTTAGTGGGCCCTTTTTTCTGTCGCCTGCGCGCGATCTGGCCCCACCACAACTATTGTGGCATAGACCATCATGCGGCGTGTGCCGCGCCTTCCTGCTCGCACCATCATCGCCGGAGACGTTTCATGCGCCGTTCGTTCCTCCTCTCCGGGCTCGCCGCCGCAAGCCTTGTTGTCTCCGTCGCTGCCGCCGGCGCGCAGCAGCGGATGGCGCGGGTCGGCGTGCTCGAGTGCCGCGGCGGCGCCAGCGTCGGCTTCATCGTGGGATCGGTGACCCATCTCGGCTGCGTGCTGCGCGCCGATGGGCTGCCCGACGACCGCTACGTCGCGACCATCCGCAAAGTCGGTCTCGACATCGGCATCACCCAGGAGACGGCGCTCGCCTGGGGCGTGTTCGCGCCGGTCGACCGGCTCGGCCCCGGCGATCTCTCCGGCAATTACGCCGGCGCGCAGGGCAGCGCCTCAGTTGGCGTCGGCCTAGGGGGCAACGTGCTGGTCGGCGGCTCCAACAATTCGATCGCGCTTCAGCCGCTCAGCCTGCAGGGCCAGGTCGGCCTCAACATCGCCGCTGGTTTGGAGAGTCTGGAACTCCGTCCGGGCCGCTGATTGCCGTCAATTCTAACTGCACCGGCGGCGGCTCGCCTCTCCCCGTCGCGGCGAGGTGGAACGCTCGGACCGATAATTGTACCAATCGTCAAGAGTTGAAGTCTTAATCCAGCCGACGACGCACCGCAGCGACGTTTGATGCTTGCCAAATCTCGGGGACGGGCAGAGCATCTGCGCTGCCGACCCAATCATGGGCCGAGCTCCACAAAAAAGGAGACGGCGAATGGGACAGGACGTCAGAAGTCCCCGAGGTCCACGGTGCATTGCGCTGGTGGGCCCATTCCAAAGCGGTAAAACCACGCTTCTCGAAGCAATCCTGGCGCGAACGGGCGCAATCCCACGCGCCGGCAGCGTCGATGCCGGAACTTCTGTCGGTGACGCCACGCCCGAGGCCCGTCATCACAAGATGACCGTCGGCCTGACTGCCGCCACCACGACCTTCATGGGCGACAGTTACACCTTCCTCGACTGTCCCGGTTCCGTTGAATTCGCCTATGACATGCGCGCCGTGCTGCCTGCGGTCGACGCCGCGGTCGTGGTCTGCGAGGCCGACGAGAAGAAGCTGCCGCAGCTTCAGATCATCCTGCGCGAGCTGGAAGAGCTGAAGATCCCGCGTTTCCTGTTCCTCAACAAGATCGACCGCGCCACCGAGCGCGTGCGCGAGAGCCTCGCAACGCTACAGCCCGCCTCGCGCGTGCCGCTGGTACTGCGCCAGATCCCGATCTGGAATGGCGAGCTGATCGAGGGCTTCGTCGATCTCGCGCTCGAGCGCGCCTTCATCTATCGCGAACACAAGGCCTCCGAGGTGATCGCGCTCGAAGGCGGCAATCTCGACCGCGAGAAAGAGGCCCGCTTCTCGATGCTGGAGAAGCTCGCTGATCACGACGATGCGCTGATGGAGCAGCTTCTCGAGGACATCCAGCCGCCGCGCGATGCCGTGTTCGACGATCTCGCCCGCGAATTGCGCGAAGGGCTGATCTGTCCGGTGCTGCTGGGCGCCGCCGCGCGCGAAAACGGCGTGCTGCGCCTGATGAAGGCGCTGCGCCATGAGGCGCCGGGTGTCGCGGAGACCGCAAAACGTCTCGGCGTTCCCGAGACCAGGGATGCGCTCGGCTACGTCTTCAAGACGTTGCATTCGCAGCATGGCGGAAAATTGTCGCTGACGCGGCTGCTCGCCGGCCATCTCGACGACGGCGCCACGCTGCAATCCTCTTCCGGCGGCGCGGGACGCATCTCCGGCATCCTCGCCGTCAATGGCGCCTACGACACCAAACGTGCCTCGGCCGAAGCCGGCGACACCGTCGCGCTTGCCAAGCTCGATCCCGTGAAGACCGGCGACACTGTCTCGAGCGGCAAGACCCCGCCGGCGGCGCTCGTCACCGTGGAGCCGACGCCGCCGGTGCTCGCGATCTCGATCGCGGCGACCGATCGCAAGGACGACGTGAAGCTCGGCCAGGCGATGGCCCGCCTGCACGAGGAGGATCCCTCGCTGGTTGTTGTCCAGAACGCCCGGACCCACGACACCGTGCTGTGGGGCCAGGGCGAAATGCATCTGCGAGTCGCCGGCGAGCGGCTGCGCGACCGCTTCGGCGTCAAGGTCACCTCGCACCCGCCCGCGATCGGCTATCAGGAGACCATCCGCAAGCCGATCGTCCAGCGTGGCCGCCACAAGAAGCAGTCCGGCGGTCACGGCCAGTTTGGCGACGTCGTGCTCGAAATCCGGCCGCTGCCGCGCGGCGATGGCTTCAAGTTCGCCGAAAAGGTGGTGGGCGGCGCGGTGCCGCGCAACTACATCCCCGCGGTGGAGGAAGGCGTCGTCGACGGCTTGGCGCGCGGCCCGCTCGGCTTCCCCGTCACCGACGTGCAGGTGACGCTGACCGACGGCTCCTATCACAGCGTCGATTCGTCGGACCTCGCCTTCCGCACGGCGGCACGGATCGGGCTCAACGAGGGCCTGCCGCAATGCCAGCCGGTCTTGCTCGAGCCGATCCACATGGTCGAGATCGTCTGCCCGACCGATGCCACCGCCAAGATCAACGCGATCCTGTCGGCGCGGCGTGGCCAGATCCTCGGCTTCGACACCCGCGACGGCTGGAGCGGCTGGGACTGCGTTCGCGCCATGATGCCGGAAGCCGAGATCGGTGAGCTGATCGTCGAGCTGCGCTCGGCCACCGCCGGCGCCGGCAGCTTCACCCGCCAGTTCGACCACATGGCCGAAGTGACTGGCCGCGCCGCCGATCAGATCATTGCCGCTCATCAGCACGCGGCGTGATCTATTCGGGAAGCACAGTCCTCTCACTCCCTCTCCCCGCCCTTGCGTGGAGAGGGTGAGACGCTGGCTTGCCACCCTTTATTGCAAAGAGAGAGACAGCGAGCGCATAAAGCCCTTGCGGTCGGCCTCGTGTGATGTATTTTACATCATTGTGTATGTTCCAGATGTTATTTATAGGTTCTGATACGTGAGGCCACGGTGATCACGTCGTTCCAGATGCGGGCAGCGCGGGCGCTGCTCGGCATTGACCAGAAAACCCTGGCCGAGCTCGCCGGCGTTTCGCTGCCGACCATCCAGCGGATGGAAGCCAGCACCGGCAATGTTCGCGGCGTGGTCGAGACCCTGATCAAGGTGGTCGAGGCGTTCGATCGGGCGGGCGTCGAGCTGATCGGCGAGCAGGCCCGCAGCGACAGCGGCGGGCGCGGCGTTCGCCTCAAGCAGCCGGGGCCGCCGCGGCGGGTGGGGGCATGATCGGGCGTTGATCATGCTCGGGATCAGGATGGGCTAGCGCATCGTCGCACCTCGGCAACACGGGACGCACGATGCTTCGGAGCATCGTGGGGCATGAGCATCACAAGCGATCACGCGGGCAGACTGCATCAGCTTCGCCGGCCGACTTTTGCCGAATTGTATTTGCCAAAGCTCGTCACCGTCTGGCGTGAGGGATACGGCGCCGCGGACTTTCGCGCCGACGTCTTCGCCGGCCTCACGGTCGCGATCGTGGCGTTGCCGCTGTCGATGGCGATCGCGATCGCATCGGGCGTGACACCGGACCGCGGCCTCTACACCGCCGTTATCGGCGGCTTCATCGTGTCGATGCTCGGCGGCAGCCGTTTCCAGATCGGCGGACCCGCGGGCGCTTTCATCGTCCTGGTTGCGGTGACGGCCGAGCGGCACGGCGTCGAGGGCGTGATCCTCGCCACGCTGATGGCGGGGCTGTTCCTGGTGGCGGCGGGCCTGTTGCGGATCGGCACCTACATCAAGTTCATTCCCTATCCCGTGACCGTCGGCTTCACTGCCGGCATCGCCGTCATCATCTTTGCGAGCCAGCTCCGCGATCTCGGCGGCATCACGCTTGCGGGGAAAGAGCCCAGCGAATTCGTCCCGAAACTCGTTGCACTCGCCGGCGGCCTCACCACCGTCAATCCAGCCGCCGTCGCGGTCGCGATCGTCAGCATCGTCATCATTGGCGTGTTGCGTCGCTGGCGGCCGTCCTGGCCCGGCATCCTGATCGCGGTCGTGTTTGCGGCGATCGCAACTGCCGTATTGTCGCTGCCGGTCGAGACCATCGGCTCGCGCTTCGGCGGCATTCCGCGGGAATTGCCGTCGCCGGCGCTGCCCGCCTTCTCGCTTGAGAAGGCAAGGGCGGTGCTGCCGGATGCGATTGCGTTCGCGCTGTTGGCGGCGATCGAATCGCTGCTATCGGCAGTGGTGGCCGACGGCATGACCGGACGCCGCCACCGTTCCAATTGCGAGCTGGTGGCGCAAGGCGCCGCCAATATCGGCTCGGCGCTGTTCGGCGGAATCTGTGTCACCGGCCTGATCGCGCGCACCGCGACCAATATCCGCGCTGGCGCGCGCGGGCCGCTCGCGGGGATGCTGCACGCGCTCTTCCTGCTGTTGTTCATGCTGATCGCGGCGCCGCTCGCAAGCTACATTCCGCTGGCTGCGCTCGCCTCCGTGCTCGTCGTCGTGGCCTGGACCATGGCGGAGAAGCACGAATTCGCGACGCTGCTGCGCTCGTCATGGGGCGATGCCGTCGTGCTGCTCGCGACCTTCCTGCTCACGATCTTCCGCGATCTCACCGAAGGCATCCTGGTCGGCTTCGCGCTCGGCGCGGTGCTGTTCATCCATCGCATGGCGGAGATGACGGGCATCGAGGAGCGCACGCCGCTCGTGGCCGCCGATCGCCCCGACGACGGCAACGGTTCGCGCGTTCCCTACGATCCCGCGCTTGCGGTGGACCGCGACGTGCTGGTCTATCGCATCACCGGCGCGTTCTTCTTCGGCGCCGCCTCTGCGATCGGAAGCGTGCTCGACGGCATCGCCGACCGGCGCAAAGCCTTCGTGGTCGATTTCGCCGCGGTGCCGTTCCTGGACTCCACCGCGGCCAACGTGCTCGGGCGCGTCGCTGCGAGGGCTCATCGCCAGGGCATCAGGCTGTTCATCACGGGGGCCTCGCCAGCGGTTCGCCGCGCTCTGCTCACCCATGGCGTGACGCCGCCGCGTGCGCGCTATCGCCAGAGCCTCGCGCGCGCGATTGCTGACATCAAGAGCTCTGCAGCCGATGAGGCTGCCGCGAGCTGACGGCGCCGTGGCGATGCGGCGCTCGTGCGCTTGACAGAGCCTTCGGGACGCGAAATGGATCGCCTTCCATATCGCTTGAGGGAAGGACGACCGTGACCAGGGCTCCCGCCGCTTGTCTGATCGGATGGCCGGCGGCGCATTCGCGCTCGCCGCTGATTCATCATTACTGGCTGCGCACGCTCGGGATCGAGGGCGGCTACGTCATCGAGGCCGTCCCGCCCGAGGATTTGCGCGACTTCGTGCTGCGGCTGTCGCTGCGCGGCTTCGTCGGCGCCAACGTCACCATCCCGCACAAGGAGGACGTGCTGGCGCTGTCGAAACCCGATGCGCGCGCAACGGAGGTGGGTGCCGCCAATACGCTGTGGTTCGAAGACGGCGAGCTGCACTCGACCAATACCGACGTCGAAGGCTTCATCGGCAACCTCGATGCCAGCGCGCCCGGCTGGAATGCGGCTGAGGAGGCGCTGGTCCTCGGGGCCGGCGGCTCCTCGCGCGCGGTCGTGTTCGGACTGCGCGAGCAAGGCATCAAGCGCATCCATCTTGCCAATCGTACCATCGCGCGGGCGGAGGCGCTGGCAAGTCTGTTTGGGCCAAAGGTGCATCCTGTGACATGGGACAGCATCAACGACGTGCTGCCGCGTGCAAAACTTCTCGTGAACACGACCTCGCTCGGCATGCACGGCCAGCCTCCGCTCCATCTCGATGTGGCGCGCCTGCCGCAGGCGGCGGTGGTCGCCGATCTCGTTTATGTCCCGCTGGTGACGCCGCTGCTTGCGGCAGCCAAAGCGCACGGCCTGAAGACCGCCGACGGGCTCGGCATGTTGCTGCACCAGGCGGTGCGCGGCTTCGAGCTGTGGTTCGGCCGGCGTCCTCAAGTCACCGCCGAGCTGCGCGCGCTGGTCGAGGCCGATCTCACAAAGACTTGAGAGAATGGCGCGGCTGTTCCGGAGTTCTATCTCCGTGGGGACAACCGGAGACCGTCATGTCTGTTCAACGCGCAACTTTCACACGTCCACTTCTCGCCATCGCGATGGTGGCCCTCTCGACCTACTGCGCCGTCGCCCAGAAAGCGCCGGTGCCGACGCGTGTCCGCGGCACGATCGAGAGCGTCAATGGCGACACCATGCAGGTCAAGTCGCGCAGCGGCGAAGACTTCAAGCTTCACATCGCCGCTGATGTGAACGTCTCAGGCATCACCAAGATCTCACTCGCCGACATCAAGCCGGGTTCGTTCATCGGCGCCACCACCGTGCCGGGGCCGGACGGCAGCCAGAACGCGGTCGAGGTCCACGTGTTTCCGGAGAGCATGCGCGGCACCGGCGAGGGCTCGCGGCCCTGGGACCTTAAGCCCAACTCCAGCATGACCAATGCGACGGTCGCCGAGAGCGTGGTCGGCAATGACGGCCACACGCTGCTGGTCAAGTACAAGGAAGGCGAGAAGAAGGTGTTCGTTCCCGACAACACGCCGGTAGTGACCTTGGTGCCCGGCGACAAATCCGATCTGAAGACCGGTGCCAAGGTCATCGCCTTCATGAAGCAATTGCCGGACGGCTCCTTCGAGACCAACCGCGTCAGCGTCGGCCGCGACGGCCTGACGCCGCCAATGTGAGGGGGAGCGGTCGCCAGATCTCCGCCGGGACGACGGTTGTGAGTGCTGCTGCATCTCGCCGGGCAGGGGGCAAAGGCGGGCTCGCGCCGTGCCCACGTCGTCTCTCAACTTGGAACGAAGGAGGGCACGCTTCCGCCTTGCGCGTCGAGCTACGGTGGACAAGCGCCCTGCCACCCTACGACGCTACGGTGCTGCTGCAATGATATGATCGTCGATCTCGTCGATCCGGTTGACGCCGCACAGGCCCATGGTCGTGAGCAGCTCGTTCTGGATGATATCGATCGCTTTGGCGACGCCGGCCTGGCCGCCAGCCCCCAGGCCATAGGCATAGGCGCGGCCGATCATGCAGGATTTGGCGCCGAGCGCGAGCGCGCGCATCACGTCCTGGCCGGAGCGGATGCCGCCGTCGAACATGATCTCCATCTTCTCGCCGACCGCGTCCGCAATCTCGGGCAGCACCTCGATCGATGACGGCGCGCCGTCGAGCTGCCGGCCGCCATGGTTGGAGACGACCAGGGCCTGCGCGCCGGTCTTGGCGGCTTCCTCGGCATCCTCGACGTCCAAAATGCCCTTGAGGATGAGCTTGCCCGGCCAGATGCTGCGGACCCACTCGACGTCCTTCCAGTTCAGCGAGGTGTCGAACTGCGACGCGGTCCATTCGGCGAGGCGGTTGAGATCCTCAGTGTTCTTCACGTGGCCGGCGATGTTGCCGAAGGTGCGGCGCTTGCCTTGCAGGACACCGGAAACCCAGGCCGGCTTGCTGGCGAAATCCAGCAATTTCGAGAGCGACCATTCCGGCGGCACCGTCATGCCGTTCTTGATGTCGGCGTGGCGCTGGCCGATCACCTGAAGGTCGACGGTCAGGACCAGCGCGCTGCACTTCGCTGCGACGGCGCGCTGGATCAATTCCTTGATGAAGCCGCGGTCCTTCATCACGTAGAGCTGGAACCAGAACGGCTTCTCGACATTGGCGGCGATGTCCTCGATCGAGCAGATCGACATCGTCGATTGCGTGAACGGGATACCGGCGGCCTGCGCGGCGCGGCAGGCATGGATCTCGCCGTCTCCATGCTGCATGCCGAGCAGGCCGACAGGCGCGAGGATCAGCGGCATGGTCGAGGGCTCGCCGAGGATTGTGGTCGAGGTGTCGCGTTTGGAGACGTCGACCAGGATGCGCTGGCGGAACTTGATCGCCTGCATGTCCTCGCGGTTAGCGCGCAGCGTCTCCTCGGCATAGGAGCCGCGGTCGCAATAGTCGAAGAACGCCTTCGGCACGCGGCGCTTATGCAGCGCACGGAGATCGTCGATACAGGTGATGTGCTTCATGATCGTTTCCCCGGCCCGTCTTGCATCGGATGATTTCGGGGTCATCTAGCATGGTTGGATGCACAGCCAAATCGTTTGCCAGACCGTTTTGCAGGAGGGCGCCATGACGAGGCCGCACGCCGGACCTTCGCCGGAAGAGATCAAGGAGAAGCGCGCCCTCGAGGAAGCGCTGGAAGAAGGTCTGGAAGAGACCTTTCCAGCGTCAGATCCCGTCAATGTCACCCAGCCGCCGCCGAGCCGCGGGGACGGGCATGTGAAGCGCACCGGCTAGGGACAGGTTCCGTTCCCGTTCCGGCTTCCCAGTGCGGAAATATAATGTTAACAATGTGTTATCGGGGCAGCGGCGTGCCCGGTTCCGTAATGATTTATCATATTTTTTGAAGCCAACTTAGCCGCGATGGCTTTATAAGTACTCGGCAAATCAGGGATGCGGGGCCCTTTCGGGCAGCCCGTGGTTGTAGAGGGGTCCCTGGTTGTTGCCTGGGGGACGATATGAGCCGCAAATATTTCGGGACGGACGGGATTCGGGGCCGCGCCAACGGACTGATCACGCCGGAGCTCGCGCTCAAGGTCGGCCAAGCCGCAGGGCTTGCGTTTCAGCGCGGTGACCATCGCCATCGAGTCGTGATCGGCAAGGACACCCGCCTGTCCGGCTACATGATCGAATACGCGATGGTCGCGGGCTTCACTTCGGTCGGCATGGACGTGCTGCTGGTCGGCCCGATGCCGACACCGGCGGTCGCGATGCTGACCAAATCCATGCGCGCCGATCTCGGCGTCATGATCTCGGCTTCGCACAATCTGTTCGAGGACAACGGCATCAAGCTGTTCGGCCCGCAGGGCTTCAAGCTCTCCGACGACGTCGAGAGGCAGATCGAGCAGCTGCTCGACGAATCCCTCGACAAGCGTCTCGCACAGAGCGCGAGCCTGGGTCGCGCCCGCCGCATCGACGGCGTGCATGACCGCTACATCGAATTCGCCAAGCGCACGCTGCCGCGCGATCTGTCGCTCGACGGGCTGCGCGTCGTGATCGATTGCGCCAATGGCGCCGCCTACAAGGTGGTGCCGGAGGCGCTATGGGAATTGGGTGCGGATGTGGTGCCGATCGGCGTCGAGCCCGACGGCTTCAACATCAACAAGGAATGCGGCTCCACCTCGCCGGAAGCCTTGTCGAAGAAAGTGCGCGAGATGCGCGCCGACATCGGCATTGCGCTCGACGGTGACGCCGATCGCGTCATTCTGGTCGACGAGCGCGGCCATCTGGTCGACGGCGACCAGCTGCTCGCGGTGATCGCGCAAAGCTGGAAGGAGGACGGCCGGCTGTCGCGGCCGGGCATCGTCGCCACCGTGATGTCCAATCTCGGCCTCGAGCGCTTCCTCAACGGGCAGGGGCTCGATCTCGTCCGCACGCCGGTCGGCGACCGCTACGTGCTCGAGCAGATGCTCAGCGGCGGCTACAATCTCGGCGGCGAGCAGTCCGGCCACATCATCCTGTCCGACTACGCGACCACCGGCGACGGCTTCGTTGCGGCCCTGCAGGTGCTGGCGGTGGTGCAGAAGCTGCGCCGCCCCGTCTCCGAAGTCTGCCACCGCTTCGATCCGCTGCCGCAGATCCTGAAGAACGTGCGCCACAAGGGCGGCAAGCCGCTCGACGATTCCGACGTCAAGTCGGCGATCTCCGACGGCGAGAAGCGCCTCAACGGCCACGGCCGCCTCCTGATCCGCTCCTCCGGCACGGAGCCTGTGATCCGCGTCATGGGCGAAGGCGAGGACCGCATCCTGGTCGAGGACGTCGTCGATACCATCGTCTCCGCGCTGGGCCAGGCGGCGGCATGAGGGCTCTTCGTTCTCCCCTTGCGGGAGAAGGTGGCGCGAAGCGCCGGATGAGGGGTTCTATCGCCGCCCCCAACTGCCAGAGAGACTCGCGGAGGCAGACCCCTCACCCGTCTCGCCGCTGACGCGGCGATCCACCCTCTCCCACAAGGGGTCCCACAACGGGAGAGGGTAAGTCCCGCGCATTCCAGCCATGGGCGATTGGCGGTGGATCGGCTGCAGCTTGCATCGTAATGAGCGGATGCTTCGCTGCGCCTGCCGGGATTGCTGCATTGAACAAGCCTGTCGTCGTCTCAGAGGAAACACTGACCGAGCCCGTTGTCGTCAACGACGTGGCACCCGCCAAAGCGCCAGGGCCGGTCTACGTGGTGCTCGCCGGCATCAGCGTCTCGCACTTCCTCAACGACACCATGCAGTCGCTGATCGCCTCGGTCTATCCGATCCTGAAGGACACCTATGCGCTCGATTTCGCGCAGATCGGCATGATCACGCTGGCCTTCCAGTTCACGGCCTCGCTGCTCCAGCCGGTGGTCGGGCACTACACTGACAAGAAGGCGCAGCCCTATTCGCTGGCGATCGGCATGGCCTCGACCTTCTTCGGCCTCTTGCTGCTCAGCGCCGCGCATCAATACCTCGTCATTCTCATCGCTGCTGCGCTGGTGGGTCTCGGCTCGGCGGTGTTTCACCCGGAGTCCGCGCGCATCGCGCGGCTCGCCTCCGGCGGCCGCTACGGCTTTGCGCAATCGGTGTTCCAGCTCGGCGGCAGTTTCGGCACCTCGATGGGGCCGGTGCTCGCCGCGCTCATCGTCGTGCCGTTCGGGCAGGGCAGCATCGCCTGGTTCTCTTCGATCGCCTTCCTCGCGATCCTCATCCTGTGGCGCATCGGCCGCTGGTACGCGCCGCAGATCACGGCGAAGAAGGCAGCCCCCGTTCACAGCCAGCCGGGCGGTCCGAGCTCGCGCCGTGTCGCGGTCGCGCTGCTCGTCCTGGTCGCGCTCTTGTTCTCCAAGCAGCTCTACGTGTCGAGCCTGTCGAGCTACTACATTTTCTACTTGATCGACCGCTTCGGCGTGTCGACGCAGGCTGCGCAGATCTATCTTTTCATCTTCCTCGCGGCGAACGCCGTGGGTGCGTTTCTCGGTGGTCCCTTGGGCGACCGCTTCGGCCGCAAGATCGTGATCTGGATCTCGATCCTCGGCGCGCTGCCGTTCACGCTGGCGCTGCCCTATGCCGGCCTCTATGCGAGCGCGGTGCTCAGCGTCGTCATCGGCCTGATCATCTCCTCGACGACGTCGTCGATTATCGTGTTCGCGCAGGAGCTGGTGCCGCATCGCTTCGGCATGATCTCCGGCGTGTTCTTCGGTGTCGCCTTCGGCATCGGTGGGCTGGGCGCGGCAGTGCTCGGCAAGCTCGCCGACCACACCTCGATCGCTTTCGTCTATCAGGTCTGCGCTTTTCTGCCGGCGATCGGCCTGCTTGCGGTGTTCCTGCCCAGGCTGCCTCGGCACGCGCGTTAACACATCCTCTTTTCCCCGCGTTGCGGTTCACACATCGTTAGGGAATGCGGCGAAGACAGTCGCATTTGGCGCTGCATTTTTGCAACGCTGGCGCGGCGCGCGCGTGTACGGTCAGAAAAAATCAACCTTAAAAATTAGGGTTAAGTGGCGCTTAAACATTTGGTGCCATCGTCCTCCCGTGAGTTTCCAGAACGTGAGGCGGCTGCATTTTGCCTCACCGGCCATAAGGACGAAGCCAATGCGTAGCGTTAAGTCTCTCCTCACCGCGGGTGCGGCAACCCTGATCTCGTCGATGGCATTCGCCGCCGATATGCCGATCGCGGCGCCCCCTCCGATGTACGCGCCGCCGGCCCCGCCCGCCGATTTCGGCGGCTGGTATCTGCGCGGTGATATTGGCATGACCAACCAGAGTGCCAAGCGCATCGACAGCGCCCTGCCGGCTGGGTATCAGAAGTCGACTGAGGGACTCGGCTTCGACTCTTCGCCACTGTTCGATCTCGGCGTCGGCTATCGCTTCAACAATTGGTTCCGTGCGGACGTGATCGGCCAGTACCGGGGCAAGGCTAACCTGCACGGTGCGGACAACGTCATTGGACCCGGCTTCGTCGGCACAAACAATTACAGCGGGAGCAAGTCCGAGTGGGTCGTCATGGCGAATGCCTATGTCGATCTCGGCACCTGGTGGTGCATCACCCCGTTCATCGGCGCCGGCGTCGGCGGCTCCTACAACAAGATCAGTGGCTTCCGTGACGACGGCGTTTCTTATAGCGCCGCGCTGACCCCGACTCCGAGCAACAGCGTCGCCTACTTCGCAGACAGCGGAAAGTGGAACTTCGCCTGGGCCGCTCATGCCGGTCTCGCCTACAAGGTCAATCCCGGGTTCACCGTCGAACTGGCCTACAGCTACATGAACCTCGGCGACGCGGCGCCTGGCAACTACCGCTTGTTCGACAACAGTGCCTCCGGTCCGACCTCTATCAAGATCAGGGAGCTCACCTCGCACGACGTTAAGCTCGGCGTGCGCTGGGATCTCAACAGTCCGCCGGTCTACGCGCCGCCGCCGCTCATCACCAAGGGCTGATCGGCAGCCTCATCGCTTAAAGTCTCTTAACGGCGCGGGATCATCCCGCGCCGTTTTGCTTTGCGTTTTTTTCATTGCTGACGGAGGCGGGCGCCCCGGCCGCAACCATTGGTTAAGGTTAACAAGCCATGATCACCGGTGAAAGTTCGAGTTCGATGGAGCGTTGCAATGCGTGGGCTTTTGTGGGCAGCGGTGATGTTGGGGACGGTGTCTGCCGCGCAGGCGGCCGACATGCCGGACCTGCCGATCCTGCGCGGCGGCTTCACCGATGGCCTGTCGAAGTCATCTTATCATTGGGATGGCTTTTATGTCGGCGGCCAGTTCGGTTTCGCCACGACCGACATCGATTTCAGCCACGCGCCGAAATCGATGACCGACTTCATGCTGCGCAACAGCATCCTTCAAGCGCCGGTCGGCGGATGGTCGCTGCTGCCGAAGAACCACGTGCAGTCGACCGGGTTCGGCGCATATGTGGGTCGCAACTGGCAGATTTATGATGCCCTGATGGGCATCGAAGCCAATTACAGCTATATGAACAAAATATCGAGTTCGGCCAGCGACTCCATGACGCGCATTCTCGACGGTGAGACAGCTCCGGCGGGCCATACCTATACCTATGTCACCTCGCTCGGTGGTGGCGCTTCGCTGAAGCTGAAGGATTATGCCACATTCCGCGGCCGAATCGGATGGGATGGTGGTGACTTCATGCCCTATGCCTTTGCCGGTCTGGCAATCGGGCGCGCCGAAGTTTCGCGATTCGCGACTGTGTCCTACATCAAGCATGACGACTACGATACGTCCGTCACAGTGGGCGGTGTCACCGCCACGACGCATCATCAGGACACGATTGATACGGGCGCCTGGTTGAGCGCTGAGCAGCGCGTGAACGCATTCATGTACGGATGGACCGCCGGTATAGGCGTCGAATACGCGATCTACAGCAACTTCCTCCTTCGCGCCGAATGGGAGCACGTCGGCTTCTCGAACGTGAAGGACATTTCCGTCGGCCTGAACAACTTCCGCGTGGGTGCCGGCTACAAGTTCTGATCCTCGCGCCTTCGGTTGACAACTTTCTCGCCTCCTGATGCTCTGTGGCTCCAGAGCAGGGCGGCAGCGATGAAGATCTATGGCGATAGCAATTCCGGAAATTGTCTGAAGGTGAAGTGGGTCTGCGATCATCTCGCATTGCCCTATCAGTGGATCGAGATCGACACGCGCAAGGGCGAGACGCGCACGCCGCAATTCCTGAAGATGAACGGCGCCGGCCAGGTGCCCACCGTCGCGTTCGACGACGGCCGCACGCTGGCGCAATCCAATGCCATCATCCGCTATCTCGCACGCGACAGCGCCCTCGTTCCGCGCGACGCCTTCATCGCGGCCAAGATGGACGAATGGCTGTTCTGGGAGCAGTACAGCCACGAGCCCTATATCGCTGTGTGCCGCTTCCTCCTGGTCTATCTCGGCAAGCAGGCGTCCGAGCTCGATCCTGAGAAGGTCAAGCGCGGTTATGCGGCGCTCGACCGCATGGAGCAGCATCTAGCGGCCAGCCGCTTCCTCGCCGGTGAGGCGGTTTCGCTCGCGGATGTCTCGCTGCTCGCCTATACCCGCGTTGCGCATGAGGGCGGCTTCGATCTCGGCCGCTTTGCGGCCGTCCGCCGCTGGATCGACCAGACTGAGGCCTTTCTCGGCCTTGCGCCGGCGCGCTGAGTCTGGAGTATCGCGCATGAACGCCGAAGCCGTCTCCATTCGCCGCGCGCGCCGCGACGACGTCGCCGTGATCGTTGCAATGCTCGCCGATGATCATCTCGGACGCGCGCGCGAGCGCGTGGAGGATCCGCTGCCCGCCGCCTATTACGCAGCATTCGCGCGGGTCGAGCGCGATCCCAATCTGACGCTTGTGGTCGCCGAGAGCGAGGGCAGGGTGGTCGGCTGCCTGCAACTCGCGATCCTGCCCGGCATCAGCTCGCAAGGCGGCGTGCGCGGTTTGCTCGAAGACGTCCGCGTTGCTTCCGATTGTCGCAGCCGCGGTATCGGCGAGCGGTTGGTGCAATGGGCGGTTGCGGAAGCAAAAGCACGCGGCTGCAATCTCGTCGAACTGCTGACGCATCAGACGCGCGTCGATGCGCAGCGCTTCTACAAGCGGCTCGGCTTCACGGCGAGTCATGTCGGTATGACTGTCCGCTTTTGACGCAGCGTGACGCAGGCGTTGCGCGATCAGCGGAATCGGATCGCGCATTCGTTCGTGTTAAGAGCCGGTAAACTACGCGTTCGTCGTTCACATTGATGAAGGAACGAACGGTGCTACGGCAGCGTCAGACACCGAGCTCGGTCGGTTCGGGGATTTCGATGACAAGCTATTCGATGATCAAGGTCGGCAACGACTATGTCGTGCAGGCCAATGACAAATGCATTTTGAAGGTCGGCAGCCGCCGCAGAGCCGCGCAATTGATCAGCGAAGCCACGGACTTGCTGAATGCGCTCGCTGCCGTCGAATCCCCTGATCTTGCGCCGGAGGCGCCTTCACTCCGCCGTGAGACGCCGGAACTTCCTTGACTGGTCTGCCCGATTCCCGTATCAGCCGCGGCGGGACACCTCCCCCCAACGGGAGGCTTACTATCTGGAAGGGTAGATTATGACTGTAGCGAAGCCCGCTTCGCGGCCGAACGTGCCGCATTTCTCCTCCGGCCCCTGCGCCAAGCGCCCCGGATGGAACGCCCAAAATCTCAAGGACGCAGCCCTCGGCCGCTCGCATCGCGCGAAGGTGGGCAAGGCCAAGCTCAAGCTCGCGATCGATCTGACGCGCGAAGTGCTCGAGGTCCCCGCCGATTACCGCATCGGCATCGTGCCGGCCTCGGATACCGGCGCGGTCGAGATGGCGCTGTGGTCGCTGCTTGGTGCGCGGCCCGTCACCACGCTTGCCTGGGAATCCTTCGGCGAGGGCTGGGTCAGCGATATCGTCAAGGAATTGAAGCTCAAGGACGTCACCAAGCTGAACGCAGCCTATGGTGAGATCCCCGATCTCTCCAAGGTGGATCCCAAGAGCGACGTCGTCTTCACCTGGAATGGGACCACGTCAGGCGTGCGCGTGCCGAACGCGGACTGGATCAGCGCCACTCGCGAAGGACTCACGATCTGCGACGCGACCTCGGCCGCATTCGCGCAGCCGCTCGATTTCGCAAAACTCGACGTCGTCACCTTCTCCTGGCAGAAGGCACTCGGCGGCGAAGCCGCCCACGGCATGCTGATCCTGTCGCCGCGTGCGGTGGAGCGGCTCGAGACCTACAAGCCGGCCTGGCCGCTGCCGAAGATCTTTCGCATGACCAAGGGCGGCAAGATCAACGAAGGCATTTTCGTCGGCGAGACCATCAACACGCCCTCGATGCTCTGCGTCGAGGATTATCTCGACGCGCTGAACTGGGCCAAGTCGATCGGCGGCCTCAAGGCGCTGATCGCGCGTGCCGACGCCAACACCAAGGTGCTCGCCGACTGGAAGGCGAAGACGCCCTGGATCGACTTCCTGGCGAAGGATCCTTCGATCCGCTCCAACACTTCGGTGTGCCTCAAGTTCACCGATCCCGCGATCACCTCGCTCTCCGAGGACGCGCAGGCCGAGTTCTCTAAGAAGCTGGTCGCGCTGGTCGAGAAGGAAGGCGCAGGCTACGACTTCGCCTATTACCGCGATGCGCCGGCCGGCCTGCGCATCTGGTGTGGCGCCACCGTCGAAGCCAAGGACGTCGAGCTGCTGACGCAGTGGATCGACTGGGCCTTTGCCGAGACCAAGGCCGCTCTGCCCAAGGCGGCGTGAGCAGGTTTCACTCGTCGCGTTATCTCAACTCGTCATGGCCGGGCTTGACCCGGCCATCCATCGATCAAGAGAGATGGCTCCGCCGGTCAAGCCCGCGGATGACGTTCCGTAAATGCAGCCCGCACCCACGGATCACACCCATGACTAAACCCAAAGTTCTCATTTCCGACGCGCTCTCTCCCGCCGCCGTGCAGATCTTCAAGGACCGCGGCGTCGACGTCGACTTCCAGCCCAACCTCGGCAAGGACAAGGACAAGCTCGCCGAGATCATTGGCAATTACGACGGCCTTGCGATCCGCTCCGCGACCAAGGCGACCGCCAAGATCATCGAGAAGGCGACGAGGCTGAAAGTGATCGGCCGCGCCGGCATCGGCGTCGACAATGTCGAGATTCCCGCCGCCACGGCCAAGGGCATCATCGTGATGAACACGCCGTTCGGTAATTCGATCACGACCGCCGAGCACGCCATCACCCTGATGCTGGCGCTCGCCCGCGAGATCCCGCAGGCCGACGCCTCGACCCAGGCCGGCAAGTGGGAGAAGAACCGCTTCATGGGCGTCGAGATCACCGGCAAGGTGTTAGGCGTCGTCGGCTGCGGCAATATCGGCTCGATCGTGGCCGATCGCGCGCTCGGCCTGCGCATGAAGGTGATCGCCTTCGATCCGTTCCTGTCGCCGGAGCGCGCCAAGGACATCGGCGTCGAGAAGGTCGAGCTCGACGATCTCCTCAAGCGCGCCGACTTCATCACCCTGCACACCCCGCTCACCGAGAAGACCAGGAACATCATCGACGCGGCCGCGATCGCCAAGATGAAGAAGGGCGTGCGCCTGATCAACTGCGCCCGCGGCGGCCTCGTCGACGAGCAGGCGGTGGTCGATGCGCTCAATTCCAAGCACATCGCCGGCGCCGCCTTCGACGTCTTCGTCGAGGAGCCCGCAACCAAGAACGTGCTGTTCGGCCATCCTAACGTAATCTGCACGCCGCATCTCGGCGCCTCCACCACGGAAGCGCAGGAGAACGTTGCGCTCCAGGTCGCCGAGCAAATGTCGGACTATCTGCTCACCGGTGCGATCTCGAACGCGGTCAACTTCCCCTCGATCACCGCGGAAGAAGCGCCGAAGCTGAAGCCGTTCATCGCGCTCGCCGAGAAGCTCGGCTCGTTCGCGGGCCAGCTCACCGAGAGCGGCATCCTCAAGGTCGAGATCACCTATGAAGGCCACGTCGCCGAGATGAAGATCAAGGCGATCACCTCCGCGGTGCTTTCGGGTCTGCTGCGACCGATGCTGGGCGAGGTCAACGTGGTGTCCGCGCCGGTCGTCGCCAAGGAGCGCGGCATGGTGGTGGACGAGATCGTGCGCGCAGCGCAGAGCGACTATGAGAGCCTGATCACCGTCACCGTCACCACCGAGCGGCAGGAGCGGTCGGTCTCGGGCACCGTCTATGCCGATGGCAAGCCGCGCCTCGTCGACATCAAGGGCATCCGCGTCGATGCCGAGTTCGGCAAGTCGATGATCTACGTCACCAACGAGGACAAGCCGGGCTTCATCGGCAAGTTCGCGAGCCTGCTCGGCGACGCCAAGATCAACATCGCCACGTTCCATCTCGGCCGCGTCGCGCCCGGCAGCGATGCCATTGCCCTGGTCGAGGTCGACGGCGCCGTGCCGGCCGATTTGCTCGCCAAGGTGCAGGCGCTGCCGCAGGTCAAGCAGGCCAAGGCGCTGACGTTCTGATCCTTCACCTCTCCCGTAGGGCTACGGGATGCCCGAAAGTGATTCCCAGCGATTTCTGGATGTGATTCAAAGCTTTGACCGGTGCGGTAGGAGCTTTGAATGTCATTCGGCGATATC
>NZ_JADPJR010000127.1:0-49721 GCF_023073535.1 Bradyrhizobium sp. 179 | reverse complement strand
GCCCGCATGAACAGGTTTGCGAAGATTGGAGGCAACCCGACGCGAGGCGCCGAATTCGGCCGCTTTGGTATGGTTTTGGCGCCGATCTTGCAATAGCCGTGTAATCCGCGATAGGCGGAGATAACTTGAGCAAACGCAAACCCGCAACGCTGATAACCGGGGCTAACGGGTTCATTAGCTGGCACCTTGTACTTCCGCGTCAAGGATATGGGCGACTCGTTGAGGTTCGAGGTCATCTTCCAGTTGATCAATGCTGAAACAACTGCTTCACCGGTGTCGACGCCGTGGTTCATTTCACAGCGAGTGTACATTACAATATGATTAGCACGCCGCTCAACCGTAACCGTCAACATCGAGGCATATTAAACTTGGCGCACAGCGCAGCGTCAGCAATGTTCTGGTGCACGGCAGCAGTAACGACGGCCGCACTCTGTTCAGCGAGAACGACGTCCTCACGCCATTTAGACTTCATGAAATGTACAAGACTACCGCCTAGGCAGGTCTCAGGACACTGGCGGGCGGCACCCTCGTGAGGATTACCGGGATCGATCAGGCGACTCCCTTTGTCTATGGCCCAGACCCTGAGGGAAACTTTGCGCTGCTGACGCGAGCGGTGATTTAGGGCTGCCATTGCCCCTTGCTGCGATCGAAACCAACGCTCCCTCTTGAGAACTCAGAACCTCTCGTCATTCATGCCGCGATGACTGGCCGATGCCGCCCATGCGAACAATCTCGAGATTTCTTTAGGGGCAGACAACGAGCAGGAAGGAGGCAGACCTAAGCTCAATCCGATCCCGCTTGTGACCCGATCGATGGTCTAAGCGCATTGTTCGGCTTGCAATCGCTCTCCCTCGACGATAGCTTACATAGGCACAAAGGCCGCTATTGCAGCACCAAGTTCTTCGGCCATGGAAACGTTATGTGTTCCCAAAGCAGCCAGAAATTACGATTGGTCTTCGCTGCGATCGCGCTAATTTTTGCATGGTTTATAACTGCCGTCCTGACGTATGACGATGATCCTCAGATCGCCGCCAAATTGGACAGACTTCGATAGCTTTCCAATAACGGCCGGTTAGATGACATGCCGTTCAACGTCTTGAATTTAGTTATCGGACCTGCCCTGGCGCTGACTCGTTATCACATGGCGCCTCGACAATCTCGTCAATGACCGCGTATGGGTGCTTGTTCACTTCATCGAAGATGCGCCAAGTATACTCGCTGATTACACCCAGCATCACGATAATCAGACCCAGAAGGAATGAAATGAGCGCTGCAAGCGTGGCGAATCCAGGCAGCTCGATCTTGCCAATTAATGCACTAACCACGACCAGTGCGCCGTAACTAAAACTCGCAACGGACACCAGCAAACCGATAGAGGAAATGATTCGCACAGGCGCGAACGAGAACGAAAAAATCGAGTCGATCAGCAATTTCCATTTCTTGCCGAACGTCCAGCGCGATTTCCCGTGCTTCCGCGCGAGACGCTTATACTGGATCTTCTCGGGAGCAAAACCCAGCCAGAACGGGAATAGCGGAAAATTGACGTGCTTCCCGCTCTGGCGCAAGTAAGGCACGAAGACCTTGTCCATCAAAGCCAGATCGAACCCCTGCTGCGGGTAGGACGGCGCCACGAATTTACGAAGCAGCTTGTAGTATACGGCCGAGAACATCTTCGTGCCCAGCGGGTCGTCGCGGTCGGTGCGTTCGCAAATGACGTACTTCTTGCCCTTGAGCCAATGGGCAACCATCTCCGGGATCAGGTCGGGCGGATCCTGCAGATCAGCAGCCAAGAAGAGAAAGGCGTCGCCAGAAAGGTGATCGATGCCCACTTTGACGGCGCTGATCGCGCCAAAATTGCGTGCGAGCTTGATCACCTTGGTGGCCGGCCGGGCAAGCTTGAATTGTCGCAACAGCGCCAGCGAATTGTCGCCAGAACCATCATCTACGAAGATGAGTTCAAGCTGGACGCCCTGCTCCTCAAGCTTACTTTCAACGTAGCCGAGCTTGCCGAAGAGATCCGGCAAGGCTTGCTCATTGAAGTAGACCGGCACGACAACGGATACAATCTTAGCCATCACGACTTAGCCCAGGAGATGATTGAACTGGTAGCTTGCGCAGCAAAGCAGCAATTCCAATACTGCAAAGCAGCGTCACCGCCAGAAATACTTGATACATCTGGTTCGACATCCAGGGGCCCGTATACATATAGAGCATTTGGTCGGGAAAATTCTGGAAGTCGCCAGTCCAGAGACCGACGTTGATGCGAAGCCAGCAGCGCGACAGAATGAGTCCCATACCTGCAATGGAATAGGTGAACCACCAATCGATCCGATACTGCTCATCGAGCTGGTGGAGAACCTGGCAGACCAGCACGATCAGCACCGGCCACGCATTCAGGAATTGGCGGGATTCCGAGCCGATCGAAAGCGCTGCAAACAACATCGTGAATAGCGTGAGTCCAAGTCCTTCGCTCCATGCTACAGCGGCGACGCGACGCCACAAAAACACGGCCAACAGGTAGAACGGACCGTAGTGCATTGCGTGGGCGACTGCGTTCACGAGCGGATTGGCAAGCGACGCCTGAGTGAGCAGCCCGATGTACCGGACGATCGTGAGCGGCCCCGGCGAGTGGTCCGAAAAATAGCTAGTCAGCCATTTAACTGCGACTACGAGCACCAGCGCGGCAACAATCGCACGCCAGTCGACACGCCGCAGCGCGCGCAGTCCCGCCGGCACATTGATCAGCGGAAGCTCGGCCAGATAAAGATATCCACCATAGAGGAGCGCACATAGTGGCAGAAGCATCAGCTTGAGCTCAGTCGTGCCGGGCGTTTGGCGGAGCCCCTTCACGAAGTAGAGCCATCCCGACAGAACAAGCAAGAAGAGACTGTTGGCTAGCGCGAGCACGTGTGCATGGCGCGGGATAGGCCCAGCCTCCAATTTAGTATGACCAAAAGCGATCAAGAGAAACGAACCATAGATCATCGTGGGCCAGACGAAGCCGGACACTAAGCTGAGCAACCAGAGAATCTGCAGATAGCCGCGCAGATAAGCCCAGATGATGGCTAGACCCAGGACGTATCCCGAGATGTCGGTCAATGTCGGATTGTAGGAAAGATTGGTTAGAACTGCATAGTTGAACAGGAATCCGGAGACTGCCAAATAGGCGATGTTGCGTCGCCAGCCATAATGGCGCGCAATAGACAACATCAACGCAATGCCGCCGCATAGAAGCGCGCAGTTGAGGACAAAGAACGCGCGAATGACTCCCGTCGGAGAGCCGATGTCGTAGTGCAACCACTTGCTCAGAAAGTGCACGACCAGCGACGGCAGTATGCGACCCACATAGTATTCGGAAAGGTCGTTTTTGCGCAAAACCTCGAGCGTATCGCGCTGAGCCCAGTCAGCGTAGGCCGCCCCGTCCCAGCCAAGACCTTCATTATGCTGGATCCGCTCCCCGTGGTAGAACCAATAGACGAAAAGAAGGCCACACCCCAGCAGGACAAATAGCGCCATGAGGTCGTGAACGTCCAAGCGCCTCCTGTAACCTTTATCACTAGCTCTCATCGATCGACCATAAATCCTGCTCTTTGCCGCGCCCTCACAATGCGATGCCTCTCTGATCCTGAGAGATGGGAGGCGGCGTGACAAGCGTGAGCATGCAGGAGGAGGCCTCTCAAATGCGGCGGCTAGCCTTTACCTGCATTGCAGGGTAAACGAAGTGGCGAGGCTTCGTCTTTACTTCTCAATCTGCCTCCGTTCAACCGGAATGAAGTCGAAATCATGTTTAGAAACTGGGGCGCGAAACATCAATCGGCTGGCTGCTTTCTTGTATCTCATCGGCGTTCTCAACTAAGACAGCGGACTTTGGACATCCAAGACCGGAAATGCATCGATGTCGCTCGCGAGCCCGCTCAGGCGGTACCTACGCTGGCTATTTTGGCTTGTGGGCAACCAACCATCCGGCGTCGCAAGGGGCTTCTTCAGGAGAGCGATGTCGACGCGCTCCATAAATGGATGGCCGACGAATTGGAAAGAGCCGGACTCACGTCGATGCGTTGCAATATTGCGCTAGCATCTCGAGCATCGTCGAGCGATATCGCCAGCCCACGCCACGGGGCGAAGCCGCGCTAGGCATAATCGCTGATCTCCTGACGTATTCTCCCATCTACGCAAACGGGAGCGTGTTGATACGCGACAAGCCATCAGATCTCGAGGCAGCCGCCGCTGCAAGCATGCGCGAGCTCTGTTCGAGGTTACAGTCTCGATACGCTCGTTCGAGAACTTTTTGCCGCTCGCAGAAGCCGCACGCTGCACTGCGTGAATCTGCAAAAATCCCTTCTCACAGAGCGAGCCTAGTCATATGCCTCCTCGGGTGCTAGCGACACTCTGTTGGCTGTCACTCGTACAGGTTCGACGCTCCTAGATTACATCCCCATTCATCAAGAAGCGAAGCTGTGGCAGTCATCGCCGCGATGTCCTAGATCGCCATTGCTATGTTGCGTCGACAAAGTTCAGCTTCGGCTTGTTTACCATCATGACTCCATTCCTTTAGATCATTATCCTTTCAGATTTACCTAGATCACCAGCTCGTGCGCTTCTCTGCTTACGGCACGAAGTCGGTTCGCCTAGCCGCTAGTCCACGCGATCGACATATCTCTGAGCGCATACTACCGCTCATCTTCCCGTCCCATCTCGGGGGGGCCAGCTTAGGCTCGCACTGCTACTGATGCGTACGCGTCTGTCCAATCACGTTGAGCAATGTGCCTCCTGGCCGCCTGCACTTCTGCTGCGGCTGTGGTCCTGGTCCAATTTTCGGGTCAGGCCAACCTCTCCTGCTGCCCCTAGTTGCCGTCGTTCTCATTTTAGCAAATCTGCTCGCAGTGGGACCGGCTGATTGTCGGAAGAGTATTCGAGTCAACATCCCATGTTCACCATCCTGTCGAGCGCCCTGGACGTCTACAGTTCACTTTTTTCGACCCAACCTCGCATCTACTTCCGCCAAATACCATTCTCTTGAAGCCGGTGATTACCTATCCTTGCGCTGGGTCGCTTCCAGTGGTGATGCAAAACACCTAGGGGCTGGGCTACAAGAATGCTCGTTCTTGACGGAGAGGAATCATAGCCTCAGTTTGACCGACCTCGACATGAGCCATGCAGGGCCATTTTCGCCATCGCCAACTAAGCGTCTCCCGGTTCATTTCTGCGTCAACCGGGCGCTGCTGACTCAAGGCTGGTGATCCGGTTTTTCCGTTGAGTGGCTGAGACGACGGCAGATCGGTGAGATGACCCTCAAGTGCGGAACCAGTAACGACCGTCGGACCAGCCGATTCGTGACTGTCTTCGCTTTCGCAAGGATCGCTGCGCGCTCAGGTATGCAGAAGATTACGCAGGTACGACGCGTAGTCACCCTTGCCCATTTGAAATGCCAGTCGCTCGAGTTGAGCCCGATCGATATAACCCTGGTTGAACGCCACCTCCTCGGGGCAGGCGATGCGGAAGCCCTGCCTCTTCTCGACCGTCGCGACAAACTCCGCAGCATCGAGCAAGCTCTCGGGTGTCCCCGCGTCAAGCCAGGCGAAGCCACGTCCCAGTCGCTCAACGTGCAACTGCTCACGATCAAGATAGAGTTTGTTTAAATCAGTGATCTCGAGTTCTCCCCTGTTCGAAGGCTTGATAGTCGAAGCCAAACTTGCGACCTGTTCGTCATAGAAATAGAGACCTGTGACAGCGAAATTCGATTTGGGCTTCAGCGGCTTTTCCTCAATGGAGCGAGCCTTGCCGCCTTCACCGAATTCTACCACGCCGTAGCGGTTCGGATCCGCCACCTGATAGGCGAAGATCGTCGCGCCGTTTGTCCGGCCCGTAGCGTTAGCCAGCAACCGGTGAAGCCCCTGACCGAAGAATATGTTGTCGCCCAGAATGAGCGCCGAGCGGCTACCCTGAACAAATTCAGCACCGATGACGAACGCCTGCGCAAGACCACCCGGCGTCGGCTGCTGCGCATATGAAAGTGACAGGCCCCACCGGTTGCCATCGCCAAGCAGGGCTTGGAATTGAGGGAGATCGTGCGGCGTCGAGATGATCAGAATATCGCGGATGCCCGCGAGCATCAGAGTCGTGAGCGGATAATAGATCATCGGCTTGTCGTACACGGGCAACAACTGCTTCGAGGTTACCAGAGTCATTGGATACAGCCGCGTGCCACTGCCGCCAGCAAGAATAATTCCTCTCAAGGTGGCCTCCTACTCCTGTGAGATACGATCGAGGCATTCATCCAGCGACGTCTGCAGTGCTGGTAGCGTTATGCCAAAAACTGACTGCAGGCGCCTGGTCGAGAGGCGTGAGTTCGCCGGACGAACTGCGCGCACCGAATATTCGGAACTGGAAACCGGAGCGATCTCACTCAAATTTGAGCCCCCAACTCTCTGCCCAATCAAGCGAGCAAATTCGTACCAGGTCAAAGCATCGGGACCAGCAATATGCGTTATTCCGGAGTAGTTCGAACGCCAGCCTGTCCGGACCAGCCGACGCGCCAACGTTATTGTGGCCTGAGCCAAGTCTGGAGCATAACTCGGACAGCCGATCTGATCATTGACCACCCGAAGACGTTCCCCCGCAACGAGTTTGCGCCAGATCGTCCGGACAAAGTTAGTACCAAACGGTGCATATACCCAGGAGGTCCGCAGAACGATATGCTGGACGTTCGCTGACGCCACGGCTCGCTCTCCTTCCAATTTCGAACGTCCGTAGACGCTTTGCGGATTGGGAGCATCCTGTTCCTCGTAGAAGCCGGGTTTCGTTCCGTCGAAAACATAGTCAGTCGAAAAATGAATGATGGGAAGCCGAGCGCCTGCAGCAGCAGCCGCAACCTCCCCAGCACCATCGCTGTTAATCGTGAACGCAAGCTGCGATTCGTCTTCAGCTCTATCGACGGCTGTGTAAGCAGCCGCGTTGACAACGATGTCGGGGCGAAATTCCGAGACCACCGCAGTTACCGCTCCGCGCCGCAACAGATCCGCATTAGGACGTCCGACGGATTGGAGAATGAGATCACTCTCGCTGGCAGCCGCTTCACGTAACGATCGGGCAATCTGGCCTTCGCGACCGACGACCAAAAGTCTCATGAGCCTTGCCCGATAAGTCCCAGCCGCTTGCCGCTATAGACGCGCTCCCGCAACGGGCGCCACCAATCGGCTCGGTCCATATACCAGCGCACCGTCTTTTCGATGCCTGTCTCGAACGTTTCGTTAGCACGCCAGCCCAGCTCGCCTTCCAGCTTCGTTGCGTCGATCGCGTAGCGGACATCGTGCCCCGGTCGATCCTTCACGAACGAGATCAACTCATGATGCGACGCGCCGGTTGGGCGCAGCCGGTCCAGCAACGTGCAGATCTGCCGCACTACGTCCAGGTTGGTCTTTTCATTGCGTCCGCCCACATTGTAGGTTTGGCCCGGACAGCCCTTGACCAAAATAGTGGCGAGAGCGCGCGCGTGGTCTTCCACGTAAAGCCAATCGCGGATATTCAAACCATTTCCGTAGACCGGGAGCGTCTTGCCTTCGAGCGCGTTCAGGATCATCAAGGGGATGAGCTTTTCGGGAAACTGGTAAGGCCCGTAATTGTTGGAGCAGTTCG
This sequence comes from Bradyrhizobium sp. 179, assembly GCF_023073535.1. Classification (NCBI taxonomy): domain Bacteria; kingdom Pseudomonadati; phylum Pseudomonadota; class Alphaproteobacteria; order Hyphomicrobiales; family Nitrobacteraceae; genus Bradyrhizobium; species Bradyrhizobium sp. 179. The sequence goes on along the minus strand of NZ_JADPJR010000127.1, from coordinate 42,086 downwards.
AGACGATCACAGGCAGGCCGTAGGTCCGATACCATGCCTTCGCCAAGTGATCCGATCCAGCCTTGCTGGCCGAATATGGAGAGCTCGGGTCGTAGGCCGTTGTCTCGCTGAAAGCGCCCTCCGCCCCCAAAGATCCGTAGACCTCGTCAGTCGAGACGTGCACGAAGCGAAACGACTGGGCAATGCTCGCCGGGCTGCGCTCGATATAGCGACGCGACACGTCCAGGAGCGTGAACGTACCAAGCACGTTCGTTTGCACGAACACCTTCGACTGCACGATCGAGCGGTCGACGTGAGTCTCGGCCGCAAGGTGAACGACCGCCCCGGGTTCGTACCTCGTGAAAATCGCATCGACGATTTCATGATCGCAGATATCGCCTTTTTCGAAGGCGAAGTGTGAGCTGCTCGACACGGGAGCGAGCGATGCCAAGTTGCCCGCATAGTTCAGGTTGTCGAGCACGACAACATCGAGCCCGAGATTGGAGATGAAGTGACGACAGACCTCAGATCCGATGAACCCGGCCCCCCCAGTCACAAGAACTCGCATGATCGTCCTACAACTTTATTCGGAGAGCGGTGTCGTCTGGCCAAGACGTCTAAGACTGCGATCTTTGTTCGACAAGATGGCCTCGGCGTGGGAGATGCGCCAATCGATTTGGAGCGTGGGATCATCCCACGCGATCCCCCGCTCATGGGCCGGCGAATAATAGTCCGTTGTCTTATAAATGACCTCGCAATTGTCGTCCAGCGTGACGTAGCCGTGCGCGAAGCCGGGCGGAACCCAAATCTGCTGCCAATTAACCTCAGATAGTTCGACGGCAACATGCTTCGCATAGGTCGGCGACCCCTCGCGAACGTCCACTGCAACATCGAGAATGGCCCCTCTCGAGCACCTCACGAGTTTCCCCTGCGCGCGCGGCGCGACCTGGTAGTGCAGGCCGCGTACGACACCTCTGCTCTTGGAGACGACGTGATTATCCTGCACGAAGGCCGTATTGACGCCATAGGCGGCGAGGAGATCTTCCCGAAACGTCTCCGAGAACGAGCCACGATCATCGACATGCCGGAACGGCGTCACCAGCAACACATCAGGAATGGCTAAGCGTTCGATTTTCATGGGTGTCGTCCCGTTTGTTCAGTGCCGGCAGCCCGCCTGCGGAGGCCGTCAAATCCGGCCAAAGATCGCGGCAAGATAGAGCGCAAAATTTTCAACGGCGGTCTGCCGATAGACCCCTGAGCGCCAAAGTAGCCACAACCGAGCAGGCAGCCGAGCCGTTCGCGCGTGGGCAAACAGATCGAGGATTGCGACGTTCTCGGGAAGCAATTCCGAGCGGACCCGACTGAGTAATTTGAGGTTGATATCGTTCCATGCAGTCATTTGCCCGGAGGCTAGCCCAAGCGCCCGCGTGAGGCGCGCCTGAAGACCGACATTCTTTCCGAACACGTTTTCTCCGTGCTGCCGGTAGGCAAGACTAGGCCCAGGATGGTAGTGTATGATGCCTCCAACACCGGCAATGATCTGATAGGTCCACCAATCGTGCGCAACCATCTGTGCTTCGGTCGGGGTTTTCTGAAGAGCCAGTCGGGCGGCCCGGTTGAAAATCATGGTGTTTCCACCGCCGATGCTCTGAACCAGCGCATTGGCGAACCCCGGCGTGCGCCCGAACTGCCGCGAGAAGCCGATTGGTGCTCCCTGCCGGGTCACAAGCTGGGTCCGCGTGCAAAAGAGAGCGGGCTTGTTCTCCGGTATCCGCTCAAACCACGCTACAGCATCCGCCAGCTTGTCAGCGAACCAGACGTCGTCCTGGTCGCTGTAGCCGAACAGGTCGCCTGAAACATCAGGGCAGCGGACCAGCGATACGAAATTCTGCCAGAATCCCTGTCGCGGACCGTGGAGGATAACCACACGCTGCGATACGGATTTTGCGAATTCCTCAATCAACCCGAGCGTGCCATCGGTCGAGCCATCGTCAGATACGATAAGCTCCCAGTTCGAATAAGTCTGGGCACGATAAGACTCGAGTTGCTGGAGAATGAACTCGGCCCCGTTGCGGGCTGCAAGCAGGATCGTGACTTTGAGATGCCTGGACAATTGAATCCGCTCGCGTGCTGACCCCTGGGGTTCACTCAAGGGTTAGCCCTGGGCACTGAAATCAGAGGCGCCTGCGTACCAAATCGCGGCGACGCTTTCCACAGCCTTTTATGCTTCCGGCGGAGTGAATTTAGGCCGGGCCGATGCCTGGGAAGGTCTTGCCGTTAGGCTGACAGTCGTTGGGGTCGCATCCTGCTGACATAGTCGCGTAGCAGGGCCACCATCAGCCCGGCAGCCAAACCCATGACGATACCGAAGATAGCAATAAGACCCCGGCCCGCTCCGCCAATCCTGACCGATGAAATCCCACCTATCATCTCGGTCGGTGAGGACTGATATTTGTCGCGCCTGATTAGGAGAAATCTCTGGCGATCGATTTCCCTTATCTCTTTGGCGTTCCTTTCCATGCTCAATGCAATGGTTGCCAGAGTCATCGACCTGTCATCCACGCCCGGATTACTCGCAGACGTAAACGCTTTCTGCAGGTTCGATTGCACTTCGCGCAGGGTGACAAGCTCCTTTGCATATTCTTCTGCGAGAAATTCGGTTTCCGAGCGGGCCGCCCGTGCGAGCTCTTCGTGCATGGACCTCAGCTGGTTGAAAATCGCAGTTGCGAGATGTCCTGCCTCGTCCGCATTAGTTCCCCGCACCGCGATGCGAATCAGCCCCGTTGACGGCACTGGATCGAACCTTGCGGCGGCATCCGAAGAGCTGCGCGCCACCTGCGACTTTACACGCAATCGCTCCAGGAGGTCTTGAAGCGGCTCAATTGACCGAGCTGCACCGGCCAGCGCATCATAGACGGTACCGATCCGAACCGTGGCTTGTGCCTCCCACTGCGGCTTAACCCTGCTTAGAGGCACAATTGCGATCAAGGCTACGATCACAAAGGTCGCCAGGGCCCATCTCCATTGCCGGATCAGGAGACGCAAGAATTCTCGCGCCTCGATCGAGTCAGGTCGCGCGGCTTCTTTCGCTGATACCGATGCGCTCTCATGGGCCATGATCAATCAGCTCTCCTTCAGCCGTTCATGCATCGCAGGAAGAAAATGTCCAGCGATTGGAATCATCAAACAGACCACCACGAAACCGAAGTTCGTCCAAGTGAACGCCTGTGGTGCAAAGGGAGACATGATGGACACATACGCGAACCGGAGAAAAATCAAGAAGCGCCAGAGCGAAACTTCTCCGCATAACAGCAGCATGCTCCAAAGCAGCATACCGTAAAGCGCCAAAACGCTAAGAAGCGCGAGTCCCCATCCGGCCGCCATCAGGAATGGAAGGAATTCCGTGCCGACATTAATCGTCGGTGCATCCAGTGGTATGTCCGTCCCAAGCGTCGCCACCGAACCGGCGAAGGGGACGAACTGACTGATTAGAAAACTGGCATTGTGATAGCCCTTCGCCAGAATGGAGGAGAAGTTGTAAACGCCAGCGCTCACATATAGCAGCAGCCACTTCACCCCTTCTGGGGAGCTCCGGAAGAAGCTGCTCAACGGCAAGGTGAGACCGTTCAAAGTTCCCGAGCGAACCGCTCCAAGCAGCGAAAAAGCGACTAACCCTCCGAACAGTAGAGGCAAAATCACCTTCCAGGAAAACAGTGGTGAGTTCCTCTTTTGCAGCGCCAGCGTAAGTGTCAGCGAAAACAAGGCTGCGAAGAGACGATTCCGGTCGATTACAAGTATCGGAAAGATAAGGCCTATTGCGATCAGCGCAATGCGCACGGCTTTGCTCTTGAAACAGAGCAATGCGATAGGTGGCAATATCCAGCTCAAATTCGAGATATGCCGAACGTGATTGCGCCCCCCCTCGAACGTCGCATAGGACGAGGGATCGACGATGAGCGGGATAGGGAAGAAGGTCAAATCAATGACGCAGAAGGCGGCCACTAGGCAGCAAAGTGCCGCGGCAATCGCCCCCTGACGCGTTCCCGAGAAGTCCATATCCTGAAATGACTGCAGTGGCGGCAGACGAATAGCGAGGATGACATCCAGCGTTACGATGGCGACAGCGGCAGTCGCGAAGAACAGCACGCCCCCAAGCGTGCCTAGCGAAAATTCAAAGCTGACGAGCATCACCGACAACGCCAGCACGATCGGGAGCGCCAGATAGAACGATGGATAGCGTAGCGCCTCGCTCACTGAAGGATCCCCAGTCGGGCGGACGTCGAAGCGAGTGAGGCAACGGCCCTTAGGCCGCCGAACATCAGAACATTCCAGGCTGATGCGCCATATCGACATTCAAGATAAGCGATCTTTGCCGCGATCAGCCTTCCCTGTGCCTTCAGCATCGTCCCGTATCGGCCATTGAACAAATGGACATTCCGGCTGACCGCCTCGGCCATGTTACGCAGGTTAGCGATCCGCCTCGCAGTGTCCCTGGTTTTGCTGGTGTTGGTGCCGTGAACCCGATAGGCACCCACCTTCACGTCAATAAAGCCGATCACATCCATCGCAGCAAGACGAAGGAAGAAGTCCCAGTCATCGATCAGCAGGTTCTCGTTCCAGCCCTCGGCGGCGTCGAGTCCCTTCTTCCGCAGCAGCGGCACCGGACCGCCAATCGCCCATCTGCAGATGATTTCGCGCCGAATTCCCTCGTCAGTCAGGTAGCGGGCCTTGTCGACGTTAAACAGACCGACCATTGCGCTGTCATGAATGATCCGATCCTGGTCATCGACCACGATCGAGTCGCCGACGACCGCAAGCTTGGCTGGATTGGCTTCGAGGTAGGCGACCTGCGCGGCAGTACCGTCGACCAGAAAATAGTCGTCGCTCGCACCGAGCCGCAGATAGTCGCCGCTGGCCAGCGCGGTTAGTTCGTTGAGCGTCGCAGCAATCCCCCTGTTCTCCCGGTCGACGTAACGGATATCCAATGACGATCTATTCCTGGAAACCCAGTTCGAGATGATCTGCGCCGTACGATCGCGCGAGCCGTCATTGATGACCACAAGCTGCTTATTGACATATTCATCGAACAGAACGCTATCGAGGCATCTCTCGATAAACCGCTCATGGTTGTAGGCGGGAATGAGAAATGACACCAACGGAACCTCCGCCGCCCTGTTCACCACGGCGTGGTCCGGACCGATATTCATCACGATTGCAGACCTTTCCCGTAGCTTGGCAATCGGCTAAGGCACGAAGGAGGTGACAGCCAACGAACGCGACGCTCGTCAACTATCACAGGACGCATGTCAAAATTCTAACGCTTGAATTCGCAACATGCGGCGATCACCTGTTTGACCTGCTCGGGCCGTAGCGTCGGCCCAAGTGGCAAACTCAGAACTTCACGATGAAGTCTTTCGGAAATCGGAAGCGACAGACCATGCAGACCCAGATACGCCTTCTGCAGGTGCGGAGCGACAGGATAATGAATGAGCGTCTGGATGTTGCGGGATGCTAGATAACTTTGCAGCTCCTCACGGTGCTCGCATTGGACGACGAAGACATGCCAGACGTGAGTGCCGGGATCACAGGCCACAACGGGCAGCCGAATTCTCGCATTCTTGATGCCCTCCAGATAAGCGGCCGCAATCTCGCGGCGCGACGTGATCTCGTTCTCGAGATATTTCAGCTTAACCCGCAATATCGCCGCCTGAATCTCGTCCAGTCGCGAGTTGACCCCTTCGCAGTCGTGGTAATATTTGACTTTGGAGCCATAGTTTCTCACAGCGCGAAGCCGCTCCGCCAGCATCTCATCGCTCGTGACGATCGCACCGCCATCACCGAGCGCACCGAGGTTCTTTGTCGGGAAGAAGCTGAACGCGGCTGCGTCGCCAAAGGCGCCTGCCCTCTTACCATCGCGCGTTGCGCCATGGGCCTGTGCCGCATCCTCAATCAACAGGAGGCCGCGTGCCTGCGCGATAGCGCTCAGCTCCGGCATCGCCGCCAATTGTCCATAGAGATGGACAGCCACGATTGCGCGCGTCCTCGGACCAATCGCGCGCGATACGCGTTCAGGATCGATGTTGAAGGTGAGCGGATCGGGCTCGACGAGAACAGGCCGCAACCGGTTCTGGGTGATTGCCAGAATGGTCGCAATGAATGTGTTGGCAGGGACGATGATTTCGTCGCCTTCGGCGATCCTGCCAATTTGCATGTAGGCGCGCAGGGTGAGAATCAGCGCATCCAGGCCGTTTCCCACGCCGACGCAGAAGCGCGACCCACAATACTCCGCGAATTCGTGCTCGAAGGACTGAAGCTCCTCGCCCAGGATGTACCATCCCGACTCGATCACTCGGGACGCTGCAGCCTTGAGCTCGTCGATGTATGGGGTGTTGGCCTCTTGCAGGCTCAGAAACGGCACCATCATTCTAGATCCATCTCATAAAAGTCGTGAACAATACCGCGCCCCCCGAAGCCCTCCTTCTGTGACGCGAGGCCCTCGTTAAGATAGCGGCCCGCCTGCTCGGTCGAAATCCCGAAACTGAAGTAGCGCCTGTCGGCATAGACGTCATTGACGAGCTCGGATATAACAAGATCGAGCGCGCCGGTTGTTCGGCCTAGCTCGCTCGACCCCATGTACTGCGTGTGCACCGTGCTGCCAAAATCGTAAATAATGACCCCCGCTTGCAGCAGGCCGTCTGCCCGCGCCTCATAGAGGACAATCTGGTCTGGAAATCGGGATTTCAGCAATTGCAGCTCGGCGAGCGAATGGACCACCTGACGGTCGCGGTCGCTGGCCTGCTCCAGGAGAAGCCGATGGAATGCGTCGAAGCTGTGCGACGCGCTCACCACAACGTTCGCCTTCCTAGCTTTGTTGATCGTCCACTTCCGTCCCTTGGAGTACTTTGGCGCCTTGCCGATTTCGACGACCGAGGAGATATCCCGACGCTGCAGTCGCGCCCCCATCCTGAACAGAGCGTACAAGTCCTCCTCTGAAGGGTAGCGGTGGAACACGTGGGGCACGGCCTTATAGATTAGCTTTTCTCGTCCGGCGGAGGCGTAGTGGAAGGCGATCTTTTCTATGGCCTCAAGCGACGACTGCGCCCGCATGTCGGTTGTCGAGAGCAGTCCGCCATAGGTAAGCCCGCCGTGACTACTGATGGTGTTGCCGTGCAAGCTCGCCGGGAATACCGCGCAGGGCCTCTCATCCTGCAGAACGATCAGCGACTGATCGACAAAGCGATCAGAATGGTAATCCATGTAGGAGCGAAGGTGCAGGAAATTGCCCGTTCTGGACTGCAGAACGATCGCATTCCAAGTCTCCTCGTCCGAAGCCGAGTATGATCGAACGTGGATCATTCGCCTTATCCATCGGGACTAGCCAAGCGTGCCGCTGGAACGCGCAACACCAAAACCTTCAACGCCCATGTCATTGCCATTGTAGAACATCAGGACGTTATCGCGGTGCTGGATCAGGGCGGGGTAGCACAAGGTGCGGGAGTCCCATCCCGAGGCGCTCAACGAGATGCCCACATCCTGGTCTTTACGGACCCAATTGCGTCCGTCAAGCGAATAAGCGATCCCAGGCAGGTAGTCCCCAGAGGTAGTTCCATACGTGAAGTACATGACGAACTGACCCCCTACCCGATAGACGCGGGGCCGTCCGATCCGGTACTCGTCGCCTTGTGGCTTGAGGCAGTCGTGCCCGAGCCGCGGCACGGCGAGCAGATCCGGCGTCTCGACATAGCGAATGTGATACTGGGGATACGGTTTGCCACCGATGTACTGCCAGCCGTCACCGCAGGCGAACCAGATCTTCCATAGTCCCCGCTCGAACATCACGGAGTGCACCGCGCCAATCGTGGTCTGGCCTGGCCCGCGGTCGAGGATTGGCGCCTCGGACAATCTGGTGAAGCTTTCGCCGCCGTTGGATGACTTTGCCAATCCCGTAAAGGCGAGGAATTTTGCTTTCGCCACCAGCTGAAAGCCGACGTAAAACATATATATGCCGTCGGCCGTCGGGACAACATCGCCGAGAATAACTCCGTTGTCATCGAAACAGCCGTCCCGACCAATGTCCAGGACGGGACGATGCGACACTCGTACGATCTTGGCGGGAGCATCGGCAAGCACGTCGACATAGCCAATCCGGCTAACGCCCGCCCCGTCCCTGAATCCCGCATAGACGCGAATGGTTTCGTCGTCCAGGCGCATCGGCGTGGGTGTCAGAGCCGAGTTCGCCATCCAACTGCCGACGCCGTGGTCAGATATGCGAAAGGTCAGTCCCTCTTTTTCCCACCTGAACATTGGGCCGCTCAAGTCTCGGTATCCTGACTAGATTTGCCCGGGACAGCGCGGGCCGGCATTGTCGCATAGATCTTGTCCGCCTCGGTATCCTTGGCGATCAGCGAACCGGACCCGATAACACAACGGGGCCCGATCGTGATATGGTCGTTGATGGTGGCATTGACGCCGAGAAACGAGCTCTCGCCGATATTGCAATATCCGGAAATGACAACGTGGGAAGTGACGAACACATTGTCATTTATCACAGAGCGATGACCCACGTGATTGCCACTCCACAGCACGCAATTGTTCCCGACCGTGACGAAGGGCTGAATCACATTGTCCTCGAAAATGAAGGTATTTTCGCCAATCTTGGCATTACGCCATACGAAAGCGCGCGAGCTGACGTACGTTCCGAACCGGTATCCCTTCTGCTTGGCATCGTGGTAGAAACGCGTGCGCAAGCGATTCAGCTGTGTGGAAGGAATTGCAACGAAGACGTCGTACTCGCCCGGCGGATAGCGGTCCGCCAGTTCGCCATAAGGAACTACCGGGAGTCCCTCCAGCTCCGAACTCTTGATGAACTCCGCATCAACCGAAAAGGCCACAACTTCGTAGTCGGAGTCATGAGAGAAGTACTGGAATGCGATCTCTGCGAACTCACCTGCTCCGATGATGACTAGGCGCTTCATCATTTTCTCTCCTGTTTGACGAGCGTGCAGAATTCCTGATAGTCGCGAATGTAATCGCTCGGATCGTAGAGCCGATCCGCGAGCACCATCAGTACGCAATCAGGGCTAAATTCGGACATCTCACGCCAGACCATGCTCTCCAGCAGCAGCCCGCGATAAGGAGTGTCGAGCGTAATCTCGGTCGTGTCGAGCCCGTCGTCCAGATGTACTTTGACGCTTCCCGCGACCGCGATCATGAGCTGCTTCAATTGGCGGTGCGCATGATAACCGCGACGAACGTGGGACTTGGTGTCAAACAGGTAGTACACGCGGCGAATCGTGAATGGAATGTTGCGCTGATCTTCGAGTGCAACCAACATTCCACGCTCGTCTCCGTGCCGATCGAAATCGATAAAGGTGACCCTCATAGCCCCAAATTCTCTCGAAAACCAAGTGACTTAACCTTTACAGAGTTTTGTCTTGTGGTCAACGCGCGCCCGAGTGACAGGTCATCGCAAATCGGATCCACATGATCCGTAGCTCCCGTCGCCTCAATCAGACAAGGAACAATGTTGCTGCCTACGGATGGTTGGCCAGCACACACCAGAATGGTCGAGCGCGTCTCCTGCGGTTCACTGAATTGAGTTACCGTAATACAATCAGGGGGTGAATCAGACGATCGGGGCTGAATGAAGCCAGCGGCGCGCTCCAGCCCGCCTTGCCCACCAAAGAGAAACCTTCTAATTCTGCTTCGGAAGCAGCATCTTTCACGATCTCCTCGGAGCGTTTCCTGGCCGCCAACTGAGCTGCTGACTTGCATTGATACACGTGCTCATTCTCAACTATCCGCGCTTTCTCTCCTGGCTGTGCCGGCACCACGGTGGCCCGGCTACGCCGCTCGATATCTGCCCGGAATGTCAGCCTGTTAGACGTCACCGAGTTTTACTCCCGCAGCTCGCCAAGGTCGGGCAGGTCCCGGTCGACATCCGCATCAACAATGCATGGATCCATGCGGCCTACGAGCGCGAGCACGGCGCTGTCATTACGTCGCCGCTTCCTCTAGGCAGCATCGCGCGATGCGTCTCCGCCCTGCATTGTGGCTCTTTTCACGTCCATGATGGAACCCTTTAGCATGCAAACTCGGATCCTCGACGCGCAATCGGAGACCATCTGATACAGATTGAAGATCTTCAGACCCAGACCTCATGCTAAATCAACACCTGCTTCACGTTGGAACGCGCCTCGTGCACCGGATCAAGGTGGGCGCCCGCTATTGGTCGGCAACGTCGGCATCTCACCGGTCGCGCGGCAGGACTTGTCGGTGTATGACCTCTCGATCTCGCAATGTCGGCGTCGCTGACTTCTTTCGCAGCCACTGCGCTTCGGCCAAGATCGTTCACCTGGCTTTCGAGCCCCAGTTTCTCGACGCTCTCCAGCCGGCACCTTCCCGCGGGAGCGATGTCTCCTTCGTCGTCGCCGCTTCTGCAGACCGGCAAGAGCGGCTGGCGCAGCTCGAGGCGGTGGCACGGCGCCATAACGTGAAGCTGTTCGGGAGCGGCCTGCGCACGCTCTGCATCTCATCACGGCTTCACCGCTGTTAGCAAAGTGTGTGAGGTGTCGAAATGTACCAAACACTGCGTCACGCCGAACTCTCATAGCGGCGGTTGGAGTAGTTCGCAGCCGGCAGCATGGTCCGAAACTATTTTGATCAGGGAAGCGGCAGTAGCCGACCGTGTGAAGCGGCTGAAGCATGGCTAGCGCTCGCCCGGCCTTGAGCGCGACGCCGGTTTATCACGCTCTCAGGTCTAGATGGGAATGATACCCATTAGATGCGCGCGAACTCTCCTGGCGAGAAGTGGACTTGCCGCCAGTCCGAGGATGATGCTCCAGATGGTGCACTCGATAAGGAAATGTACGAGTCCGACTGCCGGCACAAGCGACGCAATGAACGCGCCCAGACACCATCCCACCAGCAGGATAGTTAGTGACAGGGCAAGTAGGAAAACAGCGTGGCGCAACCACTGCTGCAGCGTTTGACTCATGATCACTAGGGCCAGCAAGCCGAATTGCACGCCGACATCACTCGCGACGACGGCAAGGGCCGCGCCCAGCGGCCCTAGCGTCGGAATCAGGACCAGTGAGAGAACCAGGAAGACGATGAGCTGCAGTCCCTTGGTGCGTACCAGGAGATCGCCACGGTTGCTGTGATAGGCAAAAACGAGCGCCAGCAAGGAGGGTGCGACGGCGGCGGAGCCGAGCAAGAGTGTGACAGTAAGCGGCGCGTCATAGGGAATGCTGCCGTGGGTCCAAAGCACAAAGAAATCGCCCCAGAACGCAAGCAGGCCCGCAACGATCACACTGGCAAGCACGGTCACAAGAGCCGATCCATTGGCATAGAGCCGTCGGAGGCGCTCCTTGTCACCGACGGCATAGTCGTGCCCGAGCTCGGCGGCCAGGGGCATGCTCGCCTGCTGACAGAGTCCGCGGACCAAGCTCGCTATCACGCGGGTCAGCCCCCACTGGGCAACCGCAATGCGATCACTGACCAGCGCGCTCACCAGCAACACCGGCACATTGACCAGCGCCAGTTCTGTGATGCTGGCTGCCGCAAAGGGGAAGGCTAATCGGAACTGTCCGACACTCCAGCGCCACGAGACTGAGGGGCTTCTTTGAAAGTGGCCACGGCGCAGAAACGGGAACAGGCGCGGCGCATCGAGCAGGATGAGAAACAACGCAAACAGAACCTGCATCGAAACGAAGGCAATCGCTACCGCGAGCAAGCTGCCGAAGGCGGCGACGGCTAGCAATTGCGCGACCTGGCTCAGCAAAAGCGCGACATTTTGCAGCCAGACGGTGCGACCATATTGACCTCGCACACGATAGAGGCCGGACACCAGATTGGCCGGTACTGTCAGAAGCGTGCCTAGCGTCATCGCCAAGAACGCGGCATCGAACGTGGGCATCGGATGGAATCCGAGCATGCTCGACGGCGGCCAGAGCTGCGCCCCCGCGACAAGCAATATGCCGAGGACCATGACGGTCCCGATATAGATGCGTAGCATTTGACGATAGAGTTTTGCCGTGCGTCCATCGCAATCGGTGCAAGATTTGAAGGCCAGAAAGCGATTGACGGCGCGCAACTGCAATCCTGAATCCGCGACGACCATGAGGCTTCCGGCGGCATAGAGCGCGAACCACGCCGCGAGCATCTCGCCGCTCCAGAAATGCAGAAATGCCGGGATGAGGAGAAGCTGCTGAGACAGCCCCAGTAGCGTCTGAGCGAGGTTTGCCGACCAGCCGTAAACAAGCCGCTGAAGACGCCCCCCGCGCGCAGTGGAAGCGCCCGCGTCCGACCGTTGCAAGGAGATGTCGTTCAAGCGCTGCTCCCCTGGGCACAACACCAAGCAGGCAGCCCGCGGAAGCTGTATTGAGCGAGGCGCGACATCATGGGAATCTTGTGGCAGGCTCAACTGCGGGCTTGTTATCCAGCAAGCCTCTCAGTCATCGGAATCGCCAGCTTTTAGCCAATAAGGCGGCCTATTTCAACTTGGGCCGGCCCTTCACCAAGATCACGGAACGAACCGCCGGTCACGCAGCGGCCAAAACGCCACCAGCACTCGGCCGCTCCGCAGCGGCAGATAAGCACCAGAGCCTTTCGTGGAGGACAAAGCTTAACTCACGAGATGCCACCCCCCGGCGGCGTTCACAATACCAATTTGTCCGTTGAGCGCAATTTGAGTGCCATTCATCTCCCAGGCTGTGAGGACTTGCGTGGAGCTGTTGGAGAACAGAATGTCGGATTTGTGGTCGCCGTTGACGTCCTGGACCCCGGCATAGGTATCGTTGGAGCCGGCGGTGCCGACCTGCGGGTTAGCAATGACCTGCGTGCCGTTGAGCTCCCATACCGCAACACCGTGGCTGATGTCGTTCAGCAACAATAAGTCGGACTTGCCATCGGCATTGAAGTCGCCAAGATCGCCAAAGCGCCATCCACCGGACGTGTTGATCGTACCGATCTGCGGGTTCGCGGTCACCTGCGCGCCATCCATGAGCCAGACTGCGACACCGTGCGAGGTATCATTGAGTAAGAGCAGATCGCTCTTGCCGTCGCCGTTGAAATCGCCGACGCCTACATAGTGCCATCCTCCTGAGGCATTGATGGTGCCGATGGTCGTCTGGCTGGAAACTTGCGTACCATCCATTAGCCAGATCTGAGCATCGTGCGTCGTGTCATTGATCATCAACAGGTCGGCTTTGGCGTCGCCATTGAAATCGCCTGTTGTAGCGTAGTGAAAACCAGAGGCCATCGTGCCGACCTGCGGATTCGCAGTTACTTGCGAGCCATTCATCTCCCAGACCGCGACGCCGTTGCTTGCACTATTAACGAGCAGCAGATCAGATTTGCTGTCTCCATTGAAATCGCCCGTGTCGGCGAAATGCCATCCTCCTGCGGCATTGATCGAGCCGACGGTCGTCTGGCTCGTTACCTGTGTGCCATTCATCAACCAGACCTGCGCGGCGTGCGTCGTGTCGTTGAGCATCAGCAGGTCACTTTTGCCGTCTCCGTTGAAATCGGCCTCTTTGCTAAAGTGAAAGCCTAAAGCCATCGTCCCAACTTGCGGATTCGCAAGCACCGTCGTCCCATTCAACTCCCAAACTGCAACCCCCAAGCTGGCATCATTGAGGATCAACAGGTCGGTATTGCTATCGCCATTGAAGTCTGGCGCATGGGTTGCGACGCGGCTGACGGCGGGTGTACCGGTCAGCGTCGGGCTCGCTACCATGACATCGGCAAACTGGAAATATTCGATGCCGGAGACGGTATCGGTGCCATCAGGTGAGCCGCTGCGCTGGTCGGCCACGGTGAAGGTCTGTGTCGTCGCGTTGTACGAAAGCGCGTAGCTGGGCCGGCTGCCCGAATACACTGCAGTGTCGGTGCCCGAGCCGCCATTGATGGCATCGTTGCCCCCCCCGCCGGTGATCGTGTCGTTGCCGCCCGCGCCGTTCAGCGCGTTGGCGATGGCGTTGCCCACCAGCGTGTCGTTGCCGGAGCCGCCGATGGCGTTGTCGATGTAGGAACGCGCGTCGCCGTTATAGAGATAGGCGTTGTAGACGTTGCCCGATGCATAATGGCCATCGCCGAGATAGGCCAGTTGAACGGAGGAGAATACCGACGACGCGCCGGGGTTGAGGTTGATGCTCAGGTTCGTCGTGTAGTTCGACAGGTCGTAGGTGTCGACGCCGCCGCCGTCCCAGACCGTCTCGTAGATTCGGTTGGCCGAACCGCCGGCGCCGCCGCCCGGCGCGGGCTGCCCGACGCCGTTGATAAACTCCTGCCCCGTGGTCGGATTCCAGGTGTACACCGTGTTGCTGCTCTGGGTCGTGAAGTTCGGGCCGTACATCGTCTGCAGCGCGAGGATGTCGTTGGCCATGTAGGTCTGCGGATATCCGTAGGCCTCATTGGTGTACCCGGTCGTCGTGGACGCCCCGACATAGCTGCGATAGCTCATGACGGTATATTCGCTGTCGTCGTGCGCGGTCGGCACTGCGACGTTGGCCGGCCCCCCGGCCTCCTGGCTGTGCTTGAGGCCGACGGCATGGCCGAGTTCGTGCAGCGCGGTCGCAAAGTAATAATTGCCGAGCTTGGCGAGCGAGTAATTATATTGAGTACCGAACCAGATATCGCCGCCGGAGGCATAATTGCCGGGATAGTAGCCGTAGGAGGTTGGGCTGGCCGACGGCGACTGCGCGATCATGATGTCGGCGCCGTTCGTGCCTGCGTACTGGATGTTGGCGTTGGTATAGCTGTTGATCAACCCGATGGCGTAGTTGATCGCCGTCTGCATCTGGGTCGGCGCCGAAGCGAAGCCCGACGTGGTCGGCTCGCTGCTGCCGCCAGTGTACGGATTCGCGTAGTCGCTGGACGAGTCCGGGAAACTATAGGTGATCGCGCCCGACCATTTATAGCCCGACAGCAGACCATCGACATCGGCGTTGTTGGTCTTCGTGACCGTAACTGCGGTTGCCAAAGCGAATCTCCGAAGCAGCAGGCCCCATCCAATTCGAGGGGTTAACAGATTATTCTAGCTAGAGGGTTAAGCGTTTGGTTTAAATGGGGTGAGACCGCTCGGACCTATGCCATAATGCGCTGTTTCGCTATGAGATCCAGTAGTCATACGGGGCACGAGCAAAAGCTTCGGTTCCCGCGACTCTCGTCATTCGCAGGGTTTCATGAAGAGACGTTCACTCGCAGCCGGCCTGTTTGGCGCCCTTGCGGCGCACGCCGGATTCGATCACACGCGGTTCGGAGGACTGCCCGTCATGGTGGAGAAAGCCAATGCGGATAACAGCGGCAAGGCGGGCCGCTCGCCCACCATGCCAATGGCTCGCGATCCTGCCGTTGCGGTGGCCGAGGAATACGAAGCTGCCCGCCGGAAGGGAACGCGGGAGGCGTTCGAACTCTTCATTGCGCGCCACGGCGACAACCCGCTGGCCGAGCAGGCGCGCGCGGAACTGAAGCGCCTGTCGCGCTGATCCCTTCACGCAGCGCAGCAAACCGCGCCAGCCATTGCATTTCGACCGGCCCAGGCTTGCCGCATGGCCTTTCGGCACTATGGTAGGCCCGCAATCTGTCCCGGAGCCTTTCACGATGCCCTTTCCGCATGCCTCGGAAGCCCTGTCGCGCTTCACCGTGCTCGATCTGACCCGGGTCCGCTCCGGACCGACCTGCGTGCGGCAGCTCGCGGATTGGGGCGCCAATGTCATCAAGATCGACGCGCTGACCGAGGATGCCGGCGGCGAGCAGCCGGGCGGTCCCCGGCGGGGTTCCGACTTTCAAAATCTGCACCGCAACAAGCGAGCGATGACACTCAACCTGAAGGACGAGCGCGGGCTCGCCGTGTTCAAGCGCCTCGCCGCCAAGGCCGACGTGGTGGTCGAGAATTTCCGCCCGGACGTGAAGAAGAAGCTCGGCATCGACTATGAGAGCCTTGCCACGGTCAATCCGCGCATCGTCTATGGCAGCATCTCAGGCTTCGGCCAGGACGGCCCCTATCACAAGCGACCAGGCTTCGATCAGATCGCGCAGGGCATGGGCGGGCTGATGTCAATCACCGGTGCGCCGGGCGGACGACCGATGCGGGTCGGCATTCCCGTCGCCGACCTCACGGCGGGCCTGTTCTGCGCCATGGGCATCCTCATCGCGCTGCTCGAGCGCGAGGTCTCGGGCAAGGGCCAATGGGTGCAGACCTCGCTGCTTCAGGCCCAGATCTTCATGCTCGACTTCCAGGCCGCGCGCTGGCTGATGGAGAAAGAGGTCGCCAAGCAGGCCGGCAACAACCACCCGACCAGCATCCCGACCGGCGTGTTCAAGACCTCGGACGGATACATCAACATCGCCACCACGGGCGGGCGGATCTGGGAGCGCTGCGCCCAGGCGATCGGCGCGCCGGAGCTCTTTGCCCACCCGGACTACGCGACGGCGCCTGCCCGCTCCAAGAACCGCGACGCGCTCAACGACGAGATCGAGAAGCGGACCGTGACAAAGTCGACCGAGACCTGGGTCCGTGAGCTCAACGAGGCCGGCGTGCCCTGCGGGCCGATCTATGCCATCGACCAGATGTTCGAGGACGCGCAGGTCAAGCATCTTGGCATCGCGCAGGACGTGCCGAACGACGAGGACCGCCACATCCGCCTGGTCGGCCAGCCCGTGACGCTGTCGCGCACGCCGAGCAAGATGGTGGCGCGGCCGCCGGAATTCGGCGAGCAGACGAATGAAATTCTCAAAGAATTTGGCTTCAGCGACGACGAGATCGCCAATTTAAGAGAATCCCGCGTCCTCTAAGGCGCTCTCCCTTTCAGTTACAATGTTGCGGGCATCGGAAACCGGACTTACATGCGCGCTGCTTGAGGCACAATGGAAAACAAGCTTAGTACGGTCACCGTAGACGCAAAACAGGCCGGCTTCGTGCCAAGTTGGCGGCTCTGCCTGGCTCTGTCGAGTTCGATGGCAACGAGCGATTTTCTCGCCTGTATCACCGCAGCATCGCTGCCGTGGTCCACAACCATCACCTCAATCTTCAGTGCACTTTGGGCACTTAGTGTGTGTCCGCGAATACGTATGAAAGGGCTCGTCGATACAGTTGGCCGCTCCAGAAGCAGCTTTGCCGTAGCGCTGTTTGCACTCGCATTGGCAGGCACTCTGTGGGCAACTGACGTCTCCTGGGCGGCTCGACTGCGCGGTGTAAATCCCTCGGTCAAGTTTCTTATGATGCCGATTTTGATATACCATTTTCAGAGATCATCGCGCGCAATCTGGATACTTTCCGCATTCCTTGCCTCGTGCACCGTTCTATTGATGTTGTCTTGGATCACAGCCGCCGTGCCAAACCTCACTTCGATTGCAAGTTTGCAGCCCGGCGTTCCTGTGAAGAATTATATTGATCAAAGCCAATCGTTTGCTTTATGCGCCGTAGTATTGGCGTGGCCGATCCTTGAGTTGATTCGATCTCGCAAAATCAATCTGGCGCTGCTTTTAGTCGCATTATCGATAGCATTTCTTGTGAATCTATCCTTCGTTGTACTCGCCCGGACAGCCCTAATATATGTCCCCGTAATGCTCTTCCTTTTTGGAGCGTTCTATCTACCGCGCTCGATTTTTTACGGCGCGATTGCCTGTTTCGTTTTTCTGGCCGGGTCTGCTTGGCTTGCCTCTTCCACTCTACGGGATCGGACGAACAGCATCCTGCTTGAATATTCGAAATACGGCGATAGCAATGAGATAACTTCGGCAGGAATGCGGCTAGAGTATTGGCGCAAGTCTCTCATTTTTTTTCGAGAAGCTCCAGTCCTTGGGCATGGCACAGGATCAGTTCAGACGCTGTTCGATCGCGCCGCACAAGGCCAAACCGGACTTGCAGCGCAGACGATCAGCAATCCACACAATCAAACTCTTAACGTCGCCGTGCAGTGGGGCTCGATCGGCTGCATGATCTTGTATGCAATGTGGATTGGTCAGCTTAACCTTTTTGGCGGGTCAGGATTCTATCCGTGGCTTGGGTTCATAGTCATCGTACAGAACATTGTTAGCTCATTGTTCAATTCGCATTTATTCGATTTTGTACCAGGCTGGATTTACGTGATCGGCGTTAGCCTCGCAGCAGGAATGATTTTGCAGCGAGTCGATAGGATTGCTCGACATGATGACGGCACTTGGCGTTAACGCCGTTAGGCGGTGGAGCGTGGCATCGATGGTGCTGCTAGGCTTCCGTCAGAGAATGGACGGGCTTGCAAAAGGCCAATAGACTCGGTTGAACGGCCTGAGATGAGCAGCCATCTAAGATGGTGCCATGCAGCCCCTAGTTTGTGAGGCGGACTTGGGCTACGGCGCCAACTGACGAGTAGGCTCTCAATGGCAGGCCAGAAGAGCAGCACGATCGCCACCGTCGTGATCTAGCCAACCAGCCCGCTCGACCGGAACACCTTCAGGCTCCTCCGCAGCCAATCATGGAAAGTCGGAGGGCATCCTCGGCTGCCAAGCACGAGCGCCAGCGTGAACGGTGCCAAGGAAAACGCAAGCCGATCTATGCCATCGACAAAATGTTCAAGGAACCAAGTCAAGCATCTGGGTGTCGCGCACGCCGAGCAGGATGGTGGCGCAGCCGCCGGAGATTCGGCGAGCAGACCGATGAGGTACTGAAGGAGTACGGCGCCGAGGAGATTGCCAAGCTCAGGGACGCCAAAGTGGGTGAACGTCACTCGGCACCGTCTCCAACGACAAACGCACGCGCTGACGCCTCTGTCGATTTTAGTACTTCGAGACCGCCGGGCCACCAAACTGATAGTTGATGCCGGCGCGCAGATGTGTCGGTAAATCGCGACGATACGTTGGCAGTGATCGTGGAGCCCAGTGCCAACGTGAACGGACCGGACGAGAAGCGTCCCGAGATCCATATAGAAGATATTGGAGCTTGGCATCCAGTTCTGACACCCGCACCAACGGTCCAGCGCGCGCGTCGTCGAGTTCGAGCCGATCGACGCGATCGCCACACCCGCGGGGGTGAAGCCGGTCATGGCGCCGCTGGTCTTGATCTCCCCGAACGCCAGACCGCCGGTTCCGCAGAACAGCACCTTGGGGTCGCCAGGACGCCGATACGGCCGCAGGCCACAACGACATCGTCTCTAAGAGATTATGCTTCGCGCGATGTCGCCGTGGTCCGATGCGTCCAACCAACGCGGGCGAGCAGGCCGTCAATTACGGGCCAGAACAGTAGCACGATTGCCAGCGTCGTGATCGAGCCGACAAGCCCGTTCGACCAGAACACCTTCAGGGTCCCTCCGGAGCCGATCATGGACAGGCGGAATGCATCCTCGGCGCGGTTGCCGAGCACGAGCGCCAGCGTGAACGGCGCCAGGGGAATGCCGATCTTCTTGAAGACGTAGCCGACGATTCCGAAGCCGAGCATCAGCCAGATGTCGAACATCGCATTCTGGATCGCATAGGCGCCGATCGCGCACGACACCACGATCATCGGCGCGACCGCGGCGAACGGCACGCGCAGGATCGAGGCGAAGATCGGCACCGTCGTCAACACCAGCACGAGGCCGACGACGTTGCCGAGATACATCGAGGCGATCAGGCCCCAGACGAAATCCTTGTGCTCGACGAACAGCAGCGGGCCGGGATTGAGCCCCCACACCATCAACCCGCCGAGCAGGATGGCCGCGGTGCCGGAGCCGGGAATGCCGAGCGCCAGCATCGGCAGCAGCGCCGAGGTGCCGGACGCATGCGCCGCCGTTTCAGGCGCGAACACGCCCTCGATGCGACCCATGCCGAAACCCTCGGGATTCTTGGCGAAGCGCTTGGCCAGATTGTAGCCCATGAAGGACGCCGCGATCGCGCCGCCCGGGGTGATGCCGAGCCAGCAGCCGATGAAGGACGAGCGCAGCAGCGTGACCCAATATTTCGGCAGGTCCTTCCAGACCCTGAGCACGACGCGGAGCGAGATGCTCGCCGCATGCCCGCGCAGCGCCAGCCGTTCCTCCATCGTCAGCAGGATCTCGCTGATGCCGAACAAGCCGATGACCGCGACCAGGAAGTTGATGCCGCGCAAAAGCTCGGCCGAACCGAAGGTCATGCGCAGATTGCCCGAGACCGTATCCATGCCGACGCCGGCGAGCAGGAGACCCAGCGACATCGAGATGACGGTCTTGTGCTTGGCTTCGCGCCCGAGGCCGACGAAGGAGCAGAAGGTCAATAGATACACCGCAAAGAACTCGGGCGGGCCGAACTTCAGCGCAAAGGACGAGATCATCGGCGCGAGGAAGGTGATCAAGAGCACCGCGACCAGCGAGCCGATGAAGGAGGACGTGAACGCCGCGGTCAGCGCCTCCGCTGCCCTGCCCTGCTGCGCCATCGGATAGCCGTCGAAGGTGGTCGCGACCGACCACGCCTCGCCGGGGATGTTGAACAGGATCGAGGTGATCGCGCCGCCGAACAGCGCGCCCCAGTAGATGCAGGACAGCATCACGATCGCGGAGGTCGGATCCATCGTGAAGGTGAGCGGCAACAGGATCGCCACGCCGTTGGGGCCGCCGAGCCCCGGCAGCACGCCGACGAAGATGCCGAGCACCAGCCCGACCAGCATCAGCACAACTGTCTTCCACGTCAGCAGGACCGCGAAGCCGTGAATCAGGAGACCAAACGCTTCCATCGCGATGCGCCCTAGCGCCCGAGGGCCGCTTCGAGCGGCCCTTTCGGCATGATAACGTCGAACGCGATGTCGAAGGTGACGAACATGATTGCCGTGAACACGAGGGCTGTGAGCAGCGACTTCCACAGCGCGATCTTGCCGACGAAGCGCATGAAGCCGGAGATCAGGAGGAAGCTCGCGACATAGAGGCCGAGGAATTGGGTCACCAGGCAGAACAGCAGCGTCGGCACGAACACCGCCATCACGCGGCGGGCTTGCGCCCGCGTGACAAAGGTCTCGCGCGCGGCGCGGTGCGCGAGGAGCGCGACGATCAGGCCGTAGAGGCTGCCGCCGCCGAGAATGACGCAGAGATAGAACGGGAAATAGCCGGGCTCCGGCCCGGTCGCATCCCAGGCCGCACCGGTACGCCAATTGTCGTAGCCGAGCGTGACGGCAAGGGCCAGCAGCATGAGGCAGACGACGATCTCGATCGTGCCGGAGGAAACGACGGAGGGGGAGTCGTCCTCAGGCGCGGTCGGATCCTCGACGACGATTTCAAGATCCGTTTGGGACATGAGCTGTCAGGACAGAGTGCGTTCAATTCCCCCTCCCCGCTTGCGGGCAGAGGGTCGGTGAGGGGAGTCTCCGCGGAGCCAGTGAGAGTTATTCTCGCGGAGAGTCCCCCCCCACCCGGATCGCGTCTTCGATGCAAATCCGACCTCTCCCCGCAAGTGGGGCGAGGTGACAAGCAGCTACTTCGCGACGAATCCCGCTTCCGTCATCAGCGCCTTGTTGATGGCATCGTCCTCCTCGAGGAACTGCACCATGTCCTTGCCGGTGAGGAAGATCGGCTTCAGGGCCTGCTTCTCCATATAATCCTTGTACTCGGCAGTCTGTGTCACTTTGTGGAAGAGATCGACATAGAACGCCTGCTGCTCCGGCGTGACCT
Source organism: Bradyrhizobium sp. 179 (assembly GCF_023073535.1). Taxonomy (NCBI): domain Bacteria; kingdom Pseudomonadati; phylum Pseudomonadota; class Alphaproteobacteria; order Hyphomicrobiales; family Nitrobacteraceae; genus Bradyrhizobium; species Bradyrhizobium sp. 179. The sequence goes on along the minus strand of NZ_JADPJR010000127.1, from coordinate 20,514 downwards.
TGCCGGGCAGGAACATCGCGCGCAGCATCAGGTACTGGACGTCGACGCCCTCCTCCTTGCAGGTCGGGATGTCGGCCCAGGACTGCGTCTCGGTCACCTTGGCGGTGTAGGCGATGCGCTCCTTGTCGAACACGCAGAGCGGACGCACCTGGCCCGCGCGCCAGACTTCGAGATTTTCCGAGGGGTTGTTGACGTTGGCTTCGGTGTGGTTGCCGACCAACTGGGTCGCCGCCTCGCCGCCGGACTTGTAAGGCAAATAGGAGAATTTCGCGCCGGTCTTCTGCTCGAGGAAGACGGTCAGCACGTGATCCTCACGCTTGGAGCCGGTGCCGCCCATTTTGAACGGCGAGCTAGCCGCCTTCGCGGCTGCGACGAACTCCTTCACCGTCTTGGGACCTGCGCTGTTGTCCCACAGCACGAATTGGTCGAGCGCGATCACCGAGACCGGGGTCAGCTCGCGCCAGTTGAAGGGGATCTTCGCCGACAGCGGCAGCATGTAGATCAGCGAGTAGGCGATCAGCACCTTGTTCGGATCGCCCTCGCTGGATTTCATGTACATCAGCGCTTCCGCGCCCGATGCGCCGCCCTTGAGCGAGACGACCATCGGCTGCTTCATCAGATTGTTCTTCTGGATCGCGGCCTGCATCATCCGCGCCATCTGGTCGGAGGCGCCACCCGCGCCCGCCGCCACCACGATCTCGACGGGCTTTGCCGGTTCCCAGCCGGCGAAGGCCGGCGTGCCCAACAACAGCGCCGTCGCAGCGCCGACGGCCTTCACTGGAATTCGCACGAGTTTCATCCCCTGATGTTTTTTGAGTTGTAGTGCGGAAAATTCTATCGCTGCATTGTGCGGACTAATACTGACGAGTTCAAGCAGGCGGGCAATTCAGCGCATATGACTTTCGACTGACGAAGCCGAAAGCTTATGATAATCTACCTGCCCTTCCAATTCGGCGCTTGTTGGGGAAGGCGTCCATGCCGTTGCGGAAATCCCCGCTCATATAGGCCTTCAGGATCAGGTTCATTTTTGAAGGATCATAATGGGAATGCAAGCCTATTAGCTTATCCGCCCGTAGCCGATACCACTCTGCCGCCTCATCCGACGGTCCCCGAGATCCCTGCTGGAACCGATCATGCCATTTGAAAGCTACAACAACAGCCGCATCCTCGTGACCGGGGGCGCCGGCTTCATCGGATCGCATTTGTGCGAGCGACTGCTCGAAGCGGGGGCCGAGGTGGTGTCCGCGGACAATTATTTCACCGGCAGCCGGCGCAACATCGCCCATCTGATCGTCAATCCGCTGTTCGAGGCGGTCAGGCACGACGTCACCTTCCCGCTCTACATCGAGGTCGACGCGATCTTCAACCTTGCCTGCCCGGCCTCGCCGATCCACTACCAGCGTGACCCCGTGCAGACCACCAAGACCTCGGTGCACGGCGCCATCAACATGCTCGGCCTCGCCAAGCGGCTGAAGGCGCGCATCTTCCAGGCCTCCACCAGCGAGGTCTATGGCGATCCGCTGATTCATCCCCAGACCGAGGACTATTGGGGCAACGTCAATCCGATCGGCATCCGCTCCTGCTACGATGAGGGTAAGCGCTGCGCCGAGACGCTGTTCTTCGACTATTGGCGCCAGCATGGCCTGCCGATCAAGGTCGCACGCATCTTCAATACCTACGGCCCGCGCATGCAGCCCAATGACGGACGTGTGGTGTCGTCCTTCATCGTCCAGGCGCTTCAGGGCGAGCCGATCACAGTGTTCGGCGACGGTGGGCAGACCCGCTCCTTCTGCTATGTCGACGACCTCGTCGAGGCCATTACGCGGCTGATGGTGACACCGGAAGACGTCACCGGCCCGATCAATCTCGGCAACAATTCCGAATTCACGATCCGCGAGCTCGCCGAGAAGGTCATTAAGCTCACGGGCTCGCGTTCCAAGCTGGTGTTCAAGCCGCTGCCGCAAGACGACCCGCGGCAGCGCCAGCCCAACCTCGCCAAGGCGAAGGCGGCGCTGAACTGGGAGCCGAAGGTCGTGCTCGAGGATGGGCTGAAGGAGACGATCGGCTACTTCAAGCGCTCGCTTGAACTGACCTGATTCCGCGCAGCTTCCATCATCCGCAGCGAGCTTTCACAACGAGCGCCCTGCGACTGCGGCCGTCACGGACGCCTTCACCGTCTTACGACCTGCGCTGTTGTCCCACAGCACGAACTGCTCGAGCGCGATCACCGAGACCGGCGTCAGCTCTTCAGCGCATATGACTTTCGACTGACCAAGCCGAAAGCTCATGAGACTTTACCTTCCCTTCCAGTTCGGCGTGCGCTTGTTGAGGAAGGCGTCCATGCCCTCGCGGAAATCCTCGCTCATATAGGCCTTCAGGATCAGGTCCTCGCCCTCTTCGCGCGACAGCGTGCGGCGGATACGGCGCACCGCTTCCTTGGTCGCTTCCAGCGTCAGCGGCGCGTGGCTGGCGACGAGCTTTGCGGTCTCGTCGGCGCGGCGCCGCAACGTCTCGACGTCGGGCACGACCTCGTTGAGCAGGCCGAGCGCGAGGGCTTCCGGCGCCTCGACGAGGCGCGCCTTGAAGATCAAATCCTTGGTGCGGGCGGGACCAACCAGCGCGACGACGCGGCTGATGTTCGACATCGACAGGCAATTGCCGAGCGTGCGCGCGATCGGAAAGCCGATCCGGGTCGTCTCGGTGCCGATGCGGAGATCGCAGCAGGCCGCGATGCCGGCGCCGCCGCCGGTGCAAGCTCCCGCGATCGCAGCGATCACGGGCACGCGGCACTGCTCGAGCGTACCGAGCACGCGGTCGATGCGGGCCTCGTAGTCGAGCGCGTCCTGCGCGGACTTGAAGGCGCGGAACTGCGAGATATCGGTACCGGAGGCAAACGCCTTGTCGCCCGCGCCGGTCACGATCAAGGCCTTGATCGAACGATCGGCGTTGATCTCCTGGCAGATGTCCGCCATGCGGTCATACATGGCGAAGGTCATGGCGTTGCGTGCCTGCGGGCGGTTGAAGGTGATCTGCGCGATGCCGTCCTGGACGGAGTAGAGCAGGTCTTCGCTGGCAGTTGGTGCGTTCATCGCGCTCACTTCTTCTTCAAGTTGGATGGATCAAGCCACCTGGGCCTTTGCCATCGGCATCATTTCGCGTCCCTTCAGGACGTCCATGGCCGCCGGGACGCCGCCGCTCCGGTGCGGGATCTTTGCGAGATCGAGGCCCATCTCGACCCCGGCGAGCGTGCCCATCAGCATCAGATCGTTGAAATGGCCGATATGGCCGATGCGGAACACCTTCCCCTTGATCTTGTTCAGGCCGGTGCCGAGCGACATGTCGAAGTTCTCCAGCACCACCTTGCGGAAGGCGTCGGCGTCGTGTCCTTCCGGCACGCGAACGCCGGTCAGCGCCGGCGAATGCGCGGCAGGGTCGGCGCACTGCGTCTCAAGGCCCCAAACCTTGACCGCGGCCCGTGTCGCCGCGCTGTGTCGCTTGTGGCGGCTCCAGACGTTCTCCAGCCCCTCCTCTTCCAGCATCTTGACCGCCTCGCGCAGGCCGTAGAGCAGGTTGGTTGCGGGCGTATAGGGGAAGGTGCCGAGCTTGTTGAAGCTGATGACCTCCTGCCAGTCCCAGTAGGAGCGCATGCCGGGGTTGGCTTTCGCCACCGCGAGCGCTTTCTCCGAGACGGCGTTGAAGCCGAGCCCCGGCGGCAGCATCAGACCCTTCTGCGAGCCGGCGACGGAGACGTCGATGCCCCAGGCATCGTGCTCGTATTCCATCGAGCCGAGGCCGGAGATAGTGTCGACCATCAGCAGCGCCGGATGCTTTGTGCGGTCCAGAATCTTGCGCACGTCGAGCGGCGGCGTCACGCAGCCGGTCGAGGTCTCGTTGTGCACGACACAGACCGCCTTGATCGCGTGCTGCTTGTCGGCGGCAAGACGCTTCTCGATCTCGGCGAGATCGGCGCCATGACGCCAGTCGCTCGGAATGAAGTCGACGTCGAGCTTGAACTTGTCGGCGATGCCGCGCCACAGCACGGCGAACTGGCCGGTCTCGCACATCAAAACCTTGTCGCCGGGCGCGAACACGTTGACCATCGCCGCTTCCCAGGCGCCGGTGCCGGACGAGGGGAAGATGATCACGGGTTGCTGGGTGCGAAACACCCGCTGCATCGAGGCGAGGACCGCAAAACCGAGCTCGGCGAACTCCGGACCGCGATGGTCCAGGGTCGGCATGTCCATCGCGCGCAGCACCCGGTCGGGCACATTGGTCGGTCCTGGAATCTGTAAGAAATGCCTTCCAGTATGCACGGTCATCGGCGTCCTTCCCGGTCTAGCCTTGGTTTGGTGGCCGCCGAATAGCACCATTTGACCGGCTTGTCCCCTCCTCCAAGAGGGTCCGTCCGTGCATAACGAGCCGACCTGCCCTCGGATACCATCCCCTTTCACCGCGACCACTTTACGTGCCGACGACCTTCAGATGCGGCGATGCATTGCCCTGCGGGCGCTGCTCCAAGAGCTTCATCGCGACGTCGACGCCGCCGGCGCGATGCGGCACGCCCGCAACCGACAAGCCCATCTCGACGCCGGTGAGCGCGCCGAGCAGCGTCAGGGCGTTGCATTCGCCGAGATGGCCGATGCGGAAGACCTTTCCGGCGACCTTCGACAGGCCGGAGCCGAGCGACATGTTGTAATTGTCGAGCACCACTTTCCGGAACTGGTCGGCATCATGTCCCGGCGGCATCAGCACGGCCGTGAGCACCGGCGAGTACTCGGCCGGCTCCTGGCAGAGGATCTCAAGGCCCCAGTGCTTGACGGCAGCGCGCGTCGCAGCAGCCAGCCGCTGGTGGCGAGCGAACACGTTGTCGAGGCCCTCTTCGAGCAGCATCGCGATCGCCTCGCGCAGGCCGTAGAGCAGATTGGTCGCCGGCGTGTAGGGGAAGAAGCCTTTGGCGTTGGGCTTGAGCATCTCCTCCCAGTCGAAATAGGAGCGCGGCATCCTGTTGGTCTTTGACGCAGCACGGGCCTTTTCCGAGATCGCGTTGAAGCCGAGACCGGGCGGCAGCATAAATCCCTTCTGCGAGCAGCTGACGCTGACATCGACCTTCCAATCGTCGTGGCGGTAGTCGACCGAGCCGAGCGAGGAGATGGTGTCGACCATCAAGAGCGCCGGATGCGAGGCGCGATCGATCGCGGCGCGGATCTCGGCGATGCGGCTGGTCGCACCGGTCGATGTCTCGTTATGCACGACCATGACGGCCTTGATCGCGTGCGCGGTGTCATCGGTGAGCCTCGCCTCGATCACGGCCGGATCGGCGCCGCGGCGCCAGTCGCCCGGAACGAAATCGACCTCGATGCCGAAGCGCCCGGCCATCTGCCGCCACAGCGTGGCGAAATGGCCGGTCTCGATCATCAGCACCTTGTCGCCCGGCGACAGCGTGTTGACGATCGCGGCCTCCCAGGCGCCGGTCCCCGACGAGGGGAAGATCACGACGGGAGCTTTGGTCTGGAAAATCTTCTGGCTGCCTTCAAGCACGGCCCGGCCGAGCTCGGCGAATTCAGCGCTGCGGTGGTCGATGACCGGCATATCCATGGCGCGCAGCACGCGTTCGGGCACCGGGCTCGGGCCTGGAATCTGGAGGAAATGGCGTCCCTGATGCATGGAAACCTCCCTGTCGGTGGGGTTCTGGCCGGCTCCTTTCGGCTATTTTGCATTCATTTTTTGTCCTTTCAATCGAATTTTGGTATTCTATTGTGGCCGTCGACGCGACCAAACAGGCAAATTACTGTGCTACAAATGAAATCCACGATTCCCGACACCGGGGTTCCGATTGCCCCGCCCAGCCTAAATGGCGGCGATCGCCAGGAGGCCTCGCTTCATGGCGAGATCCTGTTGCGGCTGCGCGATTACGTGGTCGAGGGCAACATTCCGGAAGGCGGGCGCGTTCCCGAGCGGCAGCTTTGCGAGATGCTCGGAATCTCCCGCACGCCCCTGCGCGAAGCCTTGAAAGTGCTCGCTGCCGAGGGGCTGATCGAACTTTTGCCCAACCGCGGCGCGCGGGTGCGCCAGCTCAGCCAGCGCGACCTCGAGGAGCTGTTCGACGTGATGGCGGGACTGGAGAGCCTCGCCGGGCGCCTCGCCTGCGAAGCCATTACCGACGCGGAGATCACCGCGATCGAGCAGCTGCATTACGAGATGTACGGCCGCTATCTACATCGCGACATGCACGGCTATTTCCAGGCCAACCAGCGCATCCATGAGAGCATCGTCGCGGCCGCGCGCAACGAGACGCTGACGGCGGCTTACGCCAACTTCGCCGGCCGGATCCGGCGCGTTCGCTACTCCGCCAATTTCGCCCGCAAGCGGCAGCGCTGGGCGGAGGCCATGCGCGAGCACGAGGCCATTCTCGATGCGCTGCGCCGGCGGGCTGCGAGCGAGCTCAGCGACATCCTGTTCCAGCACCTGCGCAACAAGCGGGCGGCCGCGATCGAGCACCTGACCGAACCCCGAGAGGACGCGCCGGTCTCGTCCTGAGAGGATGGCCGGGTTGCCCATTCTGAATTCACAATAATCGAACGCGAGACATAGTGAATAACTCAGCAAGGCTGGGCCACCTCGCTGGATCGGTCCGGGATCAGGGATGACAAACGCTTCCTCGCTGGAACGGCGCCTGCGCGCGGAAATGACCGGCGACGTCCTGTTCGACGGTTTCAGCCGCGGCCGCTACGCGACCGATGCCTCGTTCTATCAGATCATGCCCGCCGGCGTGGTCGTGCCCAAGACCATGGACGAGGCCTTGCTGTCGCTCGCCATTGCCCGGGACGAGGGACACAAGGTCACTCCGCGCGGCGGCGGCACCTCGCAATGCGGCCAGACCGTCAATGACGGGCTCGTGGTCGACCTCTCCAAGCATCTGAACCGGATCCTGTCGCTCGACGTCGAGGGGCGCACCTGCGTGGTCGAACCCGGCATCGTGCTGGACGATCTCAACCGCCAGCTTAGAAAGCACGGCCTGTGGTTTCCGGTCGACGTCTCCACGGCCTCGCGCGCCACCATCGGCGGCATGGCCGGCAACAATTCCTGCGGCGGCCGTAGCTTGCGCTATGGCACCATGCGCGACAACACGCTGTCGATGGAGGCGGCCCTTGCCGACGGCACGCTGAACCGTTTCGGCGAGGTCTCGGGCGATCTCTCGGATGTCGAGGCCGGCGACAGCACACGGGCCCTGTTCCGCGACATGCTCGATCTCGGCGCCCGCGAGGCCGAGGAGATCGCCGCACGCTTTCCCAAGGTGCAGCGCCGCGTCGGCGGCTACAATCTCGATGCGCTGGTGCCGCGCAATGCACCCAACAACATGGCGCATCTCCTGGTCGGCTCCGAGGGCACGCTGGCCTTCACCACCAAGGTTGAGCTGAAGCTGTGGCCTGTGATCCGCAACAAGGCGCTCGGCGTCTGCCATTTCGGCAGTTTCTACGAAGCGATGGACGCAGCCCAGCATCTGGTCAGGCTCAAGCCGATCGCAGTCGAACTGGTCGATCGCACTATGATCGCACTCGGCCGTGACATCGCGATGTTCAAGCCGATCATCTCCGCCGCGATCAAGGGCGATCCAGACGCCGTGCTGGTGGTCGAATTCGCCGAGGAAGACCAGGCGGACAATCTGGCGCGCCTCAAGCAGTTGGGCGAGCTGATGGGCGATCTCGGCTTCGGCTGGAACAACGACAAGCGCAAATGGGGCGGAGTGGTCGAGATCACGGAGCCGGCGCTTCAGAGCGGCATCGCCGATTTCCGCGCCGCCGGCCTCAACGTCATGATGTCGATGAAGCAGGAGGGCAAGCCGGTCTCCTTCGTCGAGGACTGCGCGGTGCCGCTGCCACACCTCGCCGACTACACCGCACGGCTGAACGAGGTGTTTGCCAAGCATGGCACCAGCGGCACCATGTATGCGCATGCATCCGAAGGCTGCCTGCATGTGCGGCCCGTGCTGAATCTCAAGTTCGAGAAGGACGTCGAGGCGATGCGCGCCATCGCCGAAGAGGCGTTTGCGCTGGTGCGCGAATACAAGGGCTCGCATTCCGGCGAGCATGGCGACGGCCTGGTGCGCTCCGAATTCCATGAGACCATGTTCGGTGAACGCCTCGTCGCCGACTTCAAGGAAGTGAAGCAGCGCTTCGATCCCGACGGCGTTCTCAATCCCGGCAAAATCGTCGATGCGCCGAGGATGGACGACCGCTCGCTCTTCCGCTACCGGCCCGATTATCGCGTCACCGAGCTGAAGACCAGGCTCGACTGGTCCGCTTATCCCGGCGCAGGCGGCGGCTTCCAGGGCGCGGTCGAGATGTGCAACAACAACGGCGCTTGCCGCAAGCTCGAGGGCGGCGTGATGTGCCCCTCCTATCGCGCGACGCGCAACGAGAAGGATGTCACGCGGGGCCGCGCCAATACCTTGCGGCTGGCGATCTCCGGCCAGCTCGGCCCGGACGCGCTTGCCTCCGACGAGATGATGGAGACGCTGAAACTCTGCGTTTCCTGCAAGGCCTGCCGCCATGAGTGCCCGACCGGCGTCGACATGGCCAAGATGAAGATCGAGGTGCTGGCCGCGCGCGCAGAGTCTCATGGCCTCACGTTGCGCGACCGCCTGGTCGGCTACCTACCGCGCTATGCCGACCTCGCCTCACGCTTCGCGCCGGTGGCGAATTTGCGCAACCGCAGCCCGCTGTTGCGAAGGCTGTTCGAGCGCTTTGCCGGCATCAGCGCACGCCGCGCCCTGCCCGCCTTCCGCAGCGACGTGTTCGTGCCGCCGGCCGACAGCGTGGGGCCGGAGAGCGGCCGCGAGGTTGTTCTCTTCGCTGATACGTTCAACCGCATCTATGAGCGCGAAAACCTCGACGCAGCGCTGCGCGTGCTCGCGGCCGGCGGCTATCGCGTCCATCTGCCGAAGCCTACGAGCGGCAGCCGCCCGCTCTGCTGCGGACGCACTTTTCTCTCAGCCGGGCTCATCGACGAGGCCAAGGCCGAGCTCGATCGTCTGGTGCCTATCTTCGCGCCCTTTGCCGCGCGCGGCGTGCCGATCATAGGTCTCGAGCCGAGCTGCCTCCTGACGCTCCGCGACGAGCTCGCGTCCCTACGCAAGGACAACGACGCCACGGCGGTCGGCGCCCACGCGCTGACCTTCGAGGAATTTCTGGTGCGCGAGGCCGAGGCCGGCCGGCTGCAATTGCCGCTCGGTAACCTCGCCGATAAGGCAGTCGTGCACGGCCATTGCCATCAAAAATCCTTCGGCGCCTTCAAGCCGGTCGAGCAGGTGCTGCGCCTCGTCCCGCGCCTTGAGGTCGAGACCATCGAATCGAGCTGCTGTGGCATGGCCGGGGCCTTCGGCTATGGCGCCGACACCTACGATGCCTCGATCGAGATGGCCGAGCTGTCGCTGCTGCCGGCCGTGCGGCGCGCAGACCAGACGACGCTGGTCGTCGCCGACGGCACCTCCTGCCGCCACCAGATCCACGACGGCACCCAGCGCGAGGCCCTTCACGTCGCGCGCGTGCTGGCGATGAGTCTCGATCGCGCCGAGACCAATTCCACTTCTCCAGCTGCAAAGGAAATCAGCCATGGCTGACCTCACCCTCGACACCGCTCGCAAGATCCTCGACGCTGCCTTCGCGAAGGCCGGCGAGCTCAAGCTGAAGCCGCTGGTCGCCACCATCCTGGACGCGCGCGGCGTGCTCAAGCTCGCTGCCGCGCAGGACGGCACCAGCCTGATGCGCGCCGAGATCGCGCACGGCAAGGCCTATGGCGCGCTGGCGATGGGGGTGGGATCGCGCGCCTTGTTCCAGCGCGCGCAGGAGCAGGCCTTTTTCATCGATGCGGTGAACACCATCGCCAAGGGCGCGCTCGTGCCGGTCCCCGGCGGCGTGCTGATCATGGACGGCACGACGCTACTTGGCGCAGTCGGCGTCTCCGGCGACACGTCGGACAACGACGAGGCCTGCGCCGTCGCAGGCATCCAGGCCGCAGGCCTAACGGGCAACGCAGGATAGCTCCATCCAGGCTCCGCAGGATACTGAGGATGTGCCTTTGACGGACTGTCGGAAGCGCGCTCGCTTGATATGGGGGAAACCGTATACGTATGCGTTCCCGGGGGCGCACGGGCTAGCCTATGATCTTGCATCGCTTGGTGCCGACCGCCGCGAAGAAGGTACTGAGCAGGCAGCCGACATCGTCAATTGGCAGAAGTAGTGGGGCCACCGCGCATTCGTTCAAGACAACACTATCGAGCAAAACGTGTCGAAGACTACTATAGAACCAAGGTACAGCTAAAATGCGGCAATTTGCCTGTCACGCCCAAGGCCAGGCAACAGGCTTTGAGTTCAAGGCTCGCTGCGTTCCTGCCTGTCACGGTCTACCTGAAGCTTAGCAGGTGGTGTCGTGGCGCAAATCAGATTGCGCAGACCCTGAGTCAAGCTAACTGCTTCGTGCTGATCCTGGGTGAGCCAGGAACTGTCCATCAGGCCGCGTCCTGCTGCTTTTGCGAGTGTCGGTAGAGCGCGACGGCGTCCCAGAACACGTCCTCTTCATAGCAGCCGACTACATTGTTATGGAGATTCAACGTAGCAACGTGGTCCCCGGCGCCATCACCACGGGGGTTCGTCACGACCAGGATAACGCCACCGCCCTCGGTCCTCACGGACAGCCGAAAGCTCTCCTTCTCTAGTACTTTGCCACTTCGTGCAGCTTTACCTTCATCGCCGAGCTCCTCACGCCTCGCCAAGGTCAGTCGCGAAACAGCAAGGCTCAACGGAAATCGGATTCACACTGCCGTGAAGCTCGTTCGCATCAATACTTCGCGTTGTAGCACTGCTCCTCAGGATCCAGGACCGAGACCATGCGCAGAACTTCGTGTCCTCGGCATAGACGCGCCAGCTGCTTGCGAAGATCGCGTATGTCGTCAGGCGTCAGCTCGTAGCTATCGCTGCGGCTGCCGCCGGCGTCCGAACTCAGCCAAAAGGAGACTGGCAAATGAAATTTGGCGAAGTGGAACGTTTGGCCACCTACGCCGCAGCTGGGCAACCGCCAGGCCATGATCGCGCTCGACCAACCTGAACGGGACCGCCGACACGACGTCGTGCGGGCGCATGTGGAACGCCTAGAGCGGCTGGTGAACGAGGTGCGGAAGGTGCTGCGCCGGCCGGGAAGCGACAAAAGAAGGTGGCGTTCCTGCGCGAGGTGCTCGCGGTCCAGGGGTACCGCGTTTAGAGCGACGGCTCCGATACGCTCCGGGCCCGAAAGTCATCTCGTCGGACCGGCTTTCGGGGACGTACCCCGGGTGACCCATGATCGCAGAGAGCAGTCAGCCCCGGTCGACGAAGTCGCTCCTCTCAAACCCGCTAAATCACACAAAATCGATAACCGCAGCGCCAACAGGTCGCCCCCGATTCGGAGTGCCCGGCGTTCGCCGGCCGAGTTTTGCGATAACTTCCGACCAGACAAAGGCCAACGATCACGGCGATGAGCCGTCAGATTGCAGGCAGTTCGCGCAATGTCGACAAAGCCAACAAATTCTCACCGTTGACCGAGCTCGGATTCAGTGATCCCAAAAACACGCTGGGGCTCACGGAGAGCAAAGTATGCGCAACGAACAGGAAGTCCTCAACGCAAGTCCATTCACTTCCATTCCCGATGACCCGTTTCCGTCCACTCTACCGCACGATCGCGCCATCGACCGTGCTCAGGATCCGCTGCCGCTGGAAGCGCCCCTGCCCTGGAGCCCAGCGTACCTCACGAACCTCCCCCTGAGATCAAGAAGGCGATGCTCGCCGCAGCCTACGCCCAGCTCATGATCGATCGACTGGCCGCGCTTCAGAACGAAGAGGTCAGCAAGTACACCGGCATCTCTCGAGTTGAGCTGGGTCTGCGCGTCTGGAATGCGCCGATAGTCGCGTCGCGAGAGAGCTAGCAGTGAGCTGAAACTGTCCGTATATCGTGTCGTGATCCTTAACCACGCAAATTCGATCAGTGATGCGTTCTACCCCGTTGCTATGCTTGCTCCTGACCGCCTGCTCTTCGATCTGGGTCGATACCCCAGCTCCATTGCCAGAGGCCCGGCCAGTGCAAGCACCAAGCCAAGAGGAAATACAGAAAGGCGTTCAGATCGCCGCCCAAACAGCAAAGCTGATCATGCCGGTTGAGATCTCCGCGCTACGAAGTACGGACCACGGCCCAGGAAGCTACTTTGTCTGCCTGCGAGAGGCGACCCCGTTGCCCGACAGACCCCGCCGCATATATTCTGTGTTTTTCGACGATGTGTACAAGGACTTAAGGCAGTCCGTCATTTTAGAAAACTGCGAGCAACAGCAGTATTCGGCAGTCAATTGAGGATGACGGACGCGCGGCCGCCTTGGCGGGAGTTCATTTTCGTGGAGGATGAACGGTAGCGAGTCGTCCGTGAAGAACCTCCAAGCGGTTGATCAAGAATCAGTTTTCGGGGCGAGAAGGTCTTTGGGATTGCAAACTTTCGGGCTTTGACCGCCCAAAAGCTTGCAGTTTCATTTTTGAGGATTCCGTCGAATCACGAGTCGTGATTCCGTCGTGTTGCAACGACGCTGGCGCACGCCAAAGGCGGTCAATTCGTGACCCACGTGAAGGCGCTGCCCGGCAACCCTATGACGGGCATACGCTCGCAGCCGTCATCCCGGACATGGAAGCCCTCATCGGCAATACCCTCGAGCGCATCCTCGCCGACAAGGGCTATCGCGGCCACAATGCCCCACCCGATTACAAGTTGAGGGTGTTCACGTCAGGGCAGAAGCGGCGGGTGACGCCACAGATCACGCGCGAGCTGCGAAGGCGGTCCGCCGTCGAACCGGTATCGGCCATCTCAAATCCGAGCGTCGAATGGGCCGCAATTATCTCTGGCATCGCGAGGGCGACGCCAGCAACGCCGTCCTCGCCGCCGTCGGCTACAACTTCCGCCGCCTGATCTGCTGGCTCAGGCTCTCGTTGTGGCAAATCCTGGCCATCCTCTTCGCCCGACCCCGGATCAATCCAGCCTGAATTCAGGGTTCTTCACGGACGACTAGCGATGGCATGCTTCGTTTGGCTTCGCGGATTGCGCGGCCCCTCCGCCGAGATCTGGCGAGACCACGATAAAATCTACCGCAAACGCTCTGAGGATCGGCTCCTCGCGGTCCGTGAGCTGACAGAAGCCGAAGCACAGGAGCCATTGAAAGCTCCTGAAGCGGAAGTACTCCATTCCATCGGAGATCGAGAATTAGGCGCTTGCTCTGCAAACCACACAGGCGCGCCGCACGCATACCGCGACACTATTAGGCCCCGGGAACCTAGCTGGCTGCCAATGCCAGAGCTCCGGGTGCCGTCTCCTCACGTCCGTGGCGCCGTTTTAGGAACCGCTTCTCGACGAGATGATAAGACAAGACGGCCGTAATCGTAGTCAAAGCAGCGGCAATCAGCATGCCGGCCCAAAAATTTTCCGTGACACGATTGATCACCAGCTGCTGGATCGGAAAAGCGTAGATATAAACCCCATAGGAAATATCGAACCGGCTGCGAACTAAGTTGTCCGCGAAGGACACGCCTATGACGACCGTGAGAACGGCCAGGCTTGCTGTGCCCAGTACTTGGCATTCTGGTCGGCCGCGCATGAGGAAGAGCATCAGTAGCGCAGCCACAATCATATAAGCCCGATAAGGCAACCAGGAAGCCTTGGTCGTGGACAGGAGAGCGCCGCTCGCAAATGACACGCCGAAGAGAGCGAAGAAAGTGGCAGGGATTCCATAGAAGGCATAATCGAAATGCGTGCACTGCATTGCTATCACGGCGCCCCCGGAGAGCCACAGCAGCCAAGCTGCGGTTTTCCATGATGGCCACATCGAGAGCAGCGATCCGATCACGACGTACCAGGCAAACTCGATGGTAGTGTCCATAAACTACCGTTGATCGCATCCTTGAAAATGAAATCCGAAAAGACGTCGGGATCGGTCTGCCGCCGAGGGTCGCAAACAGGAGGAATGTGCGAACCTGTTCGCAGAGCGAGTGGGCGGTTTTGGGCCCCAGCGTGAAGCCACCTCACGCCAAGCCGTCTTCAAGGCTGCCTAATGGCGTGAAAGCATCGGAGCGAGATCGTCTCTGGTGATAGTGCGGGTGACGCTGTCCGGAGTCCGCCGGCGTGAACCGGCGGGCCTTGTGAGTGCGAGCCGAAGATGGCTTTATCGGCTAGCTCTCGCGCGCGCAGCATTCAGTTCTGCTTTTACGCCTGAGGTTGCTGCATCAGTCGGCTGTCGACTTGAGGGCGTTGAGGTCTCGCGCCCATAGCCCCTGATCGAACTGTCGAACCCGAAGTGACCCGATCAGAACTCACGCAAGCAGAGACAATTAGGACGGGAAGGCCGACCAATACCGCCTGCATAATCGCCTGGATGCCCATGCTGGCCTAACCGAGATGCCTCCGAATCGATCCTCCAGATCCGCGCCATGAAACCATTTTCCCTGGGCGCGAAGTCGGCCTGAAACAAACGAGGCCTAGCCTTCTCTCTTCCAGAGCATGTCCCAGAAGGGGAGCTACCTCTATGATCAGTCCAACGTGGGCTCGCAAAGCACGCAAGCTCGTCATAGTAAATTTGCTGATCGGCGCGGCCGCTCTGTTAGGATTGGCCGCTCACGAGCCAGTATCAAGTGCTGCCCTCGGTAGTGAATGGCAATGCAGCAGAGCGGCATTTGTTCTAACAACGTGTCATCACGTAACTGACGAAGTTGCGACGCAAAAAACGGCCGCTCTCGATTAGTCGGCACGCCATCTGCCCCAACGTTGGTTGCCCAAGCCAAAATCCGAAACCAAGATCAGGCTTGCGAACTGCGCTTCACCGGCGTGCGCGACTTGATCGCAGTACGGAGAGTACCCGCCCGTTCATGGGAACGAACCGAGAACAAACGGCGGCAGGCGCCGACTGCGGCCGGGCCGCGACGTTCCGCACGATCGGCGGGGCACGCCCATTTGCTAGCACAGAGGCCCGCCAACGTGGGCCGGCGCGCCTGTGTCTTCTCGCCAACTGATTTGCGTTAAAATCTACTCCCCGCCTTTCTCAGGCCCTTTAACGTCGTGGGCCGAGATAAGCAGAGCCGTTCGGCACATCATCGAATGTCAGGACGCTGAGCGCCAGCCATCCGAAGAAGATCCCGGTGACGATAAGCAGAGCCTTAAGCGAAGATCTCATGGTGCGCCGAGGGATCGAATTTGGAGGTTGTGCGATCATCCCACCACAGTTTGAATTTGGTCTACCCTCGGGGGTAGCGGTCCGCAGATTGAATCGATTTTTAGATTCGCCCAACATACCGTTGGCAGGGCGTTAGCTTGAGCATATTCACGGTCATTGCGGGAGCCGCATCGTATGTAGCTGTCACGACTCTCTTGGGGTATGTGCTGGCGGCGATGGATGTGGAACTCTAGCCACGGCGCCTTACCTCCTCTTCACCATGGCAGATACAGCGCCACGGACAAGTACGATGATACTAAGAGCCCACGCGAATGGGCTGATCATTGTCCGCCCAATAGGCCGCGCCGAACCACTCGCTTCTGAGATTGAAAACAGCTCCAGGTCTAGGCGAGAATTTGGCCTGGAGCCGAGCTCCTAATTCGCAAACCTCTGAGGCGGTGCCTGCCGAACACATTAAGAACGCGATCCTCAAGTTCTGCACCGCCTTTCATCCCGGCTATCCATCAGTTTCATCTCGAGCCGAGATGACGGCTCGCGCTCAGTTGTCGCCACGATGCGACAGATTGATCATGAGTTCTGTGGACGCCGTCTATTCTGCCGGAACTCTTGAGATCCGCGATGTGTGGTTTCGCACAAAGGCGCGGGCCGGTTGCTCGAGAACATGGTAGCTGATCACAGCCAGCCCTAACGTAGATAAGACGCCGGCCATGAGCACAGCCATATGATCGAAGCCGCGGTGTAGCATCGGCCACATCAGCATCGGGATTGTGACGAAGCCATATATGTATATGCCGTAACTGACATCGCCTAGGTAGACGAGAGGCTTCCATTCCAGCCAAACAGGGCGCTTCTCAGCCGAATAATGAATGATCGCCAAAATAAACGGAACAGCCGTCGCGTTGAGTATGGTTAGATTGTTGGTCGTCAGTCCGGCGAAGCACGATGCCACGAATGCAAATCCAGATAAGCAGAGTAGAGAAAGTCGCGGCTCAATCAGTTTCCGCTTCCAAATCACCGCCAACGCGATCCCGACTAGGAACTCAGCAAGCCTAAACGGAGGGAATGCATAGTAGAGCCACATACCCCCTGGCTGCGGGGCGACACGTTGCACGAGGCCGGGCAGGAAGCTCGCAAGCCACAGGCCAACTAGCCACAGGACGGCGATCTTCGCGTCACGCAATCTGTGTTGGATGGCGAGACATACAAACGGAAACAGGAGATAGAAAAACAGCTCTACAGAAATCGACCATGAGCCGCGGTTCAGACCCAGCTCGTACATGCTTGGGAACCAAGCCTGCATCAGCGTGACATTCGCAACAACATTGAGAGCCTGAGCGTCCGAGGGAGCCCCGGTGTTGTAGGCGGAATACGAGAGAATGAACGCGAGTGCAAAGGCGGGATACAACCGGGCTACGCGCGCTAATACAAAACTGCCATATGCGATTGGACGATCCCAATGGCTGATCGCAAGCACAAACCCCGACAAGATGAAGAAAAACGTCATACCGGTGAAACCATTGTCCACGAGATTTGACAGTCCGGGAGGTAGTTCCTGAACAAATCGAACGTGGAAGAGGAAAACATAAAGCGCGCAAAAGAAGCGCAAAGAGGTAAGGGAATGGATCATTCCACACTCTAGCTGCGCCCCCAGCGCGGCCGCCTGCTGCATATACCGTTGGTTGCCCGCGATCAAGGCTCTCAGTTGTTCGCCACGGTCGCCAGAAGTTGCTCTGCGACGAGCTACTAGATCAATTGGCCCCAAATCATTAAGTGCACCTCAGTATATCCGCGTGCCGGCGAGCGTTTCCTGGTTACGATCACCGATAAGGCTTTGTACAACGTCATCAAGCGTGTCCTGCTGGCATTCGGCAGCTATACTTTGCCGCCTGCTACCCTCGCGGAAGCGGCTAAGCAGCTCGAACTCACCTCTGAGGTCTAATCACTGGGCGAGCCACGCAATCCCCCTTCGTCCTATCTTCCATAGCTTGATCGAGCTCGGGTCGGAAAGCTACTTCCCCGTCCAGACCGGCTTGCGCTTTTCGGTGAAGGCCTTCAGGCCTTCCTTGGCGTCCTCGGTCATCGCAAGCAGCGCAATCTGGCTTTCGGTGTAGGCGATGCTCTCGTCGAATGACATCGAGGCGATCGCGCGCATGGCGTATTTGCGGCGGCGGATCGCGGTCGGCGATTTGTCGACGATACGCGCGATCAGCCAGTCGACCTTTGCATCTAACTCCGCGGCGGGCACCACGTAGTTCAGGAGGCCCGCGGCCTGCGCCGCCTTGACATCGAACGGCTCACCCGTGAGCGCCCATTCGTTGACAAGCCGCGGCGGCGCGATCCTCTGCAGCAGGCTCAGGACCTGCATCGGGAACACGCCGACCTTCACCTCCGGCAGGCCGAAGATGACGTGATCGGCTGCAACCGCCATGTCGGTCATGCACAATAGGCCCATGCCGCCGGCCATGCAGACGCCGCCAACCCGCGCAATCGCAGGCTTAGTGGCGTTCTGTGACAAACGTAGCAGATCGGCATAGTCGACATTTGGTTTGGAATGATCCATCGCGAAAGCCGCGCCGGAATTCTACAGGTCGGCGCCCGCGCAGAACGCCTTGTCGCCCGCGCCCGTCAGCACGATGACGCGGACGTCCTTGTCGTCATGCGCGTCGCGATAGCCTTCTGATGCCGGCGATGACATCGCCGTTCAGGGCGTTGCGTTTCTCCGGCCGGTTGATGGTGATCCAGAACGCCTGCCCGCGCTTCTCGGTAATGACCGCAGTGGTGTCGCTCATGGCACGCTCGCTTCCTTGGCTCCGTTTTGCTGTCATTTGCGGCAGCTCGGGCGCCAGGTGCAAGCGCAATCTGCGGCGAGGCGCCGCTTTAGCGCCTCGACACAAATTTATAGAGCAATCGAAGCGCTGCTGGCGAATTTGCGCAACAGCAACCTGCTCTTGCGAAAGCTGTTCGAGCGCTTTGCCGGCATCAGCGCGCGCCGTGCCCTGCCCGCCTTCCGCAACGATGTGTTCGTGCCGCCGGCTGACAACGTGGGACCGGAGAGCGGCCGCGAAGCGGTTCTGTTCGCCGATACGTTCAACCGCATCTATGAGCGCGAAAATCTCGAAGCTGCGCTGCGCGTGCTTGCGGCCGGAGGCTATCGCGTGCATCTGCCGAAGCCGTCGAGCGGCAGCCGCCCGCTGTGCTGCGGCCGCACGTTCCTGTCAGCCGGCCTCGTCGAGGAGGCCAAGGCCGAGCTCGATCGTCTCGTGGCCACCTTCGCGCCCTTCGCCGCGCGCGGCGTGCCGATCATAGGTCTAGAGCCGAGCTGCCTCTTGACGCTCCGTGATGAGCTCGCCTCGTTACGCAAGGACAACGACGCCAACGCGGTCGGTGCCCACGCGCTGACTTTCGAGGAATTTCTGGTGCGCGAGGCCGAGGCCGGACGGCTGCAACTGCCGCTCGGTAACCTGGCCGACAAAGCCATTGTGCACGGCCATTGCCACCAAAATCCTTCGGCGCCTTCAAGCCGGTTGAGCAGGTGCTGCGCCTCGTCCCCGGCCTTGAGGTCGAGACCATCGAATCGAGCTGCTGCGGCATGGCCGGCGCGTTCGGCTATGGTGCCGACACTTACGATGCCTCGATCCAGATGGCCGAACTGTCACTGCTGCCGGCCGTGCGGCGGGCGAACCAGGCTACGCTGGTCGTCGCCGACGGCACCTCCTGCCGGCACCAGATCCACGACGGTGCCGGGCGCGAGGCCCTTCACGTCGCGCGGGTGCTCGCCATGAGCCTCGATCGCGACGGACCCAATTCCAGTTCTCCAGCTACAAAGGAAACCAGCCATGGCTGACCTCACCCTCGACACCGCCCGCAAAATTCTCGACGCCGCCTTCGCGAAGGCCGGCGAGCTCAAGCTGAAGCCGCTGGTCGTCACCATCCTGGACGCGCGCGGCGTGCTCAAGTTCGCCGCCGCGCAGGACGGTACCAGCCTGATGCGCGGCGAGATCGCGCACGGCAAGGCCTATGGTGCGCTCGCGATGGGGATGGGTTCGCGCGCCTTATTCCAACGCGCGCAGGAGCAGGCCTTTTTTATCGACGCGGTGAACACGATCGCCAAGGGCGCATTGGTGCCGGTCCCCGGCGGCGTGCTGATTATGGATGGCACGACGCTTTTCGGCGCCGTCGGTGTCTCCGGCGACACCTCCGACAATGACGAGGCCTGCGCGGTCGCGGGCATCCAGGCGGCGGGGTTGAAGGCGAATGCAGGCTAGGACTCACCGGCCGAATGACAAAAGAAGACAGCTAATCCGGATGCTGGTCGCTGATCCCTACCGATGCGATCCGAGAGACCGGCTCTGACGTTCTCGACGAGACGGTGGGGCTTGAGCATGGCTGTTCGCCGTCGCGCCTACAAGGCAGCTTCGACTGATCATGCTCAATGCCTGCCGCGACGACCTTTCGCCAAGACCATGAAACGGGCTATCGCCTCGCGCGATCGGACTGGAACGCGTTCTCGCAGCTGGCTCTATCAACTTTCAACAAGTCCGCTGGCACGAAGTTCGACGCTAAAGTTTAAGCTCGCGACCGTCGATGCGTTGGACGCGAAGGCCTGATCAGGCCGCGCTTGCCCGCTTGCCTCGTGGTCATGGTTTCAGGGCAGACGCAGATGCCAAGGTGAAGATCGCATGTCGCTGGACGTTGGAAAAAAATGGGCGGAGCGAGCGGATTTAAACCTCCGCCCCTGCGTCCCGAACGCAGTGGATATCTTCTAAGTTATTGATCTTTCTTGGTGTGGGGGCTGGATCGGTCGCATTCTGTTCACGGTCATTTCACCCAATTCATTGCGATTTCGTTGCGGCGTCCCGGACGAGAACGGGGCTTGCGGGAGATCTGAGATAGTGGATGCGGGCTAGGTCCTGGCCGCCGGCAACGCGGCCCCTTTCCAAATCCTAGCTTCCAAATGAACAGCCGAGTGGAGCGCTAATCCAGGAACTCCGCACCAACGTCTGCCTTGAGCGAACGCCAGAATGGCGGATCAAAATCCGTTTGATTATTCAAGGATTCCAATGAGCGTTTGGAAAAAACGGTCGAATTCGCCTCTAGAGAGATCAAAAGCTTAGAGCGTTAGCCCATCGGACTGAATCGCTGGGGATTCACAAATCAGCGTTTTGATGATTCAAGCTTGCCGCCGGGATTGGAGGCCGGCGGGCATGGCGAAACCGCTGTCGATGGATCTTCGCGAACGTGTGCTTGCCTGTATTGGAGGCGGCGTTTCAGGCCGGCAGGCTGC
>NZ_JADPJR010000107.1:0-51555 GCF_023073535.1 Bradyrhizobium sp. 179 | reverse complement strand
GCCCATCTCGGCAAGACATGCCAGTCAGAGCGTACCAACCGCGCGCCGCCCGTTCAGGAACCGCAGTCCCCCGCTTTCGCCTCGGCCTGTCGTGCCCGGATCACCATGCCGCCGGCAACGCCGACGCCGATGACGTACATCCAGCCCTCGTGGAAGTCGAACAGATGGGAGTTGAACAACGAAGTGAAGACGTTCTGCACCACCACCAGCAGCCCGATAGAGTCGGCAAGCCCCTCGCCACGAAACAACAGCAGATGCAGGATCCAGATCGCATAGAGAGCGGCGATGCCGATAGCGCCCCATTGCACGGCGACGTTCAGCGTCTGATTATGGGGATTGCCGATCACTTCGGCGGATGCCTGGTACTGACCGCGGGGCGTTGCGACCCGCTCGAACAATCCGCGCGTCGAGCCTGTGCCGTGGCCGAAGATCGGCGCCTCCGCGAAGAAGCCGAGCGATTTCCGCCAGAACTCGAGCCGCATGCCCATCGAGGTCGGCTCGCCCCTTTCCACATAGCCGGTGTAATCCCTGGCGAACCTCTCGGCAGTCTGCCGCAAATGCGGCGAAGCCTGCCAGGCCAGAACGGCGCCGGTGAGCAGAACGGCGGCAACGATCGCTATGCTGCGGCCTTTGAGGTGAAGCAGCGCGAACACGCCGAACAGAATCGGAATGGTGACGAGCGCCGTGCGCGACACCACCACGAAGGCCATGTTGACGAAGAAGCTGAGCGCCAGCGCGGTGAGCAGCCCGGCCAGCCAGTAACGCTTCTCACGCAGCAGCGTCACGACCGGATAGGCGAGCGCGACCGCACAGAGCGTGAATTCCTGGCTTTGGTCGATGTAGTTCTTGACGAAGATGCCGCGTTCGGGCGCATCGGTCTTGAGCGCGAGGTTGGGATAGAAGGCGACCAGCCACGACATCACCGACAACAGCGCGCAGGACACCAGGAACGCGACGATCACCCAATGCCCGCGCCGCGAGCGCTCGAAATGGTAGAGCAGGACGGGCAGCACGAGCAGCTTGACGGTTGGGTTGACCGCATATAGGCGCGCGCCCCAGGACGCGTCCGACCACAGCGTCCCCGCCAGCGCGAGAACGACCAGCGCAATCGGCGCAACGCAGATCGGACGCTTCAGCGACTGCAGGAATGCGCGGAGGTCGAGAAACGGCACCATGCACAGCAGCATGAGAGCATTGAATATCCCCGCGAGCGACGTCGACCAGGGCAGCGAAGCCGCGGTCAGCACCGCAAAAAGATCGACGGTCTCGCGCCAGGCCGCCGGGCTGCGCAGGCGTCGCAAGAGCATATGGCCCGTCGTCTCGCGGGCGAGCACCGTCACTTGCTCCCTCCCCGCGCGCGATGCACCAGCGCGGTGGTGCTGAAGCCCTGGAGGATGTCGACCAGCACGACCGTCCCGCCCGTGGCCTCGACGACCTCGTGGCCGACCACCTGCTCGCGGGTATAGTCGCCGCCCTTCACCAGCACAGCCGGCTTGATCTTGGTGATCAGCTCGATCGGCGTGTCCTCCTCGAAGATGACGACGAGATCGACGGCCTCGAGCGCGGCCAGCACCTCGGCACGCGCGCGCTCGTCCTGGACCGGACGATCGGCGCCCTTCAGCCGCCGCACCGACGCGTCGCTGTTGAGACCCACGATCAGGCGGTCACAGGCGGCGCGCGCCGCGGTCAGCACCTTGACGTGGCCGGGGTGGAGGATGTCAAAACAGCCATTGGTGAAGCCGACGCGCTGGCCCTGCCTCGTCCATTCGGCGAGTTGCGCGTCGAGCGCGTCCGGCTCGAGCACGATCTTCACCTCGGCGGCGAGATAGGCATGGGGCAGGATCTTTCGCCGCAGCTCGGCCGCGCTCACGGTGGCGGTGCCCTGCTTGCCGACGGCGACGGCGGCGGCGGCATTGGCCATGCGCAGCGCCGTGCCCCAGTCCGCGCCCGCTGCGAGCGAGACCGCAAGCGCGGCGGCGACGGTGTCGCCGGCACCGGAGACGTCGCGCACCTTCACCGGGAACGCCGGAACATGGACGGCCTCGCCGCTGCGCGGCACCAGCGTCATACCGTGCTCGCCCAGCGTGACCAGGATCGCCTCGCAATCGGCGAGCCGCATCACGTCCTCGCCGGCATCGACGATGCTCTGCGTGGTGTCGGCGCGGCTCCGCGTCGCCTCCGAAAACTCCTTGCGGTTGGGCGTGAGCAGCGTGGCGCCACGATAGATCGCCCAGTTCAGGCTCTTGGGATCGACGATGACGGGCTTGCCGAGCTTTCGCGCGGCGTCGATGGTGTGGCGGATCACGCGTGCGGTCAGCACGCCCTTGGCGTAGTCGGACAGCAGCACGATGTCGGCGCGCGCGATCTGCGGCAGGATCGCCTCGATCAGCTTCGTCTCGGTCGCATCGGAGGCAGGCCCCGCCTGCTCCCAATCCGCACGCAACATATGCGTGGAAAAATGCTCGGAAACAAAGCGGACTTTTCGCGTGGTCGGGCGCGAGGCTTCGCTCACCAGAACGCTGTCGATGCCGGCGTACTCCGCCAGCGCCGAGGCGAGCCGCCTGCCCGCATCGTCCTCGCCGATCAGCCCGACGAAGATGCAGCGCGCGCCGAGGGAGGCGACGTTGCGCGCGACGTTGCCGGCGCCGCCGATATGGATCTCGCTGCGCTGTGCCGAGATCACCGGCGCGGGCGCTTCCGGCGAGATTCGCGACACCTCGCCATAGACGAACTCGTCCAGCATGATGTCGCCGATGCACAGCACCGTGCGGCCGCTGATGGCTTGTGCGAGAGCATCAAAATCGAGGATGGCTGTCGGCATGATCTTTGGGCCTCAGCTCCTTGGGGCCTCAGCGGAAGCGGTCGGGCCGGTCGAGGTAATCCCCGACATAGGCCTTGACCGCGTCCTCAAGGGTCGTGAAGCCGCCGTTATAGCCGGCGCGGTGGAGACGATCGACCTTGCTCTGGGTGAAGTATTGATAGCTGCCCCGGATCGCCTCGGGCATGTCGATGTATTCGATGTTGGGGCTTCTGCCGAGGGCTGCATAGGCTGCCAGCATCAGGTCCTTGAAACTGCGCGCCTTGCCGGTCCCGACGTTGAAGAGGCCGGAGACCGACGGCGTCGCCAGCAGCCACATGACGACGCGCACGACGTCGTCGACATAGATGAAATCGCGGCGCTGGTCGCCGTCGACGATGCCTTCGCGATGCGACTTGAACAATTGCACGACGCGGCCCGCTTTCACGTCATCGAAGCGGCGCGCCAGCACGCTCATCATCGAGCCCTTGTGGTATTCGTTGGGGCCGAACACGTTGAAGAATTTCAGGCCTGCCCATTGCGGCGGGAGCCGGTCGCCCCTCGCTACGCGCTCGGCAACAGCGAGGTCGAACAGGTGCTTGCTCCAGCCGTACAGATTCATTGGCCGCAGCTTTTTCAGCGCCGGCAGCGAGGAATCGTCGTCAAAGCCATTCGCGCCATCGCCATAGGTCGCGGCCGATGAGGCATAGATGAACGGCACCGCATTCGCCGTGCACCAGTCCAACAGGCGCATCGAGAGCCGGAAATTGGTCTCGAGCACGAGATCGCCGTCGGTCGCGGTGGTCTCGGAAATCGCACCAAGATGGATCATTGCGTCGAGCTTGCGGCCCTTCAGCCAGCCCTCCAGTTCGGCCGGCGGGACGATATCCACAAGCTGCCGCTTGGCGAGGTTGCGCCATTTGCCGTCAGAGCCGAGGAGATCGCAGACCACGACGTCGCTGCGGCCGGCCTGGTTCAGCGCGGCGACGACGTTCGATCCGATAAAACCGGCCCCGCCGGTCACCAGCAACATTCCACCTACCTGCCCGATTTTCTGAATGCCCGGTCCTGCCGTAGCGCATGATCTGCCAAAGTGTAAGCGGTTTTGGCATCGTTCCTCAGCCGGCTTTACCTGCTGGCTGGGAGCGGCTAACCGAGCGCCTATATCAGCCCGCCCGATCGCATTAACAATGAATCAAAATTCGCAACTTGGTGAACATGCAGACCGGGACGACACGCGCCCGATCTTGATCATTCCCTACATGTGGATCGGCGATTTCGTCCGGAATCACACCGTCGTGCGGGTGCTAAATCAGCGATGGCCAAACCGGCCGGTCGATCTCCTGACCACCTCGCTGTGCGCCCCGCTGGTCGATTACATGCCCGGCGTGCGCGCTGGCGTCGTTTGGGACCTGCCGCGCGGCCGGCTCGCAATTGGCCGCCAGCTCAGCCTGGCAAAACGCCTGCGCGAGCGGAACTACGGCACCGCCTTGGTGCTGCCCCGGACCTGGAAGGCGGCCATCGCGCCCGCGCTAGCGGGCATTCCCGAACGGGTCGGCTTCGTCGGCGAGTTCCGGTTCGGCCTGCTCAACCGCTGGCGCTGGGGCGAGAAGAAGCTGCCCCGCTTCATCGACAAGAACGCCGCCCTCGCCCAGCCCGACGGCGCGCCGCTGCCTCCGGAATGGCCGGTGCCGCAATTGCGGGTCCCGGCCGAGGAGATCGCCCGCTGGCGGCAGGCCAATGGCCTCAGCGCCGGCGCAGCCGTAGCGCTGGCGCCCGGCTCGGTCGGAGCGTCCAAACGCTGGACCTACTATCCCGAGGCTGCCCGGTTGCTGGTCCAGCGCGGCCTGGAGGTCTGGGTCGTCGGCGGCCCTGCCGAGAAAGGCCTCGCCCAGGAGATCGTCGCGGCCGGCGGCGCGGGGGTGCGAGACCTCACCGGCAACGATCTGCGCAACGGCGTGCTGGCCATGGCCGCGGCCGGCGTCGCGATCTCCAACGATTCCGGCCTGATGCACATCGCAGCCGCCCTGGGCACGCCCACCATGGGCATCTTCGGGCCAACCGACCCCTATCTCTGGGCCCCACTCAACGGCCTTGCCGCCACCGTGGTCCAGAACAAGAGCGTGCTGTCCTGCCAGCCGTGCCAGAGCACCGTCTGCAAGATGAACGACCACCGCTGCATGCGCCACATCGCGGCGAGCGAGGTGGTCGCGATTGCGCAGCGGGTGTTGAGTGAAGCGGAAGCGCGGGCGACGACGTGAGCGATCTGGCCATTGCCGATGATGACATCCTGCCAGTGTTTTGCCCGACAGGTCAAACACGATTCGAAAAATCCGCAAAACATCGTGCCGGCGGCCAACCCGTTGATTTTGCTACTCCCGGCTACTGTGCATGGGATTGTTTTCGCGCTTTTTGTTTGGCGTCGTGAAAAAACCGGTTCAGAGCAGCGGCCGATAGATCTCGCCGATCCGCGCCGCCTCCGCATCCAGGCTGAACTTTGCGAGCACCCGCGCCCGCCCGCGCGCGCCCATTGCGGTCGCGGCGTCCACATCTCGCATCAACGGCTCCAGCGCGGCGACCAGCGCATCGACATCGCCCGGCGGCACCAGCACGCCGCTCACGCCATCCTCGACCACGAGTTCGGCCGCGCCGGCGCGTGCGGCGACGAGGGCGCTGCCGGTCGCCATCGCTTCGATCAACGTCAGGCCGAAACCTTCGTTGCGCGAGGTGAAGGCGTAGATCGTCAATCGCTGATACCAGCGCTGCACCGCTTCGATCGGCAATTCGCCGGTCATGACGATGCGCGATTGCAGGCCGGCCGTCTCGATGCGCTGCTTCAGGTCGTTGGCAAAGCGCGTCTGCTCGGGCGTGACCTGGCCGACGATCACAGCGGAGAAATCCGGATGTCGCGGCAGCAGCCGGCACATCGCATCGACGAATACGTCGGTGCCCTTCTGGGCGCGCACGCGGCCGAAGCAGCCGATTGCGTAGCGGCCGGGCAGCGCGGCTTCGGCGAAGGCCGCGGCGCGATCTGTCGGCGGTGCGTAGACGTCGGTGTCGACACCATGCGGGATCACGGTTGCCTTCACTTTCAGGAAGGATGCCGAGATGTCGCTCGTTGCGATGATCGCATCCATGCGCCGGATCAGCCAGCGCGTGATCCAGCTGTGATGCCGCTGCGCCGCCGAAGTGAACACGAGCTTCAGGGGCCAGCCGAGCGCGCGCAACGCGACGCCGGCGATCATCTCGTTGTTGCGCCGCGCATGCCAGATCAGCGGCGCCTTGCGGCGCCATAGCTTCAGAAAATCCGCAGCGCTCAGGCGGCCGATCCCCGCCGGCGCATCGGAGCCGAACCAGGCCGCGCGAAACAGCCTTGCGAGCCGCGGCGCCACCATCCGATTGGTCGCGGTGACCCCGGAATAGCGCCTGTGCAGATTTGGCACGATCACTTCGAGATCGCCGGGGAAATTCGCCACGTCATGCTCCGTTTCGAAAGATCCCTATACGCAACATTAAGCATAGTGACCAGTTCAGCCGCGCCGATACCCCCTCTTCACCACGCGGGCGGTAGTTTTAGGCGTTGATCGAAGACGGGTGAGATCATGACTGTGCTAGTCACCGGCGGCGCCGGCTATATCGGAAGTCACACGGTCCTGGCGCTGGCGGAAGCCGGCGAGGACGTCGTCGTGATCGACGATCTCTCCACGGGTTTTTCCACCTATCTGCCGGAAGGCGTGCCGCTGTTCATCGGCGATGCCGGCGACGAGAACCTGCTCGAAGGCGTGATCGCGCAGCACGACATCGAGAGCATCATCCATTTCGCGGGCTCGGTCGTCGTGCCGGATTCGATGCGCGATCCGCTCGGCTATTATCGCAACAACTTCATGACCGCGCGCAATCTGCTCAACGTCGCGGTCAAGCGCGGCATCAGCCGCTTCATCTTCTCCTCGACCGCCGCCGTCTACGGCGATCCTGACCAGGTGCCGGTGCCCGAGCATGCGCCGACGCGACCGCTGTCGCCTTACGGCTCGTCGAAGCTGATGACCGAAATCATGCTGCATGACGTCGCCGACGCCTACGGCATGCAATATGTGACCTTGCGCTACTTCAACGTCGCCGGCGCCGATCCGCAGGCGCGCATCGGCCTTGCCACCGCCGGCGCCACGCATCTGCTCAAGATCGCAGTTGAAGCCGCCACCGGCCAGCGCGCCAAGATCGACGTGTTCGGCACGGACTATCCAACCCCGGACGGCAGCTGCATCCGCGATTTCATCCACGTCACCGACCTCTCGCAGGCGCATCGCTCGGCGCTGGCCTATTTGCGCAATGGCGGCGCCTCGACGACGCTCAATTGCGGCTATGGCCGTGGCTATTCGGTGCTGGAGACCATCGACGCGGTGCGGCGGGTTTCGGGCCGCAGCTTCGCCGTGCAATACGCTGCGCGCCGGCCTGGCGACATCATGACCATGGTCGCCGACACCAGCCGCATCCGCGGCCTGCTCGACTGGCACCCACAGTATGATGACCTCGAGACCATCGCCGCGCACGCCCTGGCCTGGGAGGACAAGCTGTTCCGCGAGCGCCATGGCGAGCTCCGCCACGCCGTCTCGGCCTAGAATCAACCCGAGCGCAAGCCCTTAATTGGGCTTGAAAAACTGTAGCCGAGCGGGCACAGAGGCCCATCGATCCCTGACGCACGGGCAGGCTTTGTCCCGCGCCGTCAATGGACACCGGATGGCCCAGTTTCCAAAGAAAATCACTGACGACCCCTATGCAGCAGCGGTCTTGATTCGCCGCCTGGTCTTGGAACAAGGGGTCGTCTACTGGAGGCGCTACCTCGTCGCCTTCGCGCTGATGGCACTCGCCGCCGGCGCGACCGCAGGCGCGACCTATGTGCTCGGCCAGGTCATCAACCAGGCCTATGTCGACAAGAACATTCCAGGTATCGCGATGTTTTCGGGCATCACGGTGGTGCTGCTGTTCATCAAGGGCGTCGCGACCTACGGCCACATGGTGATCCTGACCAAGATCTCCAACGCCATCCTTGCCACCAATCAGCGTCAGCTCTTCGCCAAGCTGATGCGCGAAAGCGTCGGGTTCTTCTCCGAGCGGCATTCGTCCGAATTTCTGGCGCGGCTGACCGCCGGCGCCAAGTCCATCACCGACGTGCTCAACATGCTGGTCAACGCCGTCGGGCGTGACCTCTTGATGCTGCTCGCCATGATCGGCGTGATGGTATGGCAGGACCCACTGATGTCGTTCATCGGCCTCGTCGCGGTGCCGCCTGCGATGCTGGTGCTGCGCAAGCTGGTCAAGCGCATCAAGGGCCTCGCCTACAACCAGTTCACCGGCACCGCCGACATCATGGAAACCATGCAGGAATCGCTGCAGGGCATCCGCACCGTGAAGGCGTTCACGCTCGAAGATACCATGCAGAAGCGCATCGACGAGAACATCGCGATCGTCGAGCGCAATGCCAACAAGATGGCCCGCGTCGCCAACCGCTCCAATCCGCTGATGGAGATGCTGGGCGGATTCGCCGTTGCCGGCTGCCTGCTCTATGGCGGCTACAGCGTGGTCGCGCTCAATGCGACGCCCGGCGCGTTCTTCTCTTTCATGACGGCATTCCTGATGGCGACCGAGCCGGCCAAGCGGCTGGCGCGGCTCAACATCGACCTCAACAGCCAGCTGGTCGGCGCGCGCATGCTGCTCGAGGTCGTCGACAGTCCGGCGAGCGAGCAGTCCGACGACGACAAGCCGGCGCTGAAGCTGTCAGATGCCCGCATCGAGCTGCGCGACGTCAGCTTCTCCTATCGCTCAGGCGAGACCGTGCTCAACCGCATGAGCTTCGTCGCCGAGCCGGGCAAGGTTACCGCGCTGGTCGGCCCGTCCGGCGGCGGCAAGTCGACCGTGCTGGCGCTGCTCTTGCGCTTCCACGAGGTGACACAAGGCGAGATCGTGATCGACGGGCAGTCGATCTCGTCGGTCTCGCGAAAATCGCTTCGAGCGCAGACCGCCTATGTCGGCCAGGACGTCTATCTGTTCCGCGACACCATCCGCAGCAACATCGCCTTCGGAAGGCCGGGCGCGAGCGAACAGGAAATCGTCGAGGCCGCGAAGGCGGCCTGCGCACATGATTTCATCATGGGTTTCCCGCTCGGCTATGACACGCCCGTCGGCGAGCACGGCACGCAGCTGTCGGGCGGCCAGCGCCAGCGCATCGCGGTGGCGCGCGCGTTGATCAAGAACGCGCCGATCATCCTCTTGGACGAAGCCACCGCCGCGCTCGATTCCGAGTCCGAGCGGCAGGTGCAGGAGGCGATCGAGCATCTCTGCCAGAACCGCACCACCATCGTGATCGCGCATCGCCTGCACACCATCATGCACGCAGACCGCATCCTGGTGGTCGAGGGCGGCGAAATCGTCGAGCACGGCCGGCACGACGATCTGCTGCGCCGCGGCGGGCGCTATGCGTCGTTCTTCCGCCTGCAGCATCACCATTCCGGCGCTCTGGCGCCGATCAGCGCAACCGCATAGAGTTCGTTATCAACCTCAAGACCCGCGAGATCCGCTCCATGAACGCCGCCTCCTACGTCATTCCGCTTCCGCCCCAGGCTTCGCTTCCCGTCGTCGGCGAGAGCGGCCGGTATCCGGTGCGCCGCATCTGGTGCGTCGGTCGCAATTATCTCGAGCACATCCGCGAGATGGGCAATGACGAGCGCGCCCCGCCGTTCTTCTTCGCCAAGCACGCCGACATGCTGGTGCCTGATGGCGCCACCATTCCCTTTCCGCCGCTGACCAAGGATCTGCATCACGAGGTCGAGCTGGTCGTCGCGATGAAGAGCGGCGGGCTGAACATCCCCGCCGACAAGGCGCTCGACCACGTCTACGGCTACGCAGTCGGCATCGACCTCACCCGCCGCGACCTCCAGATCGCCTCGCGCAAGAAGGAGCGGCCGTGGGAGATCGGCAAGTCGTTCGACGGCTCCGCCCCGTGCTCCGCGATTCAACCGGCATCGAAGATCGGCCATCCCGCCAAGGGCAAGATCTGGCTCACGGTCAACGGCAAGGAAGCGCAGAAGGGCGATCTCACCGAGCTGATCTGGAACGTGCCCGAAATCATCTGGCAGCTCTCGCAGCAGGTGAAGCTCGCCGCCGGCGACATCATCATGACGGGCACGCCGGCCGGCGTGTCGCAGCTCCAGGTAGGCGACAAGCTCGAATGCGGCGTCGACGGCATCGGCACGTTGAAGGTTGCGATCGGCCAGCCAGAATAGGCTGAGCTCAAATCAAGGAAAACGCAAAGCCCCGGACGTCGCGTCCGGGGCTTTTACGCGCTCAAGTTCGCCGCTCATGCGCGCCGGCCACGTTGATGTCCTTCCCGGTGTAATCGGTCATCATCGCGGTCGCGGCCAGCGTCACGACAGCGCAAATCGCGATGTAGATTGCGATCGCGGTCGCCGAGTGGAACGTGCCGAACAGCCAGGTTGCGATCAGCGGCGCCGGACCGCCGGCGATCACGGAAGCGAGTTGATAGCCGAGCGAGGAGCCGCTGTAGCGCAGGCGTCCGGTAAAGCTCTCGGCGATCAAGGCGGCTTGCGGGCCGTACTGCATGTCATGCGGAATCAGCGACAGGATGATCGCGACGAAGATGATGGTTGGCGATCCGGTGTCGAGCATCGCGAAATAAACGAAGCCGAATATGCCCGTCACGGCAGCGCCGATCATGTACATGTTCTTGCGGCCGATCTGATCGGAGATATGTCCGCACAGCGGGATCGAGACGAACGACAGCACCGAGGCCGAGAGCACCGCGGTCAGCAGGAAGTCGCGCGAGACATGCAAGGTGCCGATGCCATAGGAAAAGACGAAGGCTGTGAAGATGTAGAACGGCGCCTGCTCCGACATGCGCGCAAAGGCGGACAGCAGAATCTCCTTCGGATACTCCCGGATCACGGTCAGCATCGGCGTGCGGTCCACCTGACGTTCGGCCACGAGCTTTGAGAACACCGGCGTTTCGAGGATGCCGAGCCGGATATAAAGGCCGACGCCGACCAGGATGATGCTGAGCGCGAACGGAATGCGCCAGCCCCACGCCAGGAACTGATCGCCCGCCATCTGGCTGAACGCCAGCACGGCGAGATTAGCGAGGAACAGACCGCAGGGCACGCCGAATTGCGGCCATGACGCGATCAATCCTCGGGATCGGTCGCTGCGGGCCCATTCCATCGACATCAGCACCGAGCCGCCCCACTCGCCGCCAACGCCGACGCCCTGAATGAATCGCAGCACGGTCAGGATCACGGCGCCCCAGATGCCGATGCTCGCATAGGTCGGCACCACGGCCACCGCGGCGGTCGCCAGTCCCATCAAGAGCAGCGTCGCGATCAGCGTCGACTTGCGGCCGATGCGGTCGCCATAGTGACCAAAGATTGCCGCGCCGATCGGGCGCGCGATGAAGCCGACTGCGTAGATCGCAAACGCCTCCAGCGTGCCAACCCAGGGGTCGGACTGCGGAAAGAACAGCTTTGCGAAAACCAGACCGGTGACGGTGCTGTAGAGAAAGAAATCATACCATTCGATCGCGGTCCCTACCGTGGACGCGATCACCGCGCGACGAAGCTGGCGCTGATGCTCGGATGGAGTAAGTCGGGTGGCGTCAAGGCCGAGTGTTGCCATGGGAGCGTTTCCCTCGGACAGCCCCCCGGTTGCGTATTTTTCACCGGTTGTTCCTTGAGGAACAAACGAGATCAGGTTCCAAGGGTTCCGGCCGAGGTGGAACGAGAGTGTAAAACTTTAGTCGGCCAATAAAGCCGCGGGGCACGCTGCCGGATGGCTTGGCGCTACCAAGCCTTCACGGGCCGATTGGCGTGGCTTGCCTGCGGCACACCGCGATTGAGCGACATGTGGGAATGCACGCACAGCCACGTTTCGCCATTCCTGGCAAACACCATCGTGGCCCGGCCGGGGCGTGGAAACGGGCTGCCATCGGGATGATAGCCCGTGCTCGCCCATGGCGATCACAGTGGCCATCGTGCCATCGGCGGATGCCAGGATCGAGGTCTGATCGAGCACGAAATGAAAATCGGTCGTCTTGGGCCAGACGTTATTCCACTGTGTCGAGACCCACTGATCAAGACCAGGGATGACGTCGTTATGCGTGCCGAAGGCAAGCACGTCCGGATGGAAGAGCGGCCGCGCCGAAGCGTAATCGACCTCCCGGACATAACCGGCAAAACTCTCCAGCCAGTGGCGGAAGAACAGCACGATCTCCGTATTCGCGACCGGCAAGGGGCTCATCGCGACGCCCTGATCACCGCAGCGCCGACAGCACGACGAGGCCGAGGATCAGCGCCGTCAGCGAATATTTCAGCGTGTAGTAGACGTTGCGGTTCCATTCCTTGACCTTGCGGCTGGCGAGATGGATCTCGTAGAGCTTGCCGAACATCTTGTTGAGCACGCCGACATTCTCGCCGTCGACGTTCTGGGTCGCCGACGCCTTGACGATGTGCTGGCTGACCCAGCGGTTGATGGCGGTCATGAAGCCGAACTTCATCGGCCGCTCCACATCGCAGAACAGGATGATGCGGTTGACGTCGGTCGCATTCTCCGCGCTGTGGATGAAGGTCTCGTCGAACATGAAGGCTTCGCCGTCGCGCCAGACGCATTCGACACCGTCGACCAGGATGCGGCACTTGTTCGAGTTCGGCGTGACGAGGCCGAGGTGATAGCGCAGCGAGCCCGCGAACGGATCGCGATGGGCGCCGAGCTTGCCGCCCGGCGGCAGCATCGCAAACATCGCGCCGTGCACGCTCGGGATCGCGTTGAGCAGCTCCACCGTCTTCGGGCAGAGCGTGCGCGCCGACGGCAGGAAGTCGTCGTACCATTTTAGGTAAAACCGCTTCCAGCCGCTCTTGAAGAAAGAGTAGAAGCCCCAGTCGTTGTTATTGGCGGCCGCGCGAATAAAACCTTCGTCGAACAGGCGCACCGCCTCGTCGCGTATGATCTCCCAGTTCTCGCTCAGCAGCTTCAGCTCGGGAAACTGATCGACCGAGATCACCGGCTTGTTGGGCACGGCCGAGCCGACATACATCAACACGTTGTAGGGCGCGAGATAGGTCGAGTGATCCCCGAGCTGGCGCGCGAAGCGCAGCCGCTGCTTGCCGCGGAAGTGAACGTAAATCGTCGAGACCGCCAGCACATAAAGAACAACAAGTTGCGGCGCAAAAAGCTGTTTCAGCATATCCCCGTTCCCCAGTGACCCAGCCGGGGACGTCATCTATCCCCACCCGACCGGGGCGGCAAGATATTCACCGCTGGGTTGCACTCACACTGGCGCGAGCAGGAGCATGGAACCTGAACCGAGAGGCGGTCACGCCCGCGATAGCGCCTGGAGCCCTTTGAAGGTCAGGCGTTTGGGGTCGGTGACGCCGGCGAGATAGAGACGGCGGATGAAGGCGATGACGGCGTCGCGGTCGCAATCGGTCAGCGCGACGACGGCGTCGACCGCAATTCTCTGGGCTTCCATTGGGCTCACCTCGGCCTTGCGAGTAACCCCGGCCGAGACAGGCTAGGACTCAATCGGTTAAGCCGGCGTTAACCGTTCGTCTGGTGCGCCAGGCTCAACCCGGCGGCCGATCGCGCCACCGCACTCACCTCAAAGGCACACCCGCCGCAGCAGCGGCGGGGTCAGGAATATCGCATCACGCCGTCGTCGATCCGCCCGAAGCGCAGCGAGACGATGTCGAGTGCGTAGTTCTGATACAGCCGCCACGGCCGCTTCGAGCCTTGCTTCGGCATCCTGGCGATCGAGCGCTGCACATAACCCGAGCTGAAGTCGAGCGACGGCTGGGCGCTGATCGTGGCATCGTCATTGTGCGGCATGCACTGACGGAAATTGTGCCGGTCCATGTAGTTGATGAGCCGGCAGACATATTCGCAGGTGAGATCGCATTTCAGCGTCCAAGACGCGTTGGTGTAACCGAACGCCGAGGCCATGTTCGGCACGTCGGCATACATCATGCCCTTGTAAGTCAGCGTGTTGGCGAAATCGACGGCGTGGCCGTCGACGCTGATCTCGAGCCCGCCGACGACCTGGAGCACCAAGCCAGTCGCCGTCACGATGATGTCGGCGGCAAGTTCGCGGCCGTCCTTCAGGCGGATGCCATCGCGCGTGAAGGTATCGATCTCATTCGTGACGACGGAGGCGCGCTGCTCGCGGATCGCCTTGAACAAGTCGCCGTCCGGCACGAGGCACAGCCGCTGGTCCCAGGGATTGTAGCGCGGCGTGAAATGGGTCGCGACATCGTAGTCGGGCCCCAGCGCGTTTCTGACGCCCTTGAGGATGAGGTCCTTCACCTTCGCGGGCCGGCGCCGGCTGAGCTGGAAGAAGAACATCCCCCACATCACATTGCGCCAGCGGATCAGGTGATAAGCGAGCCGCGCCGGCAAATTGCGACGGAGCTTGTTGGCAAAGGGATCGTGCGCGGGACGCGACACCACATAGGTCGGCGAGCGCTGCAGCATGGTGACCTGCGCCGCTCTCTTGGCGAGCTCCGGCACCAGCGTTACCGCCGTCGCGCCCGAGCCTATCACGACGACGCGCTTGCCCGAATAGTCGATGTCCTCAGTCCATTTCTGCGGATGCACGATGCGGCCCTGGAAATCCGCCGTGCCATTGAACTCCGGGGTGTAGCCCGCCTCGTATTTGTAATAGCCCGAGCACATAAACAGGAAATTGCAGGTGAAGCGTACGAGCTCGGTTGCGCCCTCGCCTGTTGTGCGCTCGGCCTCGACGGTCCAGCGCGCCTCCTGCGTCGACCACGATGCGCGCTTGACGCGATGACGGAAGCGGATGTGCTTCTCGATGCCGTTCTCGGCGGCGGTCTCGCGCACATAGTTCAGGATCTGCGGCCCGTCGGCGATCGCGTTGGGATCGGTCCACGGCCTGAAGGAATAGCCCAGCGTGAACATGTCGCTGTCGGATCGGATGCCGGGATAGCGGAACAGGTCCCAGGTGCCGCCGATGCAGTCGCGTCCCTCCAGGATGACGTAGCTCTTGGTCGGGCACTTGGTCTGCAAATGATAGCCCGCGCCAATGCCGGACAGGCCGGCACCGACGATCAGCACGTCGAAATGTTCTTCTTCGGCCACCGCGGTTCTCCCCGCTCAGAGGATGGCAGCGCCACGGCAAATTGCAACCGTCAGGTCGCAGCAGCGGCCACGCAGGCGGTATCGAAGAACTCGTGGTACTCGACCGCCTTGCCATCCTTGAAGCGCCAGAAATCGACCTTGGGCGTCTGCGCGACCTTTCCGGTCTTCTTGTTCGTCCATGCGCATTCGCCGCGCGCGACGACGGCATCGCCCTGCGCAACGTATTCGTTCATCGTGTAGTACTCCATGCTCCAGTCAGCAAGCAGGCCGTCGAAATAGCCGCGCAGCTCGGTCCGGTCGTCATAACGCCTCGCGAAAGGGACCGGCTCGGCTCCCCGCGGAATCGAATCGAACTTGATCTGCGGGCCGATGACGTTGTCGAACCAATAGTCGACGCTTTGGCCCTTGCTGTCGTTCCACTGGCGATAGGCTTCCTTCAGCAGCTGAACGTTGGCTTCGCTGGACATCGCATTCCCTCCATATGCATTTTGACAATGAACATCGGAAAAGGCCGCCCGCTGCAAAAAGTGGCGGGCTTGTTGTGGCTCTACCTGCGAGCGTATCACAGGCGCGGCCAACAAAAAATAGGCCCCGGATCGCTCCGGGGCCCTGGTGTCGCAATCGCGGTCGGATCAGTACCGGTAGTGGTCCGACTTGTACGGGCCTTCCGGCTTCACGCCGATGTAGTCGGCCTGGTCCTTGCGCAGCTCGGTGAGCTTGACGCCGATCTTGGCGAGGTGCAGGCGCGCGACCTTCTCGTCGAGCGTCTTGGGCAGCACGTAGACCTTCTTCTCGTACTTGCCGTCCTTGTTGTTGGCGAACAGCTCGATCTGCGCCAGCGTCTGGTTGGTGAACGACGCCGACATCACGAAGGACGGATGGCCCATCGCGTTGCCGAGGTTCACGAGGCGGCCCTCCGACAGCAGGATGATGCGGTGCTTGTCGGGGAATTCGATCTCGTCGACCTGCGGCTTGATGTTGGTCCACTTCAGGTTACGCAGAGACGCGATCTGGATCTCGTTGTCGAAGTGGCCGATGTTGCAGACGATGGCGCGATCCTTCATCGCGCGCATATGCTCGATGGTGATGATGTCCTTGTTGCCGGTGGCGGTGACGAAGATGTCGGCGCGGGGCGCGGCGTCTTCCATGGTCACGACCTCGTAGCCTTCCATCGCGGCCTGCAGCGCGCAGATCGGATCGACTTCGGAAACCATCACGCGGCAGCCGGCCTGGCGGAGCGAAGCGGCCGAGCCCTTGCCGACGTCGCCGAAGCCCGCAACCATGGCGACCTTGCCCGACAGCATCACGTCGGTGCCGCGGCGGATGCCGTCGACCAGCGATTCACGGCAGCCATAGAGGTTGTCGAACTTCGACTTGGTGACGCTGTCGTTGACGTTGATCGCCGGGAACAGCAGCGTGCCCTTGTTGGCCATCTCGTAGAGGCGATGCACGCCCGTCGTCGTCTCTTCCGAGACGCCCTTGATGTTCTTGGCGATCTCGCCGAAGTAGTCCTTGGGCTTCTCCTTCAGCAGGCGCTTGACCAGCGCATAGAAGATCTCCTCTTCCTCGGAAGCAGGCTTGTCGAGGAAGGCGGTGTCGCCGTTCTCGGCGCGAACACCGGCATGCACCAGCATGGTGGCGTCGCCGCCGTCATCGAGGATCATGTTGGGCGTGCCGCCGCCATGCCAGTCGAACAGCTTTGCGGTGTAGTCCCAGTACTCGGTCAGCGTCTCGCCCTTGACGGCGAAGACGGGAATGCCGGCGGCCGCGATCGCGGCGGCGGCGTGGTCCTGGGTCGAATAGATGTTGCAGGAGACCCAGCGGATGTCGGCGCCGAGGGCGGCCAGCGTCTCGATCAGCACCGCGGTCTGGATCGTCATGTGCAAGGAACCTGCGATGCGCGCGCCTTTGAGCGGCTGCTTCGGGCCGTACTCCTCGCGGGTGGCCATCAGGCCGGGCATCTCGGTCTCGGCGAGCGAGATTTCCTTGCGGCCGAAATCGGCCAGCGAAATGTCCTTGACGATGTAATCGGTGAAGCCGGGCTTCGCGTTCATTGCGAGTGTCCTGTTTGTTGAACTCGTCATTCCGGGTCGCCCAAAGAGGCGGACCCGGCATCTCGATGTGATGGATAAGGTTCCCGGCTTCGCTCGCGTTGCGGGCGCGCCCAGGATGAGGCGTAAAACTAGAGCGCGCGCTTGAGCGGCTCGACGAGGTCGGTCTTCTCCCAGGAGAAGCCGCCCTCATTGTCGGGCGTGCGGCCGAAATGGCCGTAGGCCGAGGTGCGCGCGTAGATCGGGCGGTTGAGGTCGAGATGGCTGCGGATGCCGCGCGGCGTGAGATCCATCGCTTTAGCGACGGCCTTCTCGAGCTGGTCCTCCGACACCTTACCGGTGCCGTGGGTGTCGATGTAGATCGACAGCGGACGTGCCACGCCGATGGCATAGGCGAGCTGGAGCGTGCAGCGGTCGGCAAGACCGGCGGCAACGACGTTCTTGGCGACATAGCGCGCGGCATAGGCCGCGGAGCGGTCGACCTTGGTCGGATCCTTGCCGGAGAACGCGCCGCCGCCATGCGGGGCCGCGCCGCCATAGGTGTCGACGATGATCTTGCGGCCGGTCAGGCCGGAGTCGCCGTCGGGGCCGCCGATGTAGAACTTGCCGGTCGGGTTGATGTGCCAGATCGTCTTCGGCGTGATCCAGTCCTTCGGCAGCGCCTCGCGCACATAGGGCTCGACGATGTCGCGCACCTGCTTGGAGGTGAGATCCTCGACCAGATGCTGGTGCGACACCACGATCTCGCGCACGCCGACCGGCTTGCCGTTCTCGTATTGCACGGTGACCTGGCTCTTGGAATCCGGGCCCAACACCTTCTCGCGGCCGGAGTGGCGCGCTTCGGAGATGAGGCGGAGGATCTTGTGGGCGTAGAAGATCGGCGCCGGCATCAGGTCGGGCGTCTCGTTGGTGGCGTAGCCGAACATGATGCCCTGGTCGCCCGCGCCTTCTTCCTTGACCTCGCCCGGCTGCAGCGCGTCGACGCCCTGCGCGATGTCGGCCGATTGCGGATGCAAGAGGATCTCGATGTCGCAGGTCTTCCAGTGGAAGCCGTCCTGCTCGTAGCCGATGTCCTGGATCGCGCCGCGGACGACGCTCTCGATCTGCTCGTTTGTCACCGACTTCGGACCGCGGGTCTCGCCGGCGATCACCACCTTGTTGGTGGTGGCCAGCGTCTCGCAGGCGGCTCGAATCTGCCAGGGGTCGATGCCCGCCTTCGGCCCTTCACGATAGAACAGGTCGACAATCTCATCGGAGATCCGGTCGCAGACCTTGTCCGGATGACCCTCGGACACGGACTCACTGGTGAAGAGATAGGACGCGCGCATCAGTAACCCCTTGTTCCGCCATTAGCCGGCGGGCGTTTGCGATGTTTACTTTTGATGATGTCAATCACGCCGACGCGAGATGACGTAGGATTCGTCGAGAAACCAGAGCCCATTGTACTTTCGCAGCACGTCCCTGGCGGCATCCAGAGTGCGGCCGTTTTGAGTCATTTCAGTCAACCGGTCGTCCTCAATCTGAGCGACATACACCGCCGCATTCCACGCTGCAAAGGCCGTCGAGGTGCCGATGGTGCCGGTGACCTCGTTGGGCAGCGCTTCCATATCATACCTGAAGATCGAACGGTTATCCGCGTAGGCATTAAAATTTAAGTCGCGGCCCACCGATCCAAGTTCATACTTAACTGCACGCAGTAGCTCATGACGGCTGACTGAGAAAGGATTTTCTCCAGGCCAGATCGCCTGGATCATTTCCATGCCCGGATCCTGGCCGTGGGAGTGAATTCCGATCAGCCGGCCGCCAGGCCGGAGCGCCCGCGCCAGCGGTGC
The DNA here is from genome assembly GCF_023073535.1 of Bradyrhizobium sp. 179. Taxonomy (NCBI): domain Bacteria; kingdom Pseudomonadati; phylum Pseudomonadota; class Alphaproteobacteria; order Hyphomicrobiales; family Nitrobacteraceae; genus Bradyrhizobium; species Bradyrhizobium sp. 179. The sequence continues at coordinate 32,722 of NZ_JADPJR010000107.1, read as the reverse complement.
AATGATCCGCTTGGCCCTGAAATTGACCGAGGACAGGGCCCGGTAGGGCTGAGATGCGATGACGAGGTCGAAATTGGCCTCGGCCTGTCCCGGCCGCGGAATGGTCGAATCCAACAGGAACCTATGGTCCTCGCGATAGAGCACGAGGACGACGGGTCGCTCATAGAGCGGCATAGCCGTGCGCGGGCTAATCGCAGCGCGCCAATTCTGCTCCAAAAACGGCCTCAGCTCCGCGATCTGCTGCTCGAACTCGCCCGATGAGGCGCCGCGGAGCGGCACTTCGTGCCAGACGGTGGCCGCCGCCGCCGCAGGCGATGCCGGCGTGAGCCAGGGCGCCTCGGCGTAGAACATGTTGGTGAAGACGAACACCGACGCCGGATGCTCGAAAATGCGGTCCGGCACCTTCTCCAGCGTCAGGCGCAGGTCCTCGAGGCTGAGCTCCTTGCCCGCGACATAGAACGGCATGTGCGGAAAGCGCTGGTGCGTTGCGCGCAGCACCCGCGCCAGCACCGTGCCGTCGCCGACGCCGGCGTCGAACAGGCGCAGCGCCGGCGGGCGCGGGTGGATGGAGCTTAGCTCCAGGGCAACCCTGTCTGCGATCACCCGCTTCTCGCTGCAGGTGTGGACGAACAGCAGGTATTTCTGGCGGTTCTCGAAGAAACGGAAATTGCCGCGCGGGTCGCGTTTTTCCGGCGGCACCTGAAGTCCCCGCGACGGCGGCACGCCGCCGGCCATCGATGCGGCCATATAGGCCTGGATCCGCTCCAGCGTGTCGATGGTGATGCGCTTGCCCTCGCGCAGGCGGTGCACCAGCTTCCCATCGTTCACCGCGCGGCGGCCGAAGGTCGATTCCGCCATATCCGCCTTGCGGCAGAACTCGGCGATTTGGCTCAGGATTTCGTCGTTTTTCATGAGTGGGAAAGCGTTGGGCAGATGGGGTGGGTCACACGTCCTAGCAAATTCTGCCCACTCATGGAATAGCGGATCGAGCCGCCGCGGTTTGCCGGGTGCGCCAGGGCGGAAGCCGTGAACCCCTGCGCCACGCCGGAAAACAAACCAGCGCTTCTCCTCTTACGAGATCACCGCCATGCGCCGCCTGCTCGTCGCGCTCTGCCTGGTCACACGTGCGCCGTGGTCCGCGCCCGCCTTCGGGCAGGCGCGCAATCAGCTCGGTCCGCTCTGCACGACCGTGACGACGCCGGCAGACCAGATGGTCGACGCCCGCACCAGGATCATCGCGCTGAAAGTCTTCAGGGGCAAAACTTCTGGCGTGCGGCCGCGTGAACAAGAAGGGCGACTACGCCAAGTTCGTCGCCGACGCCACGGAAGCGATCGGCTCCAGCCGGCCAGGCGATCTACAGCTTGCGGATGGGCCTATTACGACAAAGGCGAGTACGAGGTCGCGATCGCGGATTTCGGCCACGCGCTGAAGCTCGGCCCGCCCAACGGCATCATCTTCCAAAATCGCGGCAGGCAATGCCTGGCGCGGCAAGCGTGACTATGCCAAGGCCATTGCCGATTACGAGAGGTCAATCAGGGTCGACCCGAAGTCGGCGTTCTCGTTCGGGCCGAGGTGGTCTCGATCACGAAGAACAAGCAGGTGCCGTCGTCGAATTCCTCGTCTGCTGGTCGAGGTCAACCTGGCGGCGAAGTGACGACGCGCTATCGCCCAACTCAGCTGTCATCGCCCGGCCTTGACCGGGCGATCCAGTATTGCAGAGACAGTGAGAGATCCGGAGAAGCCGCGGCGTACTGAATTCCCCGCCTTCGGGGAATGACAGCGGAGCTAATGGGGTTACTGGCCCCACACTTCCTTGGCGATCTCGACCGCAAGGCTGAGCTTGGCCCATTGCTCTTCCTCGGAGAGGATGTTGCCCTCCTCGGTCGAGGCGAAGCCGCATTGCGGCGACAGCGCGAGCTGCTCCTGCGGGGCGAACTTGGCGGCTTCTTCCAGGCGGCGCTTGATGTCGTCCTTCTTCTCGAGCTCGCCGAACTTCGAGGTGATGACACCGACCACGACGACCTTGTTGCCCTTGGGCAGGAAGCGCAGCGGCTCGAAGCCGCCGGCGCGGTCACTGTCGTATTCGAGGAAATAGCCGTCGTAATTGGTACCAGCGAGCATGGTCTCGGCAACCGGCTCGTAGCCGCCCGAAGAGATCCAGGTCGAGCGGAAATTGCCGCGGCAGACATGCGTCGTCACCACCATGTCGGCGGGCTTCTCGGCCAGCGCGTAGTTGATGATGCGAGCATAGATCTGCTGGAGGCCGTCCGGATTGTCGCCGCGCTCGCGCGCCTTCTGCAACTCGTCCTGCGAGCAGAGATAGGCCCAGACGGTATCGTCGAACTGGAGATAGCGGCAGCCGGCGTCGTAGAACGCCTTCACCGCCTTGCGGTAGGTCTTGCCGAGGTCCTCGTAGAAGGCGTCGAGATCGGGATAGACCTCCTTGGAGATCGACTTGCGGCCGCCGCGGAAATGCAGCACCGCCGGCGACGGGATCGTCATCTTGGCGGTCACGTGGGCCTGGTCGGCATACTTCTTCAGGAAGCGGAAATGATCCAGCATCGGGTGGTTGTCGGGGAAGTCGAGCTTGCCGACCACACGAACCGCATCATGGCGCGTCTCCACGCCCGCAAACTGGATGCCGGTGTCGGGGTGGAACAGCTCGCAGCCGGTGAGCTTGGCCAGGAAGTCGAAATGCCACCAGGAGCGGCGGAATTCGCCGTCGGTCGCGAGCTTGAGCCCGATCGAGGCCTGCTTATGCACGACCTTCTCGATCTCCCTGTCCTCGATCTTGCGCAGATCGTCGGCAGAGATCTCGCCCTTCTCGAGACGGCTGCGCGCTTCCTTGATCTTGGCTGGACGCAGGAGGCTGCCGACCTCGTCGGCGCGGAAGGGGGCTTTGGTTCGCTGCATTTGTTACTCCCGGATATTTTCTATAGCGTTCTCAAGCGAAGTGGCTACCGGTTCGCGTTAAGAAAACGCGTCGGACAAGTTAGTGGGTCGCCGCCCCGGCGACGCCGAGGTGACGCTCGAGGACCGAGGGGTCGGCCTTCAGCGCGGCGCTCGGGGCGTCGTGGACGATCGTTCCGCGCTCCAATATCACAACACGGTTGGCCAGCCCCAGAATCTTTTGCGCATTCTGCTCGACGATGATCGAGCAGATGCCGCCCGCCCGGGTGATGGTGCCGATCGCCTTGAGCAGCTCCTCGACGATGATGGGGGCGAGGCCCTCGGTCGGTTCGTCCAGCAGCAGGACCTTCGGATTGAGGGTCAGTGCGCGGCCGATCGCCAGCATCTGCTGCTCGCCGCCAGAGAGCTGGTTGCCAAAATTGCTCCGCCGCTCCTTCAGCCGCGGGAACATCTCGTAGACCTTCTCCACCGTCCACGCGCCGGGCTGCGCCACCGCGGTCATGTTCTCCTCGACCGTGAGCGAGCGGAAGATGTTGCGCTCCTGCGGCACCCAGCCAATCCCGGCGCGCGCGCGCTGGTCCGGCCGCATGGCCGTGACGTCGAACCCGGCGAGCGCGATGGAGCCGGAGAAGCGGCGGGTGACGCCGACGATGGAATTGATCAGCGTGGTCTTGCCGGTGCCGTTGCGGCCCAGCAGCGCCAGCACCTGCCCCTCGGCGAGGCGCAAGGACATGTTGGGCAGCACCACGGCTTCGCCATAGCCGGCGCGAAGCGCGTCGATCGCGAGCAAGTCAGACATTGACCGCCTCCTCGCCGAGATAGACTGCCTTGACCTGCGGATTGCGCGCGACCTGTTCGGGCGGCCCCTCCGTGAGCAGCGCGCCCGAGACCAGCACCGAGATACGGTCGGCAAAGGAGAACACGAGGTCCATGTCGTGCTCGATCAGCAGCACGGTGACGTCGCGCGGCAGCGCGCCGACGACCGTCAGAATGTCGTGGCGCTCGCTCTCGGGCACGCCGGCGGCAGGCTCGTCCAGCAGCAGCACGCGCGGCTTGGCCGCGATTGCGACTGCAATCTCGAGCAGGCGCTGCTTGCCGTAAGGCAGTGTCACGGTCTGCTCGTTCATGACGTCGAGCAGATGGAAGCGCGTGAGCAGATCGGCAATCTCGCCATTGACGTCGCTGCGAGTGCCCATCCGCCGCCACCAGTCGCCGCCATGGCCAAGGCGCTCGGAGACGGCAAGGCCGATGGTTTCGAGCGGGGTCAGGTCGGGATAGAGCTGATTGATCTGGAAGGTGCGCGACAAGCCGCGCAGCACGCGCTTGTGCACGGGCAGATCCGTGATGTCCTGGCCTTCGAGCACGATGCGGCCCGAGTTCGGCTTGAGCACGCCGGTGAGCTGGTTGATGACGGTGGTCTTGCCCGCGCCATTGGGGCCGATCAGCGCGTGACGGGCGCCCTGCTCGACCTTGAGCGACAGGTCGCGGGTGACCCGCAGACCGCCGAACTGCTTTTCGAGATTCTTCGTTTCGAGCGCGATAGTCATGCGTCGCTCTCCGGCACAGCAACAACGGCCTTGCGCCCGGCCACCTGCTTGATGATCAGGTTCGGCACATAAAGTACCCAGCGGTGCAGGCGCTGGCGGCCGATCAGCACGATCACGACCAGCACGAGGCCGATCCAGAACTGCCAATATTGCGGGGTGATGGTCGAGAACAATTCCTGGAGCATGCGGAACACGACCGCGCCGATCAGCCCGCCATAGAGATAGCCGGTGCCGCCGATCACGAGCACCAGCATCAGATCGGCGGAGCGCTCGAACGCAAACACGTCGAGCGAGGCGATCGCGGTGGTCTGGGTGAACAGTGCGCCTGCGATGCCGGCATAGAACGCCGCCAGCGTGTAGATCGCGATCAGGCGGCGGTTGACCGGAATGCCGATCGCGGCGGCCCGCAGCGGATTGTTCTTGATCGCACGTAGCGACAGGCCGAACGGCGAATGCACGACGCGGCGCGCGAACAGGAACAGCAGGAACAACACAGCCAGTGAGTAGAAGAAGCCGGCTTTGCCGAACATGTCGAACGGGATCTCGCCGAAGATCGGCTGCATCTCGACGCCTTGCAGGCCGTCGCTGCCACCGGTTATATTGGAGAAGCGCTCGGCCAGTGCTTCCAGCAGCAGGGCGATGCCGAGCGTCACCATCAGTCGGGTCAGGTCGACGCCGCGGATCACCAGGAAGCTGGTGGCAAAGCCGAGCACCATCGCGGCAAGGCCGGAGGCGACGAGCGCCAGCACGGGCTCTTTGATGATGCCGTGCAGCGCGAGAAGCCCCGCCGCATAGGCGCCGACGCCGAAGAATGCGGCATGGCCGAGCGAGACGATACCGGCATAGCCGAGGATGAGATCGAGCGACATCGTGAACAGCGCCAGCCGCAGGATGTCAGTCATGATCAGATAGCGCGTGGGGAAGGCGAAGCCGCAGGCCAGCACGATGAGCCAGAAGGCGATTTCGCCAAAGTGCCAGCGCGCCTGGCGCTGGGCGTGATAACCGACGTCGGAGGAGGCGCTCATCGGCAAACTCAGCGCGCGGCCGTGCGGCCGAACAAGCCGTTCGGGCGCCAGATCAGGATCACGATCATCATGGTGTAGATCACGAAGGGGCCCATCTTCGGCACGTAATATTTGCCGGCGACGTCGCCGATGCCGAGCAGGAGCGAGGCCAAAAACGGACCGGTGATCGAGGACGAGCCGCCGACGGTGACCACGATCAGGAAGTAGATCATGAACTTCAGGGGAAAGTACGGATCGAGGCCGAGGATCTCGGCGCTCAGCGCGCCGCCGAGGCCGGCGAGCCCGCAACCAAAGGCAAAGGTGAGCGCGAACACCTGCGGCACGTTGATGCCGAGACCGCTGGCGGCGCGCGGATCGTCAACGGCGGCGCGCAGACGGCTGCCGAAGCGGGTCTTGGCCAGCACCATCTGCAAAGCGATGGTGAGCAAGCCGCAGATCACAATGATCATCAGCCGGTAGCGGCCGATGCCGACGCCGAACAGGTCGAACTGGCCCTGGAGCGCGGCCGGCAAATTGATGAAGACGCGCGAGGATCCCTGGATGTAGTCGACGGCCGCGACCGACATGAAGGTCAGGCCGATGGTGAACAGAACCTGGTCGAGATGGCTGCGCGCATAGAGGTGGCGGTAGAGCGTGCGTTCGAGCGCAATGCCGATCGCGGCTGCGGAGACGAAGGCGAGCGGCAGGGCGGCGAAGAACGACCAGCCCATCCGGTTGACCAGCACCATGCAGATATAGCCTCCGGCCATGGCGAAGGCGCCATGGGCAAGATTGACGAAGTTCATCAGGCCGAGCGTGACTGCAAGCCCGCAAGCGAGCACGAACAGCAGCATGCCGTAGGCAACGCCATCGAACAGGTTGGTGAGGATTGCGGTCATCGGGAGCAGATCGTTGTCGAAAAAGTATCAGGTCTAGCGGAGTAGGCTGCTCTGCTCCTCTCCCGCTTGCGGGAGAGGGCTGGGGAGAGGGTATCTCGGCAACGGGACAATCCCCGACTTGAAAAGAGCCCTCACCCTGCACTTCGCGATAGCCGAGGCTTCGCCTCGGCGACTCTTAAAGGACGGCCACCAAAGGTGGCCTACGCTCTCCCGCAAGCGGGAGAGGTTTAGAAGAGCGCATCACTTCTTGGTCTTGCCGAGATCCTTGACGGCCTCGAAGGTCGCGAACTCGACATTGTAGAGCTCGCCGTCGACCTTCTCGACTTTACGGATGTAGATGTTCTGCACGATGTCGCGGGTCTCGGGATCGATCGAGATCGGGCCGCGCGGGCTCTCCCACTTCTGTCCCTTCATGGCTTCGATCAGCTTGTCGCCGTTGGTGTCTCCGCCCGTCTTCTTGAGCGCTTCGTAGATCAGGTGGATGCCGTCATAGCCGCTCACCGCCATGAAGCCCGGACGGTTGCCGAAGGCTTTCTTGTAAGCGGCAACAAAATCCTTGTTCATCTGCGAGGGATGCGCCGCGGAGTAGAGATGCGCGGTGACCGTGCCGAGCACGGCGTCGCCCATGTTGTTGAGCAGGTCGTCGTCAGTGACATCGCCCGGTCCGATTACTTTGATGCCGGCCTTGTCGAGACCACGCTCGGCATACTGCTTCATGAAGTTGCCGCCCTGGCCGGCCGGCACGAACACGAAGATCGCGTCAGGCTTGGCGTCTTTCATGCGCTGGAGGAACGGCGCGAAGTCGGGGTTTTGCAGCGGCACCTTGACCTCTTCGACCACCTCGCCGCCACCGGCGGTGAAATTCTGCTTGAAGAAGTTCAGCGCGTCATTGCCGGGCGCGTAGTCCGAGGTCAGCGTTGCCACCTTCTTGATGCCGTTCTTGACCGCCCAATCGCCGATGATGGTCGAGGACTGCGCAAGCGTGAAGCTGGTTCGCACGATGTAGGGCGAACGCTCGGTGATGATGGAGGTGCCGGCCGCCATGACGACTTCCGGAATCTTGGCCTGCGTTGCGAGCGGCGCCGCCGCGAGCGCGGCGGGCGTCACGCCGAAGCCGGCGATGAAATTGACCTTGTCGTTGACGATCAGCTCCTGCGCGGCGGTCTTCGTCTTGTCGGGAATCGCGGCGTCATCCTTGACGATGATCTCGATCTTCTTGCCGGCGACGGTGTCGCCCTTCTGCTGCATGTAGAGCTTGATCGCGTTCTCGATCTGCTTGCCGGTCGAGGCCTGGCCGCCGGTCATCGGCAGAATCAGACCGATCTTCACGGCGTCCTGCGCCTTCGCAGGGGCGATGGCGGCGAGGCCCGCGATGGCGGCCGCTGCTGCCGTCCGTGAAAACGTTTTGAGCTCGAACATCAGATGTCCCTCCCCTTCATTCCTGACCTCTTGTGCATCGAACCGAGTGCCCGGTCCTTGCCTTTACCTTAGCGCGCACGCGCCATGTCGCCGCGCCACATGGCGTCTTTCGCGCCCTTATTGTCAATCGGACGTTTGGCGACCATTCGGCGCAAGCCGCGCTCCGATTGTCGACGGCGGCAAGCGGCATCGCGATTACGCCGGCGACCCGAGCGTCCAGATTGACGCCATTTGTACGATTGTACAAATAAAATGGACTTATCAACGAAAACCCGTTGTTCGCGGTCACGCTACTTCCTCGCGAGCCTCGGCCCGCAGTCTAGAAGCGCGACGGACTGCGTGGATGGAGGATTTCGCTCTCTTTTGCAGAATGTGTACCTCAGCTATCGACACTCCTCGGTAGTAAAATACCCACCTCGAATAAGTCTATTTTACCGTGTTGAAGGCTATTCTCCTCGCGCCGGCCCGGTCCGGCGTCCAACGACCGAACGCGCGCGCACCGATACAATGCCCAAGATTCTTCGTTCCGTCCTCGTCCTCGCTGCCCTCGCAGCGGGGCTGGCCGGCTGCGGCACCGTCAACGAAAGACTCTCTGCCGGCATGGGCGACTACGTCCCGCAATGGGCCGGCGGCCTGCCGGCGGATGCCCCGCCCCGGCCGGGCACCCCGCAATACGACGCCTACATGAAGGAGCGCGAACGCAAGCGGCTGATGCCCGCCGCCGATCGCGAAAAGGAAGAGCAGGCGCAGAAGGGCGCGACGGGATCTTCGTCAAGCAGCGCGATGCGGTAGGCCGTCATTCCGGGGCGATGCGTCAGCATCGGACCATCGCGCGCAACTTGCGCACGCCGAGAATCTCGAGATACCGGGTTCGCCTCTTTGAGGCGCCCCGGGATGACAGCGCATCAATCCACAAACACCACGGTCTTGCGGCCATTGAGGATGACCCGGTCGTCGAGATGGTAGCGGATCGCGCGGGCCAGCACACGGCGCTCGATGTCGCGGCCCTTGCGGACCAGGTTTTCGGGCGTATCGCGATGGCTGATGCGCTCGACGTCCTGGTCGATGATCGGACCCTCGTCGAGATCACGCGTGACGTAATGCGCGGTCGCGCCGATCAGCTTGACGCCGCGCTCGTGGGCCTGGTGATAGGGCTTTGCACCCTTGAAGCCCGGCAGGAATGAGTGGTGAATGTTGATACAGCGCCCCGACAGTTTTGCCGAGAGATCGTCCGACAGGATCTGCATGTAGCGGGCGAGCACGACGAGATCGGTGCCTGTGCTGGCGACGAGGTCGAGGATCTGCGCCTCCTGCTCGCTCTTGGTCTGCTTGGTCACCGGCAGATGGTGGAACGGAATGCCGCCGAAATCGAGCCCGGCATAGACCTCGCGCGGATGATTGGAGACGATCGCGGTGGGGATCATCGGCAATTCGCCGGTGCGCCAGCGATAGAGGATGTCGACCAGGCAGTGATCGGACTTCGACACCAGCAGCATGACCTTGCGGTGCGCGGCGCGGTCGCGCATCTGCCATTCCATGCTGAAACGTTCGGCGATTGCCGCAAAGCCGGTCTGGAGCGCCGACAACTCCACGGCGAGATCGGCCGCGGTGAAGACCACGCGCATGAAAAACTTTTTGGTCTCGACATCGTCGAACTGCTGGGCGTCGAGAATGTTCTGTCCATTGTGGGCGAGGAACGTCGACACAGCCGACACGATGCCCGGGCGATCCGGACAGGACAGGGTCAGGACATATTGATGATCGGGCATGTCTCTTGATGAAGGTTTGGGCAAAGGCCCGCGGAACTAGCTGCGATTTGCGGCCTCCTCTAGCACCGACGCCGCCCTTGCGCCAATCCCAAGCGCGGAGTCAGGATGAACGTACCATTGCGATTTGACTGACCGGAGCACGCCTATGGCCGATCGCTTGAACGGCACCCGCATTCTCATCCTGGAGACGCGCGAGGAGGCGCAGTTTTCCAAGCTTCTCGCCGAGCAAGGGGCCGAGGTCGTGCAGTGCCCGATGTTCACCATTCACGATGCGCCGGACCCCGCACCCGTTGAGGCCTGGGTCCGCCGCGCCATCGACAGGCCGTTCGACGACCTCGTGTTGATGACCGGCGAAGGCCTGCGCCGGATCATGAAGCTCGCCGTGGCTCGTGGGCTCGATCGGGCTCTCGTGGCAGCGCTTGCCAAATCGCGAAAATTCACCCGCGGACCAAAGCCCGGCAAGGCGCTGCGCGAGATCGGCCTCGAGGCGCAGCAGACCACGGAGAAGCCGACCACCGAGGGCGTGATCGAGATGCTGGGCAGGCTCGACTTGAAGGGCCGGCGGCTCGGCCTTCAGCTCTATCCGGACAAGGACCACAGCGCGCTGACCGGCGCGCTCGCCGCGCAAGGCGCCGAGGTCGATACCGTGCTGCCGTATGTTTACGATTCCAAGGCGGCGGATGCCAACATCGTCACGGCCATCGACGACATGGCCGAGGGGCGGATCGATTCCATCGCGCTGACCAATCTCGGCCAGGTCCGCCGCCTGATTGAGGCCGCGAAAGCGCATGGCATCGAGGCGAAGTTGCGCGCAGGCCTCGAACGGACGCTGATCGCCTCGGTAGGTCCGGCGGTCTCCGGCGAACTCGCCGCGCACGGGCTGCGTACAGACATCTCACCGCCAGAGGACGCCTTTTTCATGCGTCCGCTGATCTCGGCGATGGCCGCGGCGCTGGCAGAACGGAAGCCAGTGGCGACGCGTTGATCCGCGGGGGCCGGGTCTCCGCAATCCGGTCGCGCGCTTGCGGTGGGCCGGCGCGCTGAAACGGCGGCGCATGGCGGCATGCGGCAGCTTCGATTGACACCGGCGTCACCGACGCTACCTTCTCGCGCAGAAGAAGAAACAAAGTAAAGGAATCGCCGTGACACGCGTCATCGCGTCGTGAGCGCAGCCGCGCGACGATCGGCGCTCGCGCCATTCCGCATCCGCAATTATCGCTTCCAGTGGCCGTCCGACCTGCTGACCTCCTGGGCATTCGAGGTCGAGACGCTGGTGCTCGGCTGGTACATCCTGGTCGAGACCGGCTCAGTGCTGCTGCTCACCGTGCTTGCATCGCTCCAGTTCGTCGGGACGCTGGTGGCGCCGGTATTCGGCATGATCGGCGACCGCATGGGTCATCGCGACCTGCTGGTCGCGATGCGTCTTGCCTATACGGTGCTCTCGTCGACCATCATGGCTCTGGCGTTGACCGGTCATTTGTCGCCGCTCAGTGTCATGGTCATCGTCGCGATCATGGGCCTGATTCGGCCGTCGGATCTCGGCGTCCGGGGCGCGCTGCTTGCCGAGATCATGCCGGCCGAGCAACTGGTCGGCGCCATCAGCGTTGCGCGCACCACCCAGGACAGCGCCCGCATCGCCGGAGCATTGACGGGCGCCGGATTGTTCGCCGTTCTTGGCATTGGCCTCGTCTATGTGGCGATCGCATGCCTCTATCTCGTGGCCGCGCTGCTCATGCTCTGCCTGACCCGGCCGAAAAGGACCGTCACCACGAGCGATCTCCCGGCGAACAGTCACGCGATGTCCCGATTATTTGCCGACCTCAAGGAGGGGATCGTCTACGCCTGGAACGGCCCGGGAATGCGCGCGGCGCTGTGTGTCGCCTTCCTGGCCAATCTCACCGCATTTCCTTTCACCGGCGGACTGCTGCCCTACATCGCGCGGGAGATCTTTCAGACCGACCAGACCGGCCTCGGCTATCTCTCGGCGAGCTTCGCCGTCGGCTCGCTGATCGGCTCCATCACGCTGAGCTTGGTGAACGGACTGCGCATTGCCCGGCTCCTGATCGGCGCGACGCTGGCCTGGTACGCCATGCTGCTGGTATTCGTCGAGATCAGGACCCTGCCGGTGGCGATGGCCTGCCTCGTCCTCGCCGGTATTGCGCAGAGCATGTCGATGATCTCGGCAGCCGTGATCCTGATGCGGACGGCGAGCGCACATCTGCGCGGTCGCGTCATGGGCGTCCGCATGATGGTGATCTACGGCCTGCCGCTCGGACTACTCGCGGCCGGCAGCCTGATCGATATCATCGGCTATTCCGCCACGGGTTCGCTCTATGCCGCCTCAGGGATCATCGCGATGCTGGCAATCGCGATCCGCTGGCGCGCCGACCTCTGGCCGGTGCACGCCCCCGCCAATGCGCGTTAGTCCCCGTATCCGCGCAGCCGCTCGATATCGAGGATCGTGACGCCGCCATATTCGAGCCGGAGCAGCCCCTCTTTCTCCAGCCGGTTCAACGCGCGGTTGGCGATCTGGCGGGACATGCCGGAGAGCGCGCCGATCTCCTCCTGGGTGATCTGCAGATGCGCAGTCGATTCGGGATAGAGGATCGGGTTGAACAGCGAGGCAATGCTGCGCGCGAGGCGCGCGGTGGCATCAAGCGTGCGGTTGACCTCGAGCATGCCGATGAACTGGCCGAGCCGCTCGTTGAGCTGGCGGACCAGGAAGCGGTTGAAGCCGACACTGTTTTCAAACAGCCACATGAAGGCGCTGCGTTCCATCAGTGCGACCCGGCTGTCGCGCAGCGCGACCACGTCGTAGCGTCGCGGCTCGTTCTTGAGCACGCTGCCTTCGCCGAACCAGGCCCCTGCCGTCAGCCCGGCAAGACTCGTCTCCTTGCCGTCGCGCGACACCCCGCCCATCCGGGCAAGGCCAAAGACCATGCCGGCCCAGTAGCCAAAGGTGTCGCCGCGCATGAACACGGTCTCGCCGGTGCCGTAGGACCGCTCGGTGATTCCGGCGCGTGCGACCTCGATCTCGGCCTCCGTGAGCTCGCGCGACCAGGCGGCGATGCGCTTCAGTTGATCCTCTGAAATCATGATCTCGAAGCCAGCCGCACCGTTTCGTCACTCCGCCCTTCTGCTGCACTGCAACATGACCACCTCGGCGGCCATCCGACCAAAGATGGACGCCGCGCCCGTCCGAAAAACTTTGTCACCGAATTGTCAGGCCGAAGACATTTCAAAATAGCGCTTTCCCGTATTGAGAGCCACCTTGGGCGATGCGGCCTTTGAGCCCTGATGGGAACGAAGGTCGCGCGGCTCCGGTCGAGACCAATGGCTGCATGGCCTCACCAGGACGACCGTACTAGGATCGCCCGAAAACAACGGATGAAGAGCGCCACTGAAGGCGCCGTCACCGGGAGGGATTTGTTGGTGGGTACTAGTCTAGAAGTGCGCGGCGTGTCCTTGCGATTCGGTGGCGTCCGTGCGCTGGCCGATGTGGGCTTCGCCATCAGGCAAGGCCAGCTGTTCTCGATCATCGGGCCCAACGGCGCCGGCAAGACCTCGATCGTGAACTGTATTTCCGGCCGCTACAGGCCGACCGAAGGCCAGCTCCTCTACCAGGGTCGCGACATCACCGGTTTGACGCCGAACGCCCGCGCCTCGCTCGGCATCGGCCGCACCTTCCAGAATCTCGCGCTGTTCCACCACATGAGCGTGCTCGACAACATCATGGTCGGGCGCCATCACCTCCTGAAGAACAATTTCCTCACGGGCTCGCTGTACTGGCTCACCGGCGCGCGCAAGGAAGAGCTCGAGCACCGCCGCAAGGTCGAGGAGATCATCGACTTCCTCGATCTCCAATCGGTGCGAAAAGCCACCGCCGGCACCCTCTCCTACGGCTTGCGCAAGCGCGTCGAGCTCGCCCGCGCCATGGCGCTGGAGCCGCGCCTCATCCTCCTCGACGAGCCGATGGCCGGCATGAACTTCGAGGAGAAGGAGGACATGGCGCGCTACATCGTCGATCTCAACGAGGAGTTCGGGATGACGGTGGTGATGATCGAGCACGACATGGGCGTGGTGATGGACATCTCGCATCGTGTCATGGTGCTGGACTTCGGCAAGAAGATCGCCGAGGGCGATCCCGCGGCGGTCCTTGCCGACCCTCACGTCAAGCGTGCCTATCTTGGTGAGGAAGACGAAGTGCTGGTCGATCCGGACGATGCCCCGCCGGCGCAGGAGAGCGCGGCATGATGGATTACGCAGGACGCGTAGCGCAGGCCGACACCTATCCCAAGATGCTCCGGCTCAATGCGAGGGAGCATGGCAACGAGATCGCGCTGCGCGAGAAGAATCTCGGGCTCTGGCGCATCTTCACCTGGAACGACTACCAGACGCGGGTGCGCGACTTCGCGCTCGGGCTCGTCGAGCTCGGCCTCGGCCGCGGCGACGTCATCGGCATCATCGGCGACAACCGGCCGGACTGGGTCGCGGCGGAAGTCGCGACCCATGCCGTTGGCGGGTTGAGCCTCGGGCTCTATCGCGACGTGCTGGACGAGGAAGCCGCCTATCTCCTGACCTATGGCGAAGCGCAGCTCGTCTTCGCGGAGGACGAGGAGCAGGTCGACAAGCTGCTCACCCTCGCCGAGCGCGTGCCGAAGCTGAAGCACATCATCTATTCCGATCCGCGCGGCATGCGGAAATATGACGATCCCAGGCTGATGTCGGCCGAGAAATTCGCCGAGCTCGGCCGCGCGCGGGCCGTTCGGGATCCGAAGCTTTACGATCGGCTCGTGGATGCGACCAAGGGTGAGGACGTCGCGATCCTCTGCACGACGTCTGGTACCACCTCGCATCCAAAATTGGCGATGCTCGCGGCCGGCCGCGTGCTCGGCCATTGCGCGACTTATCTCGCCTTCGATCCGAAGGGACCTGATGACGAATACGTCTCGGTGCTGCCGCTGCCCTGGATCATGGAGCAGGTCTACGTGCTCGGCAAAGGCCTCTTGTGCCGGATGAAGATCAACTTCGTCGAAGAGCCCGATACGATGATGAACGATCTGCGCGAGATCGCGCCGACCTTCGTATTGTTCGCGCCGCGCGTCTGGGAATCGATCGCAGCCGATGTCCGCGCCAAGGTGATGGACGCCACGCCGTTGAAGCAGCGCCTGTTCGATGTCGGCATGAAATCGGGTCTGGCCGCACTCGCGCACCGTAAGCGCTCGGGTTTTGCCGACGCGATCTTGTTCCGCGCACTGCGCGACCGGCTCGGTTTCACCCGTCTGCGCTCGGCGGCGACCGGCGGCGCGGCGCTCGGTCCTGATACGTTCAAGTTCTTCCAGGCGATGGGTGTGCCGCTGCGCACGCTCTATGGCCAGACCGAGCTGTTGGGCGCCTATACGCTGCATCCCGAGGGCAAGGTCGATCCCGACACGACAGGCGTACCAATGGCCGACAATGTCGAGATCCGGATCGACAACGCCGACGTCCACGGCGTCGGCGAGATCTTGGTGCGGCATCCCAACATGTTCCTCGGCTATTACAAGAACCCCGAAGCGAGCGTCGCTGACCTCAAGGACGGCTGGCTCTGCTCGGGCGACGCTGGCTATTTCAACGCTCAGGGGCAATTGGTCGTCATCGACCGTATCAAGGATCTCGCCGAGACATCGCGCGGCGAGCGCTTCTCGCCGCAATTCATCGAGAACAAGCTGAAGTTCTCGCCCTATATCGCCGAGGCCGTGGTGCTGGGCGCCGCCCGCGACACCCTCGCCGCCATGATCTGCATCCGCTACTCCATCATCTCGAAATGGGCGGAGAAGAACCGGCTCTCGTTCACGACTTACAGCGACCTCGCCTCGCGGGCCGAGGTCTATACGCTGCTGCGCCAGGAGGTCGAGACCGTCAACGCGACGCTGCCGCCGGCCCAGCGCATCTCGCGCTTCCTGCTGCTCTACAAGGAGCTCGACGCCGACGACGGCGAACTCACCCGCACACGCAAAGTGCGCCGCAGCGTCATCAACGAGAAGTACGCAGGGATCATCGATGCGATCTACCGCGGCGATTCAGACATTCCCGTCGACACCGTGATCCGCTTCCAGGACGGCACCACGCAGCGCGTCCGCACGACCCTGCGCGTCGTGGATCTGGGTGGGCATCGGCACATGGCGGAGGCCGCGGAGTGACACGCATGATCGTCATGCGCAGGCTTGACCCGCGCATCCATCCTCTTCCGAGCAAGCTTCCGTCCACATCGATGGATTGCCGGGTCGGGCCTGGCAATGACGAGCTGGGTCGACCGACATGAACACCGCCTTCCTGTTTCAGCTCCTGGTTAATGGCCTCGTGGTCGGCACGCTTTATGGCGTGGTCGCGATGTCGTTCGTGCTGATCTACAAGGCGACGCAGGTCGTCAATTTCGCGCAAGGCGAGCTCCTGCTGGTCGGCGCCTGGGTGTGCTGGGCCCTGCTGGCGAAATACCAGGTGCCATTCTGGATCGGCATGCCGATGACGCTGGTGTTCATGTTCGTTTTCGGCATCGCGGTCCAGGTCCTGATCCTGCGGCCGATGATCGGCGAGCCCATCATCTCGGTGATCATGGTGACGATCGGCCTCTCCACCGTGCTCCAGGCGACGCTGAAATGGATATTCGGCGTCAATCCGCAGCCGTTCCCGCGCGTGTTCGAGAGCCAGTCGGTCAGCCTGTTCGGCCTTCAGATCCAGACCGTCTATGTCATGAGCCTTGTGGTGTCGGTGGCGATGATGATCGGCATGGCCTGGTTCTTCCGCGTCTCCAAATATGGTCTTGCGATGCGCGCCACCGCATTCAACCAGCAGGTCGCGCAGTCGCTCGGCATTTCCGTGAAAAGCGTGTTCGCGATGGCCTGGGCGATCTCCGCGACGGTGTCGGCCGTCGCCGGCGTCGTCGTTGCAGTCGTGAACGGTGTGTCCTCTGGCCTTGCGGCCTACGGCATCAAAGTGTTTCCGGCGGCGATCCTCGGTGGACTCGATTCGGTCGGCGGCGCCGTGCTCGGCGGCATCATCATTGGGCTACTGGAGAACGTCGCGCAATATGTTGACAGCGAATATCTGCACTGGGGCAATCTCTACGAGATCGCGCCCTTCTACGTCCTCATCATCGTGCTGATGATCAAGCCTTACGGCCTGTTCGGCACCCACGACATCGAGCGGATCTGACCCATGGCCGGCCCTGCCCTCATCCCCGCTGGTGATTTCCGCACCACTTATGGCGCGGACACCACGATCTTCCCGACCACGACCAGCCGCAATTTTGCGATCGCCGGCGTGCTGCTGCTGTGTCTCGCGCCACAATTCTTCAGCGGCTACTGGCTCAGCATCCTGATCCAGATCGGCATCTTCTCGATCGCCGCGCTCGGCCTCAACATCCTGGTCGGCTTCACCGGCCAGATCTCGATCGGGCACGCTGCCTTCTTCCTGCTCGGCGCGTTCACATCGGCCTATATCTCCAACAACGCGCCGATCCCGGTATTCTTCGCGATCCCGCTCGCCGGGATCGTCACTGCGCTGGTCGGGCTGATCTTCGGCATCCCTGCGGCGCGGCTGAAGGGCCTCTATCTCGTCATCGCGACGCTGGCCGCGCAATACATCCTGCTCGACTTCTTCTCCCGCGCCGAATGGTTCTCGGGCGGATCGGTGCCTGCGAGCGCCGAGCCGTTCTCGATTCTGGGCTACACGCTGCGCGGCGATAGGCAGTATTTCTACGTCGTGCTGGCCTATGTGCTGGCGAGCTACATCCTCGTCACCAATCTGATGCGCACGCGCGACGGTCGCGCGCTGGTGGCGATCCGCGACCATTATCTCTCAGCGGAGATCATGGGCATCAATCTCACCAAGTACCGCACGCTGTCGTTCGGCCTCGCCGCCTTCTTCGCCGGCATTGCCGGTGCGCTCTATGCGCATTACCAGCTCGTGGTCTCCCAGGAAGGTTTCGGCATAGAGCGCTCGATCCTGTTCCTGGCCATGATCATTATCGGCGGCACCGGCTCGATCATGGGCACGCTGATGGGCACCGCCTTTGTGGTGCTGCTGCCGGAATCGATGGAATTCCTCAGCCTGCACTTGAAGGGAGGCGCAATCGACAAGGCGCTCTCGCTCAACAACAACATCACCTTCCTGCGCGAGATCGCGATCGGGGTGATCATCATCGCGTTCCTGATGTTCGAGCCTGATGGCCTCGCGCATCGCTGGCGGCAGATCAAGGCTTACTGGAAACTCTACCCGTTCTCGCATTGAGCGCGGAAGCTTCACTTAAACAATAACAGGAGGAACCGACCCATGACGATGAAGTCCCTTTTGAGCACCGCATCGCTCGCGCTTGCGATCGCCGCATTCTCGGCAAGCGCGCAGGCACAGATCGCGATCGGACATCTCGCCGATTATTCCGGCGGCACCTCCGACGTGGGCACGCCCTATGGACAGGCCGTCGCCGACACCTTCGCCTGGGTCAACAAGAACGGCGGCGTCGGCGGCAAGCAGCTCAACGTCGACACCAACGATTATGGCTACCAGGTGCCGCGTGCGATCGCGCTCTACAAGAAGTGGTCGGCGCCGGACTCGAAGGTCGCTGCGATCATGGGCTGGGGCACCGCGGACACCGAGGCGCTGACCGGCTTCCTCGCACAGGACAAGATTCCAGACATGTCCGGCTCCTATGCCGCCGCGCTGACCGATCCCGAAGGCGTCAGCGGCAAGGCCAAGCCTGCTCCCTACAATTTCTTCTACGGCCCGAGCTATTCCGACGCGCTACGCGCGATGCTGATGTGGGCGGCCGAGGACTGGAAGGCCAAGGGAAAGTCCGGCAAGCCGAAATTCGTCCACATGGGCGCCAACCATCCCTATCCGAACGCGCCGAAGGCCGCCGGCGAAGCCATGGCACAGGAGCTCGGCTTCGAGGTGCTGCCGCCGCTCGTGTTCGCGCTCGCACCCGGTGACTACAGCGCGCAGTGCCTCAGCCTGAAATCTTCGGGTGCCAACTACGCCTATCTCGGCAACACCGCGGCCTCCAATATCTCGGTGATGAAGGCCTGCAAGACCGCGGGCGTCGAGATCCAGTTCCTCGGCAACGTCTGGGGCATGGACGAGAACGCCGCCAAGACTGCAGGCGATGCCGCCAACGGCGTGATCTTCCCCTTGCGCACCGCGGTGAGCTGGGGCGGCGATGCGCCCGGCATGAAGACCCTGATGGAGATCTCCAAGATGTCAGATCCCACCGGCAAGGTCTATCGCCCCGTACACTACGTCGCCGCCGTCTGCTCAGCGCTGTACATGAAGGAAGCGCTCGACTGGGCTGCCAAGAACGGCGGCGCCACGGGCGAGAACGTTGCCAAAGGCTTCTACCAGAAGAAGGACTGGGTTCCGGCCGGGATGGAAGGCGTCTGCAATCCCTCGACCTGGACCGACAAGGACCACCGCGGCACGTTGAAGGTCGATCTCTATCGCACCAAGGTCTCAGGTGCGACCGATGGCGACCTCAACGACCTCATGGCCAAGGGCACGATCAAGCTCGAGAAGGTCAAGACCGTCGAACTGCCGCGCAAGGCGGAATTGCTGGGGTGGTGAGCCCCCGCTTTCGCCCCCCACACAACTGTCATCCCCCGCGAAGGCGTGGGATCCAGTACGCCGCGACCTCTCGGGAACGTTGGGCGTCTCTGGAATACTGGGTCACCCGCCTTCGCGGGTGACGACAGCGGAGAAGACTGTATGACCCAGACTGCCGAAGCAACGCGCCCCAACCCCAGCATCGTGCCTGCGTCCGCCCTCCTCAGCGTGCGCAACATCGAGGTCGTCTATGACGACGTCATCCTGGTGCTGCGCGGCCTCAGCCTCGATGTGCCCAAGGGCGCGATCGTGGCGCTGCTAGGGGCCAACGGCGCCGGCAAGTCGACGACGCTGAAGGCGATCTCGGGACTACTCAAGACCGAGGACGGCGAGGTCACGCGTGGCGAGATCCTGTTCGAGGGCGACCGCATTAACGGCATCGATCCCGACAAGATCGTGCGCCGCGGCATCTTCCAGGTGATGGAGGGCCGGCGCATCGTCGCCGACATGACCTCGCTAGAGAACCTCAGGCTCGGCGCCTTCACCCGCAGGGATCGCGAGGTCGATGCCGACCTCGACATGGTCTTCAACTACTTCCCGCGCCTGAAGGAACGCACCGGACTTGCCGGTTATCTCTCGGGCGGCGAGCAGCAGATGCTTGCGATCGGCCGCGCGCTGATGGCGCGCCCGAAAATGATCTTGATGGACGAGCCGTCCATGGGATTGTCGCCGCTGCTGGTGAAGGAGGTGTTCTCGATCATCCAGAAGATCAACCGCGACCTCGGCGTCACCATTCTGCTGGTGGAGCAGAACGCGCGCGCCGCACTCTCGGTGGCGAGCCACGGCTACATCATGGAGCAAGGCAAGGTCGTGCTCGACGGCACCGCGGACGAACTGCGCGACAACGAGGACGTCAAGGAATTCTACCTCGGCGGCGCCGGCGACCAGCGCAAGAGCTTCAAGAACCTCAAGAGCTTCAAGCGGCGCAAGCGTTGGCTCTAACCCAACACCTGCTCCGCTTCCGTGACGGCGCACAGAACATGATAGAACGACGACGCAGGAATGGTGTCGATCAGCGATTTGCCGTCGCGGTCGAACTGATCGTACCAGCCGCCCTTCACAGGATGGCTGAGATAATGCCGTTCGAGCCGCAACAGCGCTGCGCGCGCTTCGTCCGCCGCGCCGGCCTCGCCGGACTCGGCCTGCGCGATCCACGCCTTCGCGATCTCGGTCTGGGGCCACAGCCGACGCGTGCTGCGGCGGATGTTGCCGGCGTCGTCGCCCTCGTCGATCAGGCAGCCCGTGGCCTCGTCGCGGTAGCGCAGCGAGGTCGCCAACAGTTCGGCGCGCCGCTGCCCGGTCGGGCATCCCGTGATGCGTTCGAAACCCTTCAGGAGCCAGACCCATTCCGCCTGGTGACCCGGCTCGACGCTGATCGGCTCGATCTTCGACCAGTCCTCCTCGAAATACTCGCCGAGCACGCACTTCCGCTTGTCATAGAGGTTGGCGAGGAACAGCGCAAAGAACTCACCGGCGCGGTTCTGGAACGACAGATCGTGGGTCGCCTCGAAGCAGGCGATCATCGCCTCGAACAGATGCATGTGCGGGTTCTGCCGGCGCGGCAGCGAGACCGGAAGGCCTTCGTGGACGCCACCATGCGGCGAGCGCAGATGGCCGTCGAGGAAGCCGAGCAGCGCATCCATCTCGGCGCGCACCTGTGCATCCCGGTCGAAGGCGTAGACCGTCGCGAGCGCAAACAGGATGAAGGCGTGGTCATAGGCATCGCGGCGGGCATCCAGCACCGCCCCTTCCGGCGTCAGCCGGTGCACATAGCCGGGCCGGCCGTCTGGCGCCTTCGCTCTGTCCAACAGATGCTCCAGCCCCTTCAGCGCGATCGCTCGCCCCTCGGGATACCAGCCCATCTGCGCGGCCTTGGCGTAGCAATAGATCTGGCGCGCCTGCACGAACACGCGGCGCGGCGCGGCCGCGTCCGCCGTACCGTTCGGGTGCAGCCGGTCGATGAAACCGCCCGTGGCGTGATCCCAGCCCACGGTCGACCACAGCGGCAGCGCCTCGTCGATCATGCGGCACTTCAGGCGCGCGACGACGCCCACCGCCTCGTCCGCCGCAATACTTCCTTCGTCCGCCATCGGGTCGTCTTCAAGCCTCGCCAATGGCGGTCTGATACCGATGCCGGCGGCGGCGTGCAACGGACCATGCCAACCCGGAAAGATCAGCCATGACCGCTCATTACGACGCCCTCGAAACGCGCGACCAGGGCGCGCGCGAGGCCGAGCTGTTTTCGCGGCTCCCGGAGGTCCTGCGCGGCGCGATGGCCGCTCCAGCCTATGCCGAGCGGCTGAGGGGCCTCGACCCCGCCTCGGTGAGGTCTAGAGAGGCGCTGGCGGGCCTGCCGGTGCTGCGCAAGTCGGAACTACCGGCCCTGCACAAGGCTTCTAGGCCGTTCGGCGGCCTTGTGGCGGCCGCGCCAGGGTCGTTCGCCCGCCTTTTTACCTCCCCTGGGCCTATTTTCGAGCCGGAGGGGCGCCAAGCCGACCCCTGGCGCGGCGCACGGGCGCTGTTCGCAGCCGGGTTCCGCCCGAACGACATCGTGCTCAACACCTTCAGCTACCATCTCACACCGGGCGGCTTCATCTTCGACGCATCGGCACGCGCGCTTGGTTGCGCGGTGATTCCGGCAGGTCCCGGCAATGCCGAACAGCAATTCGAGCTGATCGAGGCTTACCGGCCGGTCGGCTACAGCGGCACGCCGGATTTCCTGAAGATCCTGCTCGACGCCGCAGCAAGCGGCGGCCGCGACGTCTCCTCGATCAAGCGCGCTATGGTCTCGGGCGCGGCGTTTCCGCCCTCGCTCCAGGCAGAGATCAAGGCGCGCGGCATCGACGCCTATCAGGCCTTCGGCACCGCCGATCTCGGCCTCATTGCGTTCGAGACCGAAGCTCGCGAAGGCATGGTCGTGAACGAGGACTTGATCCTGGAGATCGTCAAGCCCGGCACGGGGGATCCGGTTGCGCCGGGCGACGTCGGCGAGATCGTCGTCACCTCGCTCGACCCGCACCATCCCTGGATCCGCCTCGCACTCGGCGACCTCACCGCGACTCTGGCGGGCGTCAGTCCGTGCGGGCGCACCAACATGCGCATCAAGGGATGGATGGGCCGCGCCGACCAGACTACAAAGGTGAAGGGCATGTTCGTCCGCCCCGAGCAGATCGCCGAAATCGGCAAGCGCCATTCCGCACTCGGACGACTACGCCTCGTCGTCTCGCGCCAGGGCGAGACCGACGCAATGACGCTGAAAGCGGAAACGACAGCCGTGAGCGACGCGTTGCGCGAGCAGATCGCCAGCACCTTGCGTGCCGTGACGAAGCTCGGCGGCAACGTCGAGCTGGTCAGCCCCGGCGTGCTGCCGAATGACGGCAAGGTGATCGCGGACGAACGCTGACGCCGCTAATCACGCGATCGGGCATTAACAGGCCAAACTCAATAAACTTCGGCCGGCAGCCGACCCAAGCCCGTGACAAAAATAGTGAATTCAACCATTTAGCGGCCGAACTCCCGCAACACCGATAGAACCGACATGAACCGGATGCGCGCCAGTGGCGCCTCGGTGTGCGGCGTCTTTGCGTGGCTTCTGCTGCAGAAGATGGTCTCACTCCTGGGGCGTTACGCCAAACGAGGAGTTGAGACGATGCAATCTGACGATGACGACAGTCCCGAACACGAGCCAGCTCGCGCTGGAGCGAAGTCGCGTTCCTATGAAATAGGGTACGGCAAGCCGCCAAAGCACACGCAGTTCGGGACGCGGCGACAGCCAAATCGACATAAAGAGGTAGACGCAGGCCGCTCATCGAAGAGGCCGGATGTCGCGTCCCTGCTAGATCGTCAAGCTCGGCGGCCGGCCAACGAAACTGCATCCGCATGAGGCTATGCTTCATAGCCAGTTCGCCAAAGCGGCTAGCGGACAGCTGCAAGCCATCAAGCAGCTCTTGCGGGAATTTGATCGGGCTGGGCTGCTTGAACCAGAGGCCCTGCGGCAGTCATCAGTCTTCCATGTTCCCAAGGACGTGCCGATTGATCTCGCAGGATACGTGTTCCTAAGGGAGGGACCGCCGCCCTGGGACGAAGAGACGCTGCATCCGTATCTTGTTGAATATGAGCGCGACGTCGGGCGCCTCAGGGCGTTGGAGGAGGCACTCGCCATTGCCCGCGCAGGGGGCGAGAATGTCTACTAGCAAGACGCGGCAAGGCATCTCCGCTTCGGGGCGAAAGACCTATGGCGGATCGGAGCGCACCGTCTGATTTGCGGCGATTCGACTGAAGCTCTGCTCGTTCGTCTACGCAAGACTCTTCTCAAAGAAGGCCGTCTGACACCGACCATTATCAATCGAACTCCGGGCCTTCCCTGCTCTGCGACCTGTCGAACCCACTTTGGCAATTTTCGGAATCTCTATCGATTGCTCGGCTACACACCGAAGCCGAATTGCGAATTTCTCGATGGGCGTCCTGTCTGGTCAGAGCTGAGGGCACGGCTTGTCGAACACGCCGCCGCCGCGATTAAAGCGGCAGGAGGACGCATCAGTTCGGGCGGCTGGAGCGATTGCCTGCGTGTGAACGGGACGGCCTGCCTTTCCGTAAGAGCTGCTCGTTGGATATCCGCGGGCGGCGCTGATACCGAGACCAATATCCGCTCACCCCCATGGCGGCGGAATTGCGGTTATGAGCCCAGTGTCACAGAAGGGCTCAAAGCCAATATCGGATTTGCTACGCCCGCCGTGACGAGTCGATGGCCATGGTAGTCTGCCGACGTGGACGCGCGCCGCCCTACAGCAGAGGTGCTGACTCATCAGAAGCACTGATCACCGCAAGGACTCCATCGACGAACGCTTGGCACTCCGCGTGCGTTTTGAAACTGCCTCTGTACTTCCCCAACAGGAATACGGTTCGGCCATGGCCCTTCCCAAACAGGTATTGGCCTACGTGGCTCCCGGTTTCGTCCTGGAGCGCAATGCTTTCGATACGCTGTGCTGCTTTGAGATCGGTCACTGGAAGCTTAATCTGCACGATGGTCCCTCGGGGGATCGTCAACCGAAGATTGGAATGCTTCCGAGTAATATCACGCTTGCCGAAGTTTTCCTGCCGTGACTCTGAGCAGACCAAAAAGTCGGCCAAAGTAGCAGAGGCTGCCAATCGGCCGGCCCATCACAACTGGAGGCTACTGAGGAGAAAGGATAGCCGCAAAGCTAAACGCCACCACGCAGGCGGCGGCTAAAGACCAAAGCGTTATGGTAATCTCCCTTGGCATGGCGATACAACACCGTTGCAAAATCCGGGCTCCCGGCCGCAGCGGCGAAGCCGGCCTTGCTACTTCTGGACTTCGAGGTCCCGGATCATTCGCCGCAGGTTCTGTCCTGAAGGGCTGGCAAGCTCCCGGCAACGCCTCAAGCGAGCTGCGAGTTCTTGGGCCTGGCCGCTTTGCATCGCCTCGCCGTGCCACCCTACGACGCGATTGAGAAGGTAGCAAAACCAAATTGTCCGGAGGATCAATATGACGGACTGAGGACGCCTTACTCTCCGGCCCGATTTCCCGAATCGTAGAACGTTGCAGTCCGACCCATTGCGCGGCTCACGGTGGCGATCTTAGCTTGGCTTTAAGACCTTTGCAGCGGCATCACCGCGGCTAGAAGGAGGACCGCGCTAGCGTCAGTTGCGTTCAAGCGTTTTGACTACGACACGCAGTACCACATCCAGCGTTTTGAGCGCGGGCATAGGCGCTGGGTTGCCCGCATCACCCGGGCCGACGGCCAGAACATCCGCACCATCCTGCCGGCTTCCGAGCATCCTTACCTTGATACGAAGCCCACCACTTCCGCCGAGGAAGCCGAGGAGCTTGCCAAGGAAGGCATCGATTTTGGCGGCGTGGTTTAGCCGCTTCGCCGAGAGCTACGTGGCTGCACCTTGCGCCGGAGCTCGTGCAAGAACGCATGGGGAAGATCGCTCGCCTGGTCGTAGGTTGCGCCGCCCCTTTCCGCGATTTTTCCGGAGCAGCGAGAGCGCGACAGGAATTACTCACTTCAATCCGGCAATCGCCTCGTTCAAGCTATTACCCGGCAGCTTATAACAACGCACCCCGCCTGCCGAGCCATGCCAGTGCCGCGGAGCAAGCGGCCGAAAGCAACGCGGTCCAAAGCCAGGAGCGTCCACGGGCGGCATTGATGGAGCGCAGGTATAGAGCGCCGAGAAGCTTGCCGTAATTCCTTCGGAACCATTGAGCCTAGCGAGCGCGGGCAAATCAGATAACGCTTTGAAGTCATCAGTCATGGCTGGTTCGTCGTTTCTGAGTGGGACCAGCACCCTATAAACCACTGTTTTGCCCGACGATGCAAGTCTCATTTCGGTTTTTTCGATGTGATCTCGAAGGAACTTAATACGGAATTGCTGACCGACTCGCTACGGCGTCTTATCAGAGGATCGAATTGGGCCAATGAGGAACCTCAAGGGCGGGCTGGGTCGACGTAAGTTCTGCCGCACCATCAAGTAGAACAGTGAACTCCCGCTTCGATGGTCGGCACGGCTCCTTGTGGACGACCTTATCCACTTTTCCGCTTCAGGCGTTTGAGCCCTCTCCGCTGCCGCGACAGGGCGGCCTTCTCATATCGTTCCAAACTCGACAGATCTCTCATTTGGCTTTGGTTCAGCGCACTCGATCACGGCGGCGATCAGACGGAGCCTAAGAGTTCGGAGGCGATCCTGTCGGCTCCTGGCTTGAGCCAGATGTTGAAGTGCGACTTCCAAGCCCGTGTCGTCAAGCTCCTCTGCAAGGGCTGCATCGAACCCGGCGGGCCCAGAACCAGCGGCTTCGTCCCACCGCGATAAGCCATGCCTATAAGCGTTGCGGCTCGAGGTTGCTTTCCCGGCGCTCGTTTGCGGGCCTGTACTCTTTGCTGCGTTCGACCGATTGGCTTCGATTTGTCGCTTTGACGCCAACTTACCTCCTTAATTCGGCTAACGAGTGAACGATCGCAAGCGTGAATCTCCCTTTCCCGCGGCGGTTATGCGACCGTGTTCGATGCGGGGTGATCGGAACCCCGTTCATTCAACAGCGGGGCGATGAACGCATGGAGGTTTGACCCATCGAACAAATGGGCTGCGATGCCGGCCGCTTGCGCTGCAGCAAGATCGCTCTGCTTGTCGCCGATCATGAAGCTGGCACCGACATCTACCGGATACCGTTCAAGCAGAGCTTTGATCATCCCCGGTTGCGGCTTGCGGCAGTTGCAGAGGATACGATACCGCGCAATCAGACCATCAGGGTGATGCGGGCAAACTTCAAACGCATCAATATGCGCACCAACGACAGCAAGCTCACGCAACATCCATTCGTGCAAATTGCGAACATGCTGCTCCTCGTAAATCCCCCTGGCAATTCCTGATTGGTTCGTCACGACGAACGCGAAATAACCAGCATCATTGACTGCCTTGACGGCCTGCTGGGCCCCTTTCACCCACCGGATTTTGTTCGGGTCAAAAGCATAGCCGTCGTCCTCATTGAGGACGCCATCACGATCAAAAAAAACTGCCGGACGCATCAATTCTTACGGGCCCACGTTTCATGGAGAACAGCTGATCTTCCGACAATCCCTGCTTCTTTTCAACATGTCGCAGGATTAGGCAGGATCGTGCTCTGCCAGCGCATCTCGCGTCTTTCTCTTTGCTGTTCATGCGTCGATTGGCTTCGTTTTGTCGCTTTGATACCGGTCAGACTCCTCCCGTCCTTGCCCTAAGCGGGTGAGAATAAGAGCCATTGCTGCGGCTAAAGCGAGCAACAATGTTGCTGCAGAAAGGACTGGCATTCGTATGCGATTGGAGCGTTACTGATTCCACCGGGCGCGTAGCGCGACTATAGCGCCGGTACCCTGGACGGCACCGTCGAGCAAACCGACGCAGTGTTTGAGGCGAAGTTCATGCTGCCGTGGGCCTTCACCGAGGAAGCGGCAGCCGAAAAACACATGGCGCAGCTACAGCATAACATGTGGGTCACGGCCGCGCGAAGCTCGGTGCTCTCAATCATCACCGGCGGCGGAAAATAGGTAGAAATCAGAGTCCACGCCGATCCGCTCTACCAGCACCTATTGCTCACGGCCGAAAAGAAGTTCTGGCGCTGCGTCCAAAGCGGTGAGCCTCCAGCACTCTTCAATATCGAGACGCCGCGCCCACGCCTGGAAGCCGTCAGAGTCGTCGACATGTCGACGTCCAATCACTGGGCTGAACTGGCAGCGACTTACCTTCGAACCCGGGAGGCCCATGGCGAGCATGAGACCGCCAAGGCTGATCTGAAGAAGCTCATGCCGGAGGATGCCAAGGAGGCGACCGGCCACGGCATCAAAGCCAAGCGCTCCAAGTCCGGCGCGGTGAGTTTCGAGGCCCACGGCGCGACGGAGGGCTCCGATGCACCAGTCCAGTGAGCGGATCGGGACCATCGCGGCCGCGCTTGCCCGCGCCCGGGCTGAACTCATGAACCCCGAGAAGACCCTCACCGCCGTGATCCGGTCGCCCTTCCCGCGGGAAGACGACCGGACCTTCCGTTACGCTTCGCTAGCCTCTGGCCTTGACATCGTCCGCAAGACGCTAAGCCAGCAGGAGATCGCCACCATCCAGACCAGCCGGATCGAGCAGGGCACGGGCCAGATCCATCTCACGACCCTGCTGGCCCACGCCTCCGGCGAATGGATCTCCTCGGACCTTCCGGTGTGCGCCGCCAAGGAGGTTGAAGCGCCGCATCGGATGGGAACAGCGCTGACCTACGCTCGCCGATATGCTCTCTTTGCCCTGGGCGGGATCGCCGGGGAGGATGATTTGGACGCCCCTGACATCGTTCCAGCGCCTCCAGCTGCCAAGCGACCACAGAGTGCGCTAGGACCGAAGGGGAAGGCCCCTAAAAGCGGCCTGAACCGCCCTCCTCTCTTAGCCCTGAACGCTCCGCCGAGCTCCTGGACCGGCTCTTGGGCGAGCTTGCGCAGCGGGAGGGCAGCGAAGAGCTGCTTGCCTGGGCCAAGATCGGCCTCCCGCTCAAGAACACCCTTCTGGAGGCGGACGCCCGCGTACTCGAGGCCGCCTACCAGAAAACATTTGAGGAAGCCGCCCTTCCCGACGCCTATTTAGCAGACCAGCAGCCTGTGTCCTCAGTGGACCGAGTTCCCGCCGATGGAGGCCCAACGGCGGCGCCCAGCAAAGTTCATGCAGCTGCTCCTACTCCCGAAGAGCAAGTCGGCCTCGCCTTCCCGAAAGAGCCGCCCCGACGACGCAGCAAGGATCACCTCGCGTTCATCCGCAGCCAGGGTTGCCTGGTCTGCCAGAAGACCTCCGCTGATGCGCATCATCTGAAGTTTGCTCAGCCAAGAACATTAGGGCGCAAGGTGAGCGACGAGTTCACGGTGCCGCTCTGCCGATCGCACCATCAATCGCTCCACCGCCACGGCAACGAGCGAGCTTGGTGGGCGAACCTGTTATCAATCGCCAAGGATCTTTGGGATGCGAGCCCCGTTCATCTGACGGATGGAGCGAGCCACTCTGCACCTAGCCAAACTCCACTCTTGCACGTGCAACGGCAATGAATACTCCAATCGATCGTCCTCACCCGCTAACGCTGGCTGTGTTGCCCCCTCACCTCGAAGCGCTTTGTCCTCCACCACAGCTCCTGGCTGGAGAGAACATCGATCACTATCACGCGCTTCAGGCTGCAATCTTTCGCGACATCAATCCGCGGTCCGCTATCGAATGGCTCCTCACCATCGACATTGCCGAACTCTCCTGGGAGATGCAGCGCTACCGGGTTCTGCGACACAGGCTCCTTGGCGCGTACCGGCAGAAGGCTGTCGAGATGACGCTTCGGCGCGTGGACGTCGCGGGCATGCCTCCCGACTTACAGGACGCCGCCGAAATCTACACGATTAGGAACGCGCTGGATTGGCAGCTCGACCGGTCTGCCGCGGTTGAAATCGAAACCCGGCTCCGCTCCTACGGCTTCGATCAGCACGCCCTGAACATGGAAGTCTACATCCAGGCACGCGAAATTCTGTCCCTGTTTGAAGCGCTCCTGAACGGAACGCAGCTTCGGCGGCTCCTGCTAATAAGAGAATTGATAAATTTTCGCCGATCGGGCCAAGCAAACTCCAATCGCGCCACATCAAACTGCACGATAGCACGAAGATCCGAAGATCAGGACTGACCTCACGTATGGACTTATAAACTGCAGAAGCACCATCAGAGCCCTCCCTCGTAAATCAAAACACGCCAAGTCTCAACGCCTCGATGGCTGTGCACCTGGCCGACAGGGGTGGGCTCAGCGACAAATGGGCTCGAGGGGCATTAAGCGGCCTACCTTTTGCGCAGAATTTCCCAACTCATGTTTCTCGGTTCAGACCAGATGGAAGCCAATTGGAAGCTGGGCTGCGACCATGGTGAGCATAAGCGCGAGGATCAGGAGCGGGATACCTGTCGCAGCGGAAATCGCAAAGATCTGCTCCAGCAGGATTGGCTGCCGGGCGGGAACAGCCACAACTTGGCCGCTGTTTCTAATCCCTGGCAGAACTCCCGCCGTCAACAGTGACGGCCGACGCGGGATTTTCGGCATGGACATCGGCTGCTCCGAGGCCGAGGCATTCTGGACCGCGTTCTTGCGCAAGGTTCCCCGCCCTAGGGCCCTAATGGGCGTCGAAGACCACCAGCGTGACGCCTCGCAGGTCAAGGCTGTCGCCAAGCTCAACGGCATCCAGCAGAGCTGCCGCGCCAACAAGGACCTGGCGCATGCCGGCAAGAGCGGCAGGCGCGTCGTCTCAGCCATCGCTACCGGTTGCCGACCAGCTCCGTCCCAAACTGCCCCAAGCTCGCTCACTTTCATTATTGAAGCTATGCTTGCCTAGCATGACTGTTCCGGCTCCGCACCCGCCAAGCTGCACTCGATCAACCCGATCGAGCGCCTTATCGGCCAGATCCAGCGGTGACCGAGGTCGTCGGCAGCTTCCCGACAAGGACCTCGTTCGCCTTGTCGGCACGATCCTGCTCAAACAAGACGAGAATGGGCTGTGCAGCGCGCCGCTATCCTACGCTAGAAACTACCGTCCCATTGAGCTATGATTTCCCGGGTGGCTTGCCCGTCGTGGCAAGCTGATGTCTTCCGCCAGCTACACCACTCCACGGGACACGATTGCCAAGTCACAGACTCGTCTAATTTGTAACGAGAGCTCCGGCGATGCTCACCACGTGAAGTTCGCGCAACCCGAAGACCGGACATAGGCGACCAATTGCCGCTCGACCTTCGCTCCTAGATCAAGCTCTGACGACGAGAGACATGGTTGTTTAAATATGCAGATCTCGCGCGCTCGCATTAGTGTTTTCGGCGCGCCGGTTGCGCCGCCAAACCTTACGATTCAGCAAGGTCCTGTTCGGCTCGTCGTCGATCAAGGAGGCACCTGTCAGCGCAAACGGTCGGCGACGATCAATTCTATCATCGACCACCGATGGCGCTTTGATGCAATCTCATGAACGGTAAACGACGGGAAGCGACCGCCGCCATTCTTCTTGCTCAGGACGGGCGTCTTCTATTGCAGCAGCGTGACACTGTTCCTGGAATCCTACATCCGGGGAAAGTTGGATTGTTTGGAGGCCATCGCGAAGGCAACGAGTCTTTCCTGGAATGTATTGTAAGAGAGGTTTATGAGGAGATCGGCTGTCGTTTGCCGGCTTGCCGTTTTGAGCACTTGGCTACGCGAGCTGGAGACGATCCCGACGTGCCAGGGGGCGTCGTACATGGAGAGATCTTCGTAGCCCGCAATGTCCCCCTCGAACAGTTGATTGTCAGTGAAGGAACGCTACTTCTGATGCAGCCTGCATCGATTCCAAAAATCGCCCATAAGCTGGTCCCGTCCGCTCATGTTGCCCTCCAGTGCTTTGGATTTCGCCTTTAGTCCTGTGCGTTTAGCTGCAAACTGCCCTCGAGTTTGGCGTGGCGTTTGCCGCCTGAGTTCATTGCCGGTCGGAGATCGAGGCGCCAAGGTCCCACCGGATGAGTCCCGCATATTTGCGCTTGGCTGCTGCTCCAAAAGGCACAAACGAGCAAAATCATCGCGAGCAATTCGCCTTCGTGAGCAGGTCTCCGAATTAAACTGAACAGTATGATGCTCACCCGTGGGTGAGCGCACGGACAAGACGTAGGCAGCAGTGGATTGCCCGGCGCCGCTTCACCTTCCCCCTCCTACGTTTCATGATAGATGCCGGCCGCGGTCGGTGATGCCGTTCGTAATCTACAGTCCATACTCCTGCCGACTCGCAACTTCGGCCCGGTTTCTTTTGGTCCTGCTGGATGGTAACTTTAGCCTACGGCCAGGATCGTGCGCCATGTCCAGAGGGGGAATCCCTTAAAAGCGTTCGGCGAGTGCATCTAGCTCGTGTTCAGCTCCTGGCCTTCTACGCTTTTTGCATAAATGCACGCCACGAATGAATATTTTCCCCGGCACTGGCTTTCCAAGTTGCCTCGAGCCCTTGGGTTTTCTGAGGTTTTTGAAGATCATGATTTCGCCTTCTGCCAGACTTTGCGCCAGCACCTTTTCGACGTAGAGCGTGAAGAGCTCACCATTCACGGGGCGCGCCACCGAGCCAGGGCGCACCAATCCAATCGCGGCGCAGCGCAGCGATGAAGGTCATTGTCTTCAGGTGGCCGAAGGGCGCAGATGCTTCAAGATGCTGACTGCTCGGCCGCAGCCACGCATGTTTGGTTTTGGTCCAAGTCTTGTCAGTAGAGGCCAGTCGCGAAGCTTCAATCCGGCACTGATAGGCCTTCCAGCGTATCCGTACGGGGCGATGTCTGGCAAATTTTGCTCAGCCGGCCGAACGGCGCTCAACCGTTCGGGACGGAAAAATGTTCACATTGCACGGACGCCCGTCCTGATCCCGCTCGCCGCCTGTCCCTTCGTTGACTCACGCAACGCAAGGTGAATGGCCTCGGGCAGCTCCGCTTGCGCAGCCACTCGGCATTCATGCCGGACAAAACCGCTTGTTGTGGCGGGCCAGTTTTGTGGGGCGAAACGGCACGGGTCTGCCGCCTCAGAATTTTTCCACTGCGAAAGAGTTGTGGATGCGCGGAGACTGATTACCCAGTGGCCTGAGCATTTATGCACGGTCGAGCCGATCGTCCGGGATGATCGGAGGCAACGCGTAAGCAACATGCCAAGTGGATTCCGGACAGCCTACCCCCTGACTCTGTCGCGACTCTTCGAACTACACAGCAACCTAAAGGGCTGCTTTCGATCAGCAGCTGCTCTACGGCGCTTCAAATTGCCGGAATGAAAGTGTTCCTTTCCTATGCGTGCCGAGCTGTTGAAAACAGTGCGCAGACGCAGCGCATTAGCGTGTTTCGGATCGCAATGTTAGGTCGATGCATAGCACGAGACGCCCTCTATCCGCCCCATTTTTGACGGTTCGGAAAGTTTAGGTCATGCGCTACCTGGCGCAAGTCCAGAAAGGGCTGACGCAACCACCGGAATGGCCGGTCTGGACGCTGGCAAGTTTTATCGAGATCGGT
>NZ_JADPJR010000042.1:0-53800 GCF_023073535.1 Bradyrhizobium sp. 179 | reverse complement strand
CGCACCGCCGACGGACCTCCGC
The DNA here is from genome assembly GCF_023073535.1 of Bradyrhizobium sp. 179. NCBI lineage: Bacteria > Pseudomonadati > Pseudomonadota > Alphaproteobacteria > Hyphomicrobiales > Nitrobacteraceae > Bradyrhizobium > Bradyrhizobium sp. 179. The sequence goes on along the minus strand of NZ_JADPJR010000042.1, from coordinate 53,778 downwards.
AGCGGATATGGGATAAGGGTCAGCAGCATCTCCCGGGCGACGAAGCCTGGCTCATTGGCGAGCAACGTGCCTCAGGGGAGAAAAAATACTATCTGGCCAACCTGCCTGCGTCGACGGATCTGCGCACACTGGCCGCCACCATAAAAGCACGATGGATCTGCGAGCAGGCGCATCAGCAGTTGAAAGAGGAGCTTGGACTTGATCACTTCGAAGGGCGATCATGGCAAGGTCTTCATCGTCACGGACTAATGACCATGATCGCCTACGCCTTCTTGCAATACCGTCGCCTCGCACACGCGGGGCGGAAAAAAAAGAATCAACGGGCCTCCGCCTCAGCCAACCATGCCCGCAGTACGTCACGCCATCGTCGATCTCATCCTACGGCAGCCATCGCAGCGATGCCCCTACTGCAGAAGACGTATCCGTGAAAAACTGCAGCACAAACCAATTCTGCCAAAGTAGTGCTAGATGAGCGCAATGGCCAACGGCAATCCTTCAGTTTGTCTTGGGTACCGTTCGCGCTATTGAGTTTAGCGACAGCGCACTCGATCTTCTCGAAGAGGCCGACTTCGCATCTGACAGCAGTCTGATGGGACGTGACTGCTCCCACTCGCGAACGCGAGCAGGTCCGCTGGGAAAGCGGCGCGTGCCCGGCAAGCAAGTTTGGAGTTCCGACTAGTGGGTACCTGGCTTCCCGGCAGTTGGCTTGCACCGGGGGCGCACTGTTGTGCATTCTTCGAAAAGATAGCACGAGCGGGATGCGGCTGATCAGTCGCGAGTTTTGCTCTGCAAACTTCATAGAAGTATCGTGCTTGGTTCGCGCCAATTACTCATAGCTTGCGCGGCCTCCGCCAGAAGCATCCAGCTCTCGCTCGCATATCATAGATTATGGAATATCCGAAGCTGACTTGCGTCAGGATCTACCGGAAGGCTGCGTCAAGCTAATTACTAAATCGTCATCGGCTACAGAGATTGGGCATGTGACCTTAGCACGTCAACGTCTCGATCTTCCGAACTGCTCGATCTACATTAAGCTTGTGATTGACGGCATGCCGAGCTGGTCGTTTAGCGCTCGAACACTGCCGAGTCTAGCGCTAGTCTTCACATATCGCGTCGCTCCTTGAGGGCGCGTCAGAAGTCTGCACGATACGGAGGCGCGTCACTGCATCATACGATGTGCACGGCGGTGCAGTTGGCCATCCCTAGTTTCCCGAGCTGCCGACGTGCCGAACTTCTCCAAAAACCGCTTGCATCTCGCGGGGCCTCCAGAGATGAGCAGACGGAAGACGTTGGTCTCAACGCTGCGAAGAAATTTGCAGCTTTGCTCGGCTAAACTTATTGCTGAACACTGCTCGACCATGCTCATCACGCTCCGTGAACGTGAAAAGCGTGCTTGGCGATATCCAGACGGATTGTGATAACCTCGTACGCGGACGCCTCCCTCAAGTGGTGCTCAACTCCTCCACTTTGGCACATCGATGCCGTCGGCGGGGCGTCCACCCCATCATAAGCGTTGGTGTGATGCTAAGAAGGCTACGTCCGCTTGGTTCGGTTAGCGGCCAAGCTCGCAAGGAATGCGATATGTCGCGAGGGCCGATACGAACTACGCAGCCGAATATTCCTCATGGTCGTCTCGGCTTACTCAGCAAGCCAATTCGCGAACAGTGCGTCGCTACGATCGCCGGTCAAATCGGCTGGCATATCGCCCGAAAGTCCGGCAGGCGGCGGACCAGCCACCATGTTGCCAAGGCCGAGCTGGCCCCCACGCGTAACGTCGTTCGGTGACGACCCGCATCCCGTCACCGTCGTTCTTCTGCGGTGGTCTCGCGCTTATCGGGGTTGCTGACTTGGCACTAGACGCGATCTCCAGCGCAAATGGCGGGCCGCACACGCTGGCAATGACGGTCATTGCGCTGTTTGTCAGCGGGTCGGGCTGTGCCGTGATCAACGCTCAGATCACTGCCGCCGCCGTGTCGGCGCTTCTAGGCGATCGTGCGGCGACCGCCTCAGCCATTTGCGTCACTATGCGCCAAATCGGTTTCAGGCGTCGGGCTCGCATTTTTGGGCGCCGCCCTTGCGCTGACGACCATCATCTATTGGCTGATGGATGGGCAACAGGCCGCATAGCAGCGAGTGATCGACGGCAGTTCAGGGTCATTCTCGACCGAGTCAGCTGGGGCCTCGGCTGATTTCCGCTTTGCCCGTAAGCGCCGAAGCCGGGCTCGGCCAGTAGTGTTGCGTTTGGCAGCCAACGTGACGCTCGCGCGCGACTGGATCGTCAATGTCGCTGTCGAGACTGCTTGACGCAAAGAAGCGGCGCACTGTTCGTTGCGCCGCTTCGAAGTCGCCACGGGCGACCGTCCGCCGCAGCTGCGCAATTTGGCACCACTCTGCCGGAAATTTCCGCTTGCCCGTTTCCGCGCCAGATTTAGAATTTGAGACAATGTTCCAAGATGCGGAACTACACTGGACCAGCCTGCATGAGCGCTCTCACCAATGCGATCGAGATTCTCCGCTGCTTCTCCAGCGCGCGGCCCGATCTGTCGTTCGTGGACGTGATGGCGCTGACGGGCAAGCCGAAGAGCTCGACCTCGCGATTGCTGCGGTCGTTGCGCGACTGCGGCCTGCTCGAACAGGACCCCCACACTCGCCGCTACCGGCCGGGCCTGCTCACCTTCGAGCTCGGCCGGCTGCACCGCGCCCATGACGACCTCATCAGCATGGCCGAGCGCGAGCTGCGCGAGGTCTGCGCCCGCACCGGACACACCGGCTACATCGCCGTGCTCGACGGCTACGAGCAGGTCGTGCTCCGCATCGTGCCGGGCTCCAACCCCTTGCGCGTCGTCAATCCGCCGGGCCAGCGCACGCCGGCCCTCGCGACCTCGAACGGCCGCGCCATGCTCGCACGCCTCACCGACGAGGATATCCGGGCGCGTGTGCCGTTGACCTATCCCAAGCTGCCGCGCAACTCGCCGCAGAATTTCAAGCAGTTGATGGCGCGCCTCGACGAGATCCGCCGCACCGGCGTGTCGGACGCGGCCGATGAATCGATCGAGGGCGTCGGCTCGCAGGGTTTTGCGCTGAAGAGCGGCGAGACCGGCGAGATGATCGGAATCGCGGTGTCCTATTCGGTGCAGGCCACCACCGCCGCCGAGCGCGCCAATGTCCGCCGGGAGCTCGCGGCGATGGCGACGAAATTGCGCCGGCTGACCGGCGATCCGCTCGATCAGGCGACAAGCTTTCAGACGGGGACGCGATGAGCAGCACCGCGACCACGCGGCCGAACAGCCTTGCACTCTTCATCCTGCCGAGCGCGCTGCTGTTCGCGCTGTTCTTCTTCCTGCCGATCGGGCTGATGGCGCTGATGAGCGTGCTCACCGGCAATCCCATCGTGATGCCGAAGGTCGCCTTCACCACGCGTCACTACGCGCGCATGATCGGCGATCCCTATTATCACGAGGTGATCTGGACCACGATCCGGATCGGGCTCGTCACCACGCTGGTCGCGCTTCTCATTGGCTATCCGCTGGCGCATTGGATGGCGCGCATCAAGAGCCGCACCGGGCACGCGCTGCTGCTGATGGCGGTGCTGGCGCCGATGCTGACCGGCATCGTGGTGCGCACCTTCGCCTGGATGACGCTATTGTCCGACAAGGGCGTGATCAACGAGACCCTGATCGCGCTCGGCCTGATCTCCCAGCCGCTGAAACTGATGTACACCGAGACCGGCATCGTGGTCGGGCTCGTCCACATCTACGTGCCCTTCATGGTGCTGACGCTGACCGGCGTGATCGGCCGCATCGACGAGCGCCTGGAGCAGGCCGCCGAAAATCTCGGCGCCAGCCCGTTGCGTGCCTTCATCGAGGTGACGCTGCCGCTCAGCCTGCCCGGCATCCTCGCCGGCTCGCTTCTCGTCTTCGCGCTGGCGATCAGCGCCTATGTCACCCCGATCCTGCTTGGCGGCTTCCAGATCATGACGCTGCCGATCCTGATCTACCAGCAGATCTCCGCGAACTTCAACGTCGGCTTCGCCGCCGCGCTCGGCATCGTGCTGCTCGTGATCTCGCTGCTGCTCGTCATCGCCTATAACCGCGCGCTCGGCCTCGTCTCCGGCCAGCGCGAATTGCAGTGAGGCCGACGATGCAGACCACGGTCTCGCACAGCGCATCGCTCGCAGCAAGCCGGCCGGCCGCGCCCGCGCGCACCGCCGAAAGCGTCAGGCATTACGGCCGCACCCTCTATCTCGCGATCAACATCGCCATCCTGGCCTTCCTGCTGGCCCCGATCGCGATCGTGGTCGTGTTCGCGCTGAACCCGACACCCTTCATCCAGTTTCCGCCGGTCGGCGTCTCCTTGCGCTGGTTCGAGAAATTCTTCGCCTCGCGGGACTTCATGCACGCGCTCGGTTTCAGCCTCGAGGTTGCGGTCCTCACCACGGTCTCTGCAACGATCCTCGGCGCTTCCGCCGCGCTGGCGCTGGCGCGCGGCAATCTGCCGGGCACACGGTTGATCGTGGCGACCATGCTCTCGCCCTTGATGCTGCCGGCGATCCTGACCGGACTTGCGCTATTCCAGACCTATGTGCTGCTCGACGTGGGGCGTCCGACCTGGGGCCTCGTGGCCGGCCACACGCTGGTGACGCTGCCTTACGTGGTCCGCACCACGCTCGCCGTGCTGCATAATTTCGACACGCGCCTCGAGGAAGCCGCGCGCAATCTCGGCGCCAGCCCATTGCGCACGTTCTTCGAGGTGACGCTGCCGCTGATCAAGCCGGGCGTGCTGGCCGGCGCGATCTTCGCCTTCATCGTCTCGTTCGACCAGTTTCCGGTCTCGCTGTTCCTGGTCTCACCGGGCAACGAGACGCTGCCGGTCACCCTGTTCAACTACCTCAAATTCGATCTGGACGGCACCATTGGCGCGGCATCCGTCGTCTCGATCGTGCTCGCCTTCGTCGTCGTCATCGGGCTCGACCGCACGGTGGGCTTGCGCTCCTACGTGAAATTGTAACCGCTCATTGCACCGAAGGAATTAGGACATGATGAAAGCTCTGGGACCGCTCAGCCGCCGCCGCTTTCTGACCGCGAGCGCCTCGCTCGGCATCGGCACGATCGCCGCGCCTTACGTCGCGCGCGCCGACGATCCGACGCTGCGCATCACCGGCTGGGGCGGCAAGTGGGGCGACATCATGAAGGCCGAGATCGGCCCCGCCTTCGAGAGCGAGTTCAAGTGCAAGCTCCAGACCGACTCGGCTTTCCCGTATCTGCCGAAGCTCCAGGCGAGCTCGCGCTCGGCGCCGATCTACGACGTGCTGCACACCAATTCCAACGAGCAATGGGCCGCCGCCGAGATGGGACTGGTCGAGCCGAAGATCGATCCCAAGCTGGTGCCGAACCTCGCCGACGTCTATCCCTACTCGATCAGCGACAAGATCGTCGGCGTCTCGATCTTCACCAGCGCCATCGGCCTGGGGCTGCGCACCGACAAGGGCTATGGCCCCGTCTCCTCCTGGAAGGAGCTGTGGGACGCGAAATACAACGGTGTCCGCGGCGGCTATGTCATTCCCGTCAACAGCCTCGGCCAGGCCTTCCTGATGATGTGCGGCACGCTGTTCGGCAAGGGCCAGACCGATCTCGACGCGGCCTACACGGCGCTGGAGAAGCTGAAACCGATCAAGATCGTCGATTTCACCGGCGCGATGGAGAAGATGCTGCTGTCGGGCGAGGTCGGCCTCTGCGTCATCCACGATTCCGGCATCTACCGCTATGACGGCCAGAACCAGCCGACCGATTTCGTCTCGCCGAGCGAAGGCGTGCTGTCGCTGGAACAGGTCTTGACCATCACGCCCGGCAGCAAGATGAAGGAGCTCGCCAACGCCTACGTCAACTACATGCTGCGCCCCGAGGTGCAGAAGCGCCTTGCGGAGACCGTGTGGTATTCGCCGGCCAACAAGAAGGTGAAGCTCGACGCCAAATACGACGCCAAGCTGCTCACCACACCCGAGAAGGTCTCGAAGCTGATCCAGGTCGACTGGAAGTGGTACAACGAGCGCAAGGACGAGATCGACCAGCGCGTCAACCGGATCTTCCGCGCATGAGCGCGTCGATCGAGATCGCCGGCGTCAGCAAGGTCTATGACGGCGGCGTGCGCGCGGTGGATGCGGTCGCGATGGACATCCGGCAGGGCGAGTTCTTCTCCCTGCTCGGCCCGTCCGGCTGCGGCAAGACCACGACGCTGCGGATGATCGCCGGCTTCGAGATGCCCAGCGCGGGCGCGATCCGCGTCGATGGCGCCGACATCACCCATGTGCCCGCGCACAAGCGCGACATGGGCATGGTGTTCCAGAACTACGCGCTGTTCCCGCATCGGACTGTTGCCGAGAACGTCGCGTTCGGGCTGCGCATGCGCGGGCTCGACAAGGCCAGCATCGCAGCGAAGGTGAAGGCGGCGCTGGCCATGGTCGAGCTGTCCGGCCTGGAAGAACGCCGCCCTGCCCAGCTCTCCGGCGGCCAGCAGCAGCGCGTCGCCCTCGCCCGCGCCATCGTGATCGCACCGCGCGTCCTGCTCTGCGACGAGCCGCTCGGGGCACTCGACAAGAAGCTGCGTCAGCAGATGCAGTTCGAGCTCAAGCAACTCCAGAAGAAGCTCGGCCTCACGCTCGTGTTCGTCACCCACGACCAGGAGGAGGCGCTGGCGATGTCCGACCGCATCGCGGTGATGAATGGCGGCAGGGTCGAGCAGGTCGGCACGCCCGCGGAGATCTACAACCAGCCCACCACGCGCTTCGTCGCCGACTTCATCGGCGACACCAACATCTTCCGCGGCGAGCGCGTCGGCCCGAACCTCGACGTCGGCAAAGGCCTCATCCTGGCGCTGCCGCCGACCGAGGCGCAGAGCACCGGCGTTCTCTCGGTGGCGCTGCGCCCGGAAAAGATCGGCCTCTTGCCGCGTTCTGACAGCGCCATCACAGCCGGCAGTTCCGCTCACGGCATCGTCGAGAACACCAACTTCCTTGGCGGCGCCGTGCTCTACCGCATCACGCTCGAGGGCGGCCATCGCGTCCTCGTGCAGCAACCCAATGCAGGCGCGAGCCGCCTGTTCGTTCCCGGTAGCGGCGTCACGCTTGAATGGACGCCGGCCGATCTCGTCGTCTTGAAGGACTAGACATGAACATGCCATTGCAGCACCAGCGCATCGGGGTCGTCGTGATCGGCCAGAGCCCGCGTCCCACCGTCGCGTCCGAGATCGCCACCGTGCTCTCGCCCGGCATCCAGATCGAGCTACGCGGCGCGCTCGACGGCATGAGCCGCGCGGAGATCGACGCCATCCCGCCGATGGACGGCTACGACACGCTGTTCACGCTGCTGCCGAACGGCGACGGCGTCACCATCAGCAAGAAGGAGGTGGAGCGGCGCGCGAGCCAGCAGATCATCCGCTTCAAGCATGAAGGCGTCGGCGTGACGCTGATGGCCTGCACCGGCAAATTCCCCAATCTCGCGGCCGACGGCCTCGTCATCCTGCCCTCGGCCATCCTGCACAACCTCGTCGAGGCGATGCTGCCAAAGGGCCGACTGGGCGTGTTCTCGCCGCTGCCCGAGCAGACCGCGCTGATCGACAAGAAGTGGCAGCGCGACGGGGTCGAGGTGGTCGGCATCACGCTGCGTCCCGGCTCGAACGATGCCACGGTCGACGAGGCCGCACGCATGATGGCGGAGCTCGAGCCCGATCTCGTCGTAATGGACTGCATCAGCTACACCAGCGCCAACAAGGCGCGCGTGCGCACCGCCTATCCCGGTCCGGTGATCCTCGGCATCGCCGCGGCCGCCCGCATCGTCGAGGAGTTGGTGTCGTGAGAAGTGCGGAATTGAAGACGATCAGCCTCGAGGAGATCGAGGCGCTCGCGGTCGGCGCCTGGATTCTCGGCACCGGCGGCGGCGGCAGCCCCTATCTCGGCCTGCTCAATCTGCGCCGGCTCTATGCCGAAGGGCACAGCGTGCAGCTGATGTCGCCGCTCGACCTCGACGACGAGGACTGGGTCGCGGTGGTCTCCAACATGGGCGCGCCGCTGGTCGGACTGGAGCGCCTCGCCGACAGCCGCAACATCGCCCGCGCGGTGCGCATGCAGGAAGAGATCAACAACATCAAGTTCCGCGCCGTGATGTCGATCGAGATCGGCGGCGGCAACGGCGTGCAGGCGCTGATGGCGGCCGCCCATCTCGGCATTCCCGTCGTGGACGCCGACTGCATGGGCCGCGCCTTCCCCGAAGCGCAGATGACGTCGGTCGCGATCGGGGACCTGCGTCCCTATCCCTGCACGCTGTACGATCCCCGCGGCATCGAGGCCGTCGTGACGAAGGTGCCGAGCTGGAAATGGATGGAGCGGGCCAGCCGCAAAATCTGCGTCGAGATGGGCTCGATCGCCTCCACCAGCAAGGCGCCGCGCACCGGACGCGAGGTGAAGGACTGGGGCATCCACTTCACCACCACCAAGGCGATCCGCATCGGCCGAGCCGTGCAGGAGGCCAACCGCCGCCATGAGGATCCGATCGCGGCGCTGCTCGCAACGGAAGGCGGCAGGAAGCTCTTCACCGGCAAGATCGTCGACGTCGCCCGCCGCACCACCGAAGGATTTTTGCGCGGCACGGCGATGGCCGACGGCAGCGATGCGGATCGCGGCACGAAACTAAAACTCTCGTTCCAGAACGAATGGATCGTGGCCTGGCGCGGCGAGAACGCGATTGCGACGTCGCCCGACCTGATCTGCGTGCTCGACAGCGTCAACGGCCATGGCATCGGCACCGAAACCATCCGTTACGGCCAGCGCGTCACCGTCGTGGCGCTGCCGGCGCCTTCAGTGCTGACGAGCCCCCGGGGCCTCGAATTCGTCGGCCCCCGCGCCTTCGGTTACGACCTCGATTTCCATTCCCTCTTCTCGCCCGCAGCAGTCGGAGCTTAAGGTCCCATGAAACGCATTGGCATCGATGTCGGCGGCACCAACACGGACGCCGTTCTGATCGTCGACGAGAAGGTCGTTCATTCCGTCAAGCGCCCGACCACGTCAGACGTGACCTCGGGCATCCTCGACGCACTCAAGGCATTGCGCTCGGAGCCCGCCGCCGCGGTGAAGGTCGATGCGGTCGTGATCGGCACCACGCATTTCATCAACGCGGTGGTGCAGCGCCGCCACGTGCAGAAGATCGGCGCGATCCGCATCGGGATGCCCGCCAGCGCCTCCCTGCGGCCGTTCTGCGACTGGCCGGCCGATCTCGCCAGCCTCGTCAATGGCGAGATCTTCATGCTGGAGGGCGGCCACGATTACGACGGTCGCCCGTTCATGCCGCTCGACATCGCCGGCCTCAAGGACGCCGCGCGAAAAATCAAGGACAAGGGCCTGCGCTCCGTCGCGGTGTGCTCGAGCTTCTCGCCGCTCGATCCGTCCTGCGAGACGACGGCCCGCGACATCCTCGTCGAGATCTGCCCTGATGTCGCGGTGACACTGTCGCACGATCTCGGCCGCATCGGACTTCTGGAGCGCGAGAATGCCGCGCTCCTCAACGCCTCCCTGCACGAACTCGCCATCACCACGGTCGCGGCCTTCCGCAAGGCGATCGCCGACAGCGGCATCGATGCGCCGCTGTTCCTGACCCAGAACGACGGCACCGTGATGCAGGCCGAGATCGCCACCGCTTTCCCGGTGATGAGCTTTGCGTCCGGCGCCACCAATTCCATGCGCGGCGCCGCCCACCTCTCCGGCCTGGACGACGCGATGGTCGTCGACGTCGGCGGCACCACAAGCGACATCGGCCAGCTCAGGCACGGCTTTCCGCGCGAGGCCAACGCGGTGGTCGAAGTCGGCGGGGTCCGCACGCTGTTCCGGATGCCTGATCTCCTGTCGATCGGGCTCGGCGGCGGCAGCCATGTCGAGGAGGAGCCGGTCCGCGTCGGCCCGGTCAGCGTCGGCTATCGCCTGACATCGGACGCGCTGGTGTTCGGCGGCACGCGCCTCACCGCAACCGACATTGCTGTCGCGGCCGGCCTGATCGACATTGGCGACCCCTCCCGCGTCGCCAAATTGCCCAAACGCCTGGTCGATGCCGCGCTACGTGACGCCTGGCGCAAGCTCGAGGAGGATATCGACCGCATGAAGACCGAAGCCGGCGACGTGCCGCTGCTTGCGGTCGGCGGCGGCGCCTTCCTGGTGCCGGATCGCCTGCCGGGCATCTCGAAGATCGTGCGCGTGCCGCATGGCGACTGCGCCAACGCGGTGGGCGCCGCGATCGCGCAGGTCAGCGGCGAAGCCGACCAGGTGTTCCGCGACCTCAGCCGCGAGGACGCCATCGCGGCCGCCCGCAACATCGCGGCGGACCGTGCCGTCCAGGCCGGTGCAGCGCGCGACAGTCTCAAGACCGTCGATGTCGAGGACATGCCGATTGCCTACCTGCCCGGCAACTCACTGCGCGTGCGCGTCCGCGTTGCCGGCGCGATCGGCGATCCGGATTTGCCGGCGGCGAGATAGCTCGCCGATCGGGAATGTACGCCTTCGGCGGCCGACCTCAGTGCAGGCGCGCAATCTTCAGGTAGCACGGATCTCGTCAAGGTAAAGTATTGATTCGACTGCGGAGCTGCTGGGTCTCCGAGACTAGGCCGCGGACTCGTTTGTGCGCAGCCATAGCCTGATCGACGCGAGCTGAACGAAGGCAAGATAGTTGGCGGCGAGCCTGTCGTAGCGCGTCGCTACCTCGTAAGCAAATTGACTGCCTCTCTGAAGGGTCTGGATACGTTGCGCGGCAACGCTTAGGTGCCAATTCATGCAGCGAGGGATGCGACGAGCGCCAGCTCGGCTTTCGACTGAGAGCGGATCACCGTCTCAGGTTGACTCCAGGTAGCGAGCAGCCTGCATCGCCGAGTCGCGACCGTCAGGTCTCGTCCCTGCGCTCGCAGCCATCGGTGAGGCTCCGCAGCGCGGGCATTCGCAAGGAGAGCGTCGGCCTCGATCATGCAAGCGGGCGCGGTTCAGCTGTTGATGCAATAGCTGCGGCTCACCTCCTGGAGTCCTTGCCGACCGCTATACCGGCGGCTCGAATTGCGGTTGCCATCGCAACAGGTAGGACTGGAGCGAGCGCACCGCGATCGCCAGCAGGATGCCGACGAACATCATGACAAAGATGGCGACCATCATCTCGCTAGCATTGGCCCGCGCCTCGGCTTCGATGATGAGCTTGCCGAGGCCGCGCTCAGCGCCGATGAATTCGCCGACGATGACGCCGATCAGCGCAAAGGACACCGCCGGCAGCAGCGAGGCGAATACCCAGGCGAGCGCGGACGGGGTCACGACGGTCCGCAGCACCGTGAATTCGCTGGCGCCGAGCAGGCGGGCGGCGGCGATCTGGTCGCGGTCGACCGCACGCGTTCCCTCGAAGGTGTTGAAGAACACCACGAAAAAGACGACGAGCCAGGCGGTCGCGATCTTGGAGAGATCGCCGAGGCCGAAGATCAGGATGACGAGCGGTACCAGCGCAATGCGCGGGATCGAATTGAGCGCGACGATGTAGGGTCCGAACACGCGGGCAAGGAAATCCGAGCGGCCGAGAACGAGGCCAGCGGCGATGCCGCTAGCCGAGCCGAACAGAAAACCCCACCAGGTGTTCTTCAAGGTGATGAGCGTCGCGAGCCACAGATTGTTGTCACCGCTCTTGATGCAGGTCGCGAAGCCGCCTGCATCGGCAAAGCAGCCGAGCCGCAAAAAACTCTGCCAGACCAGCGACGGTTTTGCGACAAAATAGGGATCGAGGATCTTCGGCACATAGGCGTTCGGCAGCAGCGCCTTGCTCCACTCGAAGCCCCACTGCCAGACGACGAGAATTGCGGCAAGAATGGCCAGTTGCCAGAACAGGATGACGGTGCGGCTGTGGGACATGATCAGTCGGCCCCGGTGCGGCGGAACTCTTCGCCGAGGGAGTGCCAGATGTGCGAATAGAGCCGGCCGAACTCGGCGGTCTCGCGCACCGCGACGGGATCGCGCGGACGCGGAATGGCGACGTCGAAATCCTCCTTGAGACGCCCGGGCCGCGCCGAGAGCAGGATGATGCGGCTCGCCAGCGTCAAGGCTTCGCCGAGATCGTGCGTCACGAACAGCACGGTCTGCCGCTCGCGTTCCCAGATCTCCAGCAGCGTCTTGTGCATCTCGAGCTTGGTGTGGGTGTCGAGCGCGCCGAACGGCTCGTCCATCAGCAGGATCTCGGGCTCCAGGATCAGCGTGCGCATCAAAGAGACACGCTGGCGCATGCCGCCGGACAGCATGCGCGGAAAGCTCTGCGCAAAGCCCGACAGCCCGGCCTTCTCGACGGCCGAAGCGACACGCCCGGCGCGCTCGGTCTTCGGCACTCCCGCGATCTCCAGCCCATAGCCGATGTTCTGCTCGACGGTTCGCCAGGGAAACAGCGTATCGCGCTGGAAGACATAACCGACCCTAGGATTGACCTTGCCGGTCTCGACCGTGTCCCCGTCGATCAGGATGCGTCCGCCGGAGCGCGGCAACAGCCCCGCGACCATGTTGAGGATGGTGCTCTTGCCGCAGCCGGATGGACCGAGCAGCGCGACGAACTCGCCCTGCTTGACCTCGAAGGAAACGTCATCCACCGCCACGAACTCGTGGCCGGAGGCGTTGAAGCGCTTGGCAAGACCCTGCACGGTAATGCGCGTGCGCGCCGTCGCCGCTCGATCCTCATCGCGCGCAAGCGCGAGGCCCTGGCTTGGCGCGGCGATCATTTGTACTTCGCCCTGGTCGCCTGCAGGAAGCTCATGTCGACGACGTCCTCGTACCTGGTCTCGGGAATGTCGGTCCCTTTGCGGTACCAGGGCTTGGAGCCGCGCTCGAACGAAGCCTTGTCGATGGCGCCGTCATAGGCCCAGGTCGACTTGTCGAAGCCGAGCTCGGCGCTGACTGCATCGGGATCGATCCCTGAGAAATATTTCGGCGTAACCAGCGTCTGCACCTCCGCGAGCGGCGTCGCCTTCACGAAGGCCATCGCACGGGTGATCGCGTTGACATAGGCCTGCACCATCGCCTTGTCCTGCTCGACCGTGTCCTGGAGCGTGTAGATCACCAGCACGGGCAGCGTGCCGCCGAAATCCTTCTCGAACACGCCCGGCTTGGACGTGTCGTAAATCGTCCTGCCAAAACCCTTCTTCTCGACCTCGACGATCCAGCTCGGCGGCGCCATGATCGCGTCGAACTGCTTGGTCTGGAGCGAAGGGAACATCGTGTTGGGCCCGCCGCCTGCGACCCAGTTCACCTTGCTGCCCAGCCCGCGCGCTTCGAACACATAAGTGCCGAACACCCAGGTGCCGGACCCGATCGCGGTCGCGGCAACGATTGGCTTGGCGCCATCGGGGCGCTTGTAGTCGGCGAGTTTCTCGACCGAATTGATACCGCTGTCGTAGAGGTCCTGCCGGACCATGATGTTGGCGTAGGAGCACACCATCTCGGTCGCAAGCAGAATCTTGCAGGGCTTGCCGCGCGCACCGAGCTGGAGCGGATGGCTGGCATCGCCATGGGCGAACAGCGCCTGCCCTGCCGCCAGCGTCTGGCGGCCGAATGTGCCGGCATTGCCGGTGACGAGCTTGGGATCGAGCCCTTCGTCTTTGAAGTACCCTTTCAGCTCCGCGATCATGCCGATGGCGTAGACCGGCGAGACCGGCCCGAAGGCGAGCGAGACCTGCTTGGCCTCGGCGTGCAATTGTCCCGGCAGCAGCGATGCGCCGGCCCATGCGGAGCCCGCGATTAGCGCCTGGCGCCTGGTAATGCTCATGTGCTCCTCCTCTCTTGGTTCTTGTTCGATAGCGCCGACCGATCAGGACGGCGTGACCTTGATTGTCCCTGCCTGTCGTAGCGCTTCGATTTCATTCGGCGACATGCCGATCTCGCTCAGGATCTTGTCGCTGTGCTCGCCGATCCCAGGCGGATCGTAGCGGTTGGGCAGGCGCCTTCCGTCCATCGAAATCGGCAACAGCGGCGTCTTGGCCTCGCTGCCGTCAGGCAGACGAATATCGGTCAGGCCGCCAGACTGGTTGAGATGCGGATCATCGAAGAGATCGCCGGGCTTGTTCACCGGCGCGTAGGGCAGGTCGAGCTGCTCGAGACGGGCGGCAAGATCAGCCTTGTTCCATTGCTTGAAGATCTTCGCGATCTCGGGGATCAGCCAGCTGCGATGATCGACGCGGTCGTTGCTGGTCGCAAAACGCGGATCGACGAGCCAAGCTTGGCGATCGAAGGCCCGACAGAATGCCTCCCACTGCTCTTCGCCGACGATGGTAACGAACAGCTTAGAGCCGTCTCTTGTGTCGAACAGATCGTAGACCGGCCACGGGCTGTCCTTGATCGAATACGGGATCGACGGCTGGCCGCTGACCACCTCGCACATCATGGCCTGCGCCATCAGGAACACGTTGTTCTCGTACAGGGCACTCTGGATGTAGCGACCCCGGCCGGTTCGCTGCCGCTCGGCGAGCGCGGCCTGGATCGCGATCACGCCGAACATGCCGCCCATGACATCGTTGACCGAGGCCCCGGCACGCATGGGACGGTCGGGCAAGCCGGTCATGTAGGCGAGCCCACCCATCATCTGCACGACTTCGTCGAGCGCGAGGCGGTTCTCGTAAGGCCCTGGCAAATACCCCTTGAGCGAGCAATAGATCAGGCGCGGCGCGAAGGCCGCGACGCTCTCGTAATCGAGGCCGATCCGCTTCAGCAGGCCCGGCCTGAAATTCTCGATCAGGACGTCGCTGTTCTCGATCAACCTGCGCGCCACGCTCTGGCCTTCCGCGGTCGACGTATCCAGCGCGATGCTGCGCTTGTTGCGGCTGTAGGTGGCGAAGAAGCCGGCGGCGGGCCCCTTAAAGGTGCGGGTGCGGTCGCCCTTGGGCGGCTCGACCTTGATCACGTCGGCGCCGAGATCGGCGAGGATCAAGCCGCAGCTCGGCCCCATCACCATCTGGCTGAATTCGATGACCCGAAGGCCTGCCAGTGGACGAGGCTCCGAAGCCGTCTCACGCACAGCCGTGGTCATGCCGCGCTCCACAGGACTTTGGGGATTCCGGCTTCGTGCAGATGTCCGGTCAAATGTTTCGCCGGGATATGGCGAGCGAGGATCTCGCGCGTCTGCATCAGACGATCAAGGTCGATCCCGGTAGACAGCCCCATGCGCTCCAGCATGAACACGAGGTCCTCGGTGACGATGTTGCCGCGCGCACCGGGAGCAAAGGGACAGCCTCCGAGGCCGGACACCGCGGCGTCGAAACGGCGGATGCCGGCTTCGAGACCGGCGATCGCATTGGCGAGGCCGGCGCCGAGCGTATCGTGCAGATGCAGCCGAAGCGTCATTTGCGATCCGATCTCGCGCCGCACCGCCGTGACGATTTGCCCGATCGATTTTGGCGTCGCATAGCCGACGGTGTCAGCAAGCCCGATCTCGTCGGCCCGGGCTTCGGCAAAAGCGCGCGCCACACGGCACACGGCGGCTTCGCTCACCTTACCTTCCAGCGAGCAGCCGAACGAGGTGGAGATCGCGCCCATCAATTGCGGTCGTCGGCCCACGGGCCGGGCGTCGATCGCGGCTCGGACCGCGCGGAATGCTTCGATCTGCTCGTCGACCGAGCGGCGCACATTGGCCTGGTTGTGCGTCTCGCTCGCTGAGATGACGAAATAGACGGCTTTGACCCCTGCTGCGATGGCGCGCTGGGCGCCCTTCGGGTTCGGCACCAGCGCGCCGATGGTCACCGACGTGTGTGTCAGCGCATGCGCCATCACCGCGTCGACGTCGGCGAACTGCGGCACCACCTTTGACGGCACGAAAGAGCCGGCATCGATCTCGCGGACGCCGGCAGCAGCGATCGCGTCGATCAGTGCGCATTTGGCCTCGGTTGGAACGGAGATGTCCAGGTTCTGGAGACCATCGCGGGGGGCAACCTCGCAAATGTGGACATCGGCGGCGCGCGCCATTGGGCTCTCTCCCCGTCGATTGTATATTATTGCATGAAAGAACAATCCATGGGACAGTCTGTCAAGCCCTAAAACTTGCGTGCACTGCATGAGCGCATCCGACAGTTCCCGACAACGCAGCGACAAGAACGGTTCCGAACGCGCCGAGCATCTCGCCGGCCTGATCATGGCGCTCGCCCGGCGCGAAGGCATGAAGGCCGGGGATCGCCTGATCGAACAAAGGCTTGCGGATGCACTGGATCTGTCGCGCGCGCCGATCCGGCTCGGCCTGAAGGCGCTGGAAGCAGCGGGGCTGGCGCGCGGCGAGCCGCATCGCGGCTTTGTGCTGTCAAAGAATCCCACCAGCGGCGCGGCCCAACCGGCGCTCGCGGCGGTCAGGCGCAACGAGCAGGTCTATGCGACCATCGCCGGCGACGTGCTTGCGAGCCGGCTGCCGGCCGACGTCACCGAGGCGGAGCTGATGCGCCGTTATGACGTCACGCGCGCCGAGCTACAGCGGCTGCTGGACCGGATCGCCGCCGAGGGCTGGATCGCGCGCCTGCCCGGTTATGGCTGGCGATTTGCGGAGACGGTCTCGAGCCCCGAAGCGCAAGCGCAGGCCAAGGCGTTTCGCGCGGTGATCGAGCCGGCGGCAATCGCGCAGCCCGGCTTTGCGCTGCCGCAGGAGGTGATCGTACGCTTGCGCGAGCGCCAACAGCGCGTCTTCGAAGGCGAGCTCGAGAAGATGACGATCGGCGAGATATTTCACTCCGGTTGCGAATTCCATGAAGAGATCATCCGCGGCGCCGGCAATCCCTTTTTTCTCGAGGCGCTCAAGCGCGTGAACTCGATCAGGCGTCTGTTCGCCTATCGCAGCTTTGCCGACCGCGGTGGCATGCGGCGGCACGTGCGCGAACATCTGCGCCTTCTCGACGTCCTGGAGACGCGACGCTACACTGAAGCGGCCGAACTGATGGCCCGGCACCTGCAACGCCCGCTCGTGGCGGGCGTATCGCGATGCCAATGAGCGGGGATTGCCTACAGGTCGCCCAACGCCGGAGACCGCCGGGAAGCATCGAGGAGTTGATATCGCTCACCATGCGTCCCGATTGCTGCCGGGTGTCAGCCTACCGCAAACGGCACGCTGAGATTGGAGGCCGGCTTGAACTCGGTACTGCGAGGGCGCCATCGCCGGGCGAGGCGCTGGAGATGAGTGCGGGGCAAGCGAGCTGCCGATCTCGCGATTGTATGTCAGCGTGTCAGCACGGACATGATTTTGGACTTGACGGTGATTTCCATGAGATTGCCCCTCAGGCCGGCAAGGCAACGCGGCCATAGCTGCCATAGCGCTCGAGCAGCAGCGCCATTTCGTCGGGAAGGATCGCAGGCGCGCCGGCCTGACAGGCCAGCAGATATTGCCGCGAGAGTTTCGCGCTTCACCGTGAGGTCGAAGCCAGCCTGCAGCCCCTTGCCCGTGGCAATCATCCCGTGGTTCGCCAATAGGCAAGCCTTGCGCTGTTCCAGCGCCGCGACGGCTCACTCGGCGAGCGCTCTGGCGCCGAACGTGGCGTAGGGCGCACAGGGCACATCGTTTCTGCCAAAACCGGGGACCATGAAATGGAAGGCCGACATTGGTTTCTGCGAGACAGGAAAGCGCGACGCAGCGATCTGCGTGGGTGTGTACGACCGCTTTCACTTGCGGATAGGCGTTCAGAATGGCCAGATGCCACGGGTCGGCGTGATGAGAACGTCCTCGCCATGCGGCAGCTGACATTTCCGCTGCTGCCGTGATTGAAACCCTTGGTTTCCGCCTAGATCCTCGCTCATTATCACTATTCACGATTTTGACAAGTCGCCTCAATGCCCCTGTCGTCGTCCGCATCCTGTTGGCGTCAAGAATGACAATCTGTGCGGCCAACCTATCTAACTGGCCGTCGGACGCATGAGGCGGAATCGCTGAAGACTGCGAATGCAGAGCTTCGTAGGCATCTCACGCGGTCTGCGTTAGCAACACCTTGCCCTGCAATGAACAGCGGCGAGCCGGTGCGAGCGCCAGTTCGGGCGGCGGCCACGCGCAACGCTGGAAGCGATCTGAAAGACGCTCCCGGCGGGGCGCACGAATATGCTAAGAACGGCTAACCTAGAGTCGCGCAAGGGTTCGATGTTGAAAACCCCGTGTCGCGGCGGTGAATGGCCTCTTCATACTCCAGGCTCGTCGCATGACGTCCGTTTGGGCGGACCGCAATGTCCGATGGCCCGGCGTCTCTACCATCGGCATGAACGGCGTGCACGGTCTCTACGGTTCCGGGGCGGCTTCGCACCGAATGGCCAGAGAGGCTTCACGGCGCATCGGTCAAGCATTGGCATTTGCCAGCACCGGGTTGCACTGCCAGTATTCTCGGCGACAAGCAGCGCACCTTTGCCTACGAGGTCGACGGCTCGACTACACGTTCGGTCATGGTCTTCCGGTTTCCCGCTCCCGCCGGAAACCGACCCGAGACCATCCAAGTTCTCGCCATGGCACCTGCAGTGCTTGCTGTGGACGAGCCGGCCGAGCGAGGGAGTCTCCCTAGTTTAGATTATCGATATTGAGACAACCGGTCCTTCGTAGTGCCAGCTCAAGTGCCCGTTGCTCGGCTCGCGTGACCGATAGCTGCGGCGGACGCACGGCGTCGCAAGTCAACCGTCCGAGCAACTTCAGGCAGGCCTTGAGCCGTACTGTTGCTCGCCCCCCGGGCGCATCGCGATAGATCGCGACTGCAAGCGGATACAGCTTCTCGTGCGCGGCACGCGCCCGCTCCCAATCGCGGGCCTCGCCCGCAGCCCAGAGGCTGACCACGAGTTCGGACACGACGCAGGCAAGGCTGACCTGGCTGCCGGCCGAGCCGACGAGATAGCTCGTCAGCAGATGCTCGTCACCCGAGCCAAGCACGACGAACTCCGGTCGCAGTTTCCGGATCAGCCTGAGATTCTGTTCGTAGGTGGCGACCTCCCAGCTGCCCTCCTTGATCGCAACGAAGCGAGGGTCCGCCACGAGCCGTTTCAGCAGCGGTGGCGCATAAGCCATGGCTCCCGCGCCGACGGGCGCAGCATAGAGCATCAGCGGCGCGGCCGTCGCATCGCGGATGCGGCGGTGATGCTCGATCACGCACTCATCGGCGTGGCCGAGCGCCCAGCTGTTGGGGGGAAACACCAGCAGCCCGTCCGCACCGGCCTGCTCCAGCGCAGCCGCCTCGCGCGCGGCCTCCAGGCTCGATTCATGGTTGACCCCGGACACGATCAGGCAGTCCTTCGGTGCGTGCCGACGCGCCAGCTCCACCACGCGCCGCTTCTCGGCCAGCGACAGCACGAAGTTCTCGCCGGCGTGACCGTTGACCAGGAGCCCGTTGATGCCGGATGTGGATGCCACCGCGGTGAGATGGGCTGCGAGCTGCGCCTCATCGATCTCGAAATCGGGCGTCATCGGCACGATCGTCGCAGCATGAATGCCGCGCAGGCGATCGCTGAATGTCCGCATCTCCACCGACATCTAGTGAATGATCTGGTCGAGGAACGTCCGCGCCCGCTCCGACTTCGGATGCTTGAAGAACTGCTCCGGCGCGGCCTGCTCGACCACTCTGCCCTCGTTCATGAACACGATGCGGTCGGCGACCTCGCGGGCAAAGCCCATCTCGTGGGTCACGCACAACATGGTCATGCCCTCCTCCGCAAGCTTCTTCATGGTCTCCAGCACTTCCTTGACCATCTCGGGGTCGAGCGCGGAGGTCGGCTCGTCAAACAGCATGATCTTCGGGCGCATGCCCAGCGCGCGTGCGATGGCGACGCGCTGCTGCTGGCCGCCCGAGAGCTGCCCGGGAAATTTCTCGGCCTGATCGGGAATGCGGACCTTGGTGAGGAAATGCATGGCGAGGTCCTTGGCCTCCGCCTCGGTCATGCCGTTCGCGGTCATCGGCGCCAGGATGCAGTTCTCCAGCACCGTCATGTGCGGAAACAGATTGAAGCTCTGGAACACCATGCCGGTGTCGCGCCTGACCACGTCGATGTTCTTGCGCTGATGGTCGAGCTCGACGCCGTTGACGTAGATCAGCCCCTCGTCGTGCTTCTCGATGTGGTTGATGCAGCGAATGAGCGTCGACTTGCCCGAGCCGGAGGGGCCGCAGACCACGATCTTCTCGCCCTTGGCAACCTCGAGGTCGACCTGGTTTAACGCGGTGAAATCGCCATAGTGCTTGTAGACGGCCTCCATGCGCACCGCCGGCACGTCGCGCAAATCCGGCTGCACCATCGCGCCCGCGAAGCCGCCAGCCATGTTCATCGATGTCTCGCTCATGCCCTCGCCTCCACGCTCGCCTGTGCGACCGGCACCCTGGCCACCGCCCGCCTCGATTTGGCGGCGGTGGATCGGCTGAAATGTGTCTCCAGCCGGCGCTGAACCGCATCCCATACCGAGGTGAGGATCAGATAATAGGCCGTCGCGGCGGCGTAGACTTCGAGGATCTGGAAGTGCTCCTGCATCAGCATGTCGCTGCGGCGCATCAGCTCCTCGACCGAGATGACGGACGCGAGCGAGGTTGCCTTCAGCAGCGAATTGATGGAGTTGCCGAGCGGCGGGATCATCAGCCGGAACGCCTGCGGCAGCGTCACGCGGCGGAACGTGACCCAGGGTGACAGGCTGAGCGCCCAGGCGGCTTCGCGCTGACCGGCCGAGACCGCCATGAAGCCGCTGCGCACGATCTCGGCGAGATAGGCGGCCTCGTTGAGGATTAGGCCGACCAGCGCGCAGGTGATCACGCTGAACTTGATCCCCAGTTGCGGCAAGCCGCTGTAGATCACCACAAGCTGGATCAACAGCGGCGTGCCGCGGAAGAACCAGATGTAGAACCGCGAGATGCCGGTGAGGACCGGATTGGACGACATGCGCATCAACGCGATACCCATGCCGAGGATCAATCCGCCGATGACTGCCGCCACCGTCAAGCCGATGGTGACGAGCACACCCTGCATCAGGAAGTAGTTGAAGAAGTAGTTGACGGCGGCCGTCGGACTGAAATGACTCATCGGCTCGTCTCCCTCGATATCAGGCCGGACCGGAGCCGGCGATCGCAATCGGCTGGTCCGCCGGCAGCGGGGTCAGGCCGAACTTGTCGAACAGCTTCTGGTAGCTGCCGTCAGCACGCATCTCGTTCAACGCCTTGACGACGGCATCGGTGACCGTCTTGCTGCGGAACGCCATCGCCGTACGGGCGACGCCGAGCCCGCTCAGCACCTCCTTGACGCGGCCACGACCGACGAGATCCCGCGCCACGCTGTCGACCAGCAGCGCGTTCTCCACCTGCCCCGCCAGCAGCGCGCTCACGACGTTGGTCGCGGTCGGGAAGGTCCGCATCTCGATGGCCGGACCGCCCTTCGCCACGTTCGCATCGCTGAACTTCTTGAGCCAGTTCATCTGGTAAGTTGAGACCTCGACAGCGGATGTTTTTCCGATCAGATCCGCTACGGTAGCAATTTTTGTGCCGCTGTCAGGCGCGACGACGACCGAAATGGCCTGCATGGACGTCGGCACCATGTACATCAGCTTCGCGCGTTCCTCGGTCCAGAACATGCCGGTGTTGATGCCGTCGATACGGCTCGCATTCATGGCCGGGATCATCGCCGGAAAATCCATCCGGACGAGTTCGACCGGAAGGCACAGATGCTTGCCGAGCTCGGCGGCGAGTTCCACGTTGAGGCCCTGCAACTGACCGTCCTTGTCGACGAATTGCTGCGGCGGGTTGGTCGGGTTGATGGAGAGCTGCAATTTGCCGGGCGCGATCAGATCGCTATCGGCGATCGCGGGCCTGCATGCGGCATGCGCCGCGCTGGACGCAAGAACGAGTGCGGCAGCGGCACTCAAGCGGAGCAGTGTCGAGAACATTCTTTTACCTCCAGTAAGACGCCAATGAACGATGCAGTTCCTCGCCCGGCTTTCCCCTTTACGTTCCTGGATGCCGCGCGCCATATCTTTCGACACGGCAAGCTGCATCATCATGCGATCCCCTTCAGGCCGGTCCCGACATCGGCTTGAGCTGAATGCGCATGAAATTCTTCACCAGGGACTCGAACGGGCCGAATCCCTTCACCTTCAGAAATTCCGGCGTCTCGAATGCCCATCGCCCCGCGACTTCGTACATCGCGGCGTATTTCGGCCCGTCGCCGATGGAGACGAAGCGCTTTGCCGAGAGCCAGCCGGGACAGGCGAGCAGATCGGGGAAATGCCTCTGCTCGTACCAGGCGTTGAACGCAGCCTCGTGCTCGGGATCGATGTCGACCCGCACGATATGGATGAAGGCTTCGTCCAGCATCGTCTCGTTCCTCATGCCGGACGGATGTCGCCGGCCGCGCGCGCCACACCGACCGTCGTTACAATGGCATCGCACAGCGCAGGTAGAACCGGCAGCAGCGGCGGCCGCGGATCGGCATTGCGGATCAGGCCGAGCGCCTTGAGCCCGACCTTCATGCGCGTGTGCATGTCCATGATCGGCGCAGGCCCGTAAATGGCGCGGACGATCGGATAGAGCCGCTCGTTGACGGCGCGCATCGCCTTGAGGTCGTCGGCGAGCGAGGCCTGCCAGAGCGCTGCGAACAGATGCGGCGCGAGGCTGACGAGGCCGGAGAGAATGCCGTCGCCGCCGACGGCGAGCTGCGGCAGGAACCAGTTGAAGTTCGACGGCAGGACCGCCACGGATGGATCGGCCAGCTTCACCGCCCGCCGGTTCTCGTCATAGGCCAGCATGGTGTCGCTGCCCTCCTTAATGGCGATGACGCTGTCGAGCGCGGCGATCTTGGCCAAGGTCTCCGGCGAGTAGCCAAATCCCGATGCGAGCGGATACTGGAAGACCGACACGGGAATTCCGATCGCGGAGGCGACCGCCTGCACGAAAGCCATTGGCGCGCGCGAGGTCGCCGACGCTCCGCCGCCGAGCGGTGCGGGCGGGAACAGCACCGCGCAGTCGGCACCGGCAGCCTCCGCGAGCTGTGCCTGATGGATCACTTCCGCGGTGGAATGCGCGATGATGCCGGCCAATAGCGGCTTGCCGCCGATCTGCCGGCGCGTCCGCTCGATCACCGCCTGACGCTCGTCATCCGAGAGCGATCCACCCTCGCCGGCATGTCCATTGACGAACACCGCCGCGATGCTGTCAGGGCAGGCGCAATAGTCCAGCACGCGGGCATAGCCGTCCCAGTCGATCGAGCTGTCGTCCCTGAAGGGCAGCACGGTCGCGACCGTGACGCCACGCAAATCCGGTTTCTTCATCGCCTTGCTCATGACGGTTTCCGCCGCGGAAATTTCAGGCTCGCGCGCGCCTTCAGCACTTCGAGGCCACCTTCGTTGCGCGCGCTCGCTTCCCAGATGATGGTGCGGGTCTCGTCGTGCTGCTCGGCGATCCAGACGTCGAAGGTGAGCGTATCGCCGTAGAACACGGGACCGGTGAACCAGAACCGGTCCTCCACCGACACGCCGATAGTGCCGACCAGCTCGCTGGTGAGGATGCTAGTGCAGAGTCCCGCAACCATGATCCCCGGCGCCAGCCTGCGGCCAAAGCGCGTCGCGCCGGCATAGACCTCATCGACATGAACGGGACCGAAATCGCCGGTCGCGGCGATATAGAGCGCGCCATCGGCCTCGGTGATGGTCTTGCTCAGGCTGACCCTGTCATTCACCTTGAGATCGTCGAAGGATTTCGGCTCGTACATGGCTTAGGCCCTGGCAAAGGGAACCAGCGTCGCGGTGCCGTCCACCACGGTGGCACCTGAGGGCGACAGCGTGCAGGTGACGCGACAGACCGCGTCGTCGCCGTCAACCGAAACGATCTCGGCCCTGGCCTCGACGGAGTCGCCGACGATCACGGGCGCGGCAAAATTCAGCGCGATGCTGCCGATCCGCCGCGTGGGACCACCGAGCTGGCTGAGGCACGTCGTAGCGAGACCTCCGACCGCGAGTTCGAAGGCGATCATATTCGACGCGCCAGCTTTCTTGGCGCGGACGGCATCGACATAGAGAGCGCCGAGATTGCCGCTAATGCCGGTGAACATCGCCTGCTCGGCCACCGTCATGGTCTTGCGGAAGGCGAAGGCAGCGCCGGGCTCAAGAGGTGCGTGGGACATCGATCGTTTCCCTAAAGCTGCAGGCCGTTCTTGATGGTGCTGCGCGCGACCAGCATGCGGTGAATCTCGGAGGTGCCGTCATAGATGCGGGTGACTCGGGCATCGCGATACATCCGCTCCAGCGGCAAATCCTTGCTGAACCCCATGCCGCCGAACACCTGGATGGCGCGGTCGACCACCCGGCCCTGCATCTCGGAGGCCGCAACCTTGATCATCGAGACCTTGTCTCGCGCATCCTTGCCCTGATCGATGTCCCAGGCGGCGTTCATCACCATCATCTTCACGCCGAAGATCTCGGTGGCGGAATCCGCGATCAGCTTCTGCACCATCTGGAAATCGCCGATCAGCTGGCCGAACTGGCGCCGCTCGCCGGCATGCTTGCGCATCATCTCCAGCGCACGCTGCGCCATGCCGACAGCGCGGGCGCCGATATGGGCGAGCCGGATCTGCAGCACGCTTTGCATGATCAGCTTGAAGCCGCCGCCGACCTCGCCGAGCACGGCCGCTTTCGGAATGCGGCAATCCTCGAAGCTCAGTTCGGCATGGCCATAGCCGCGATGGCCCATCATCGGCTGGGTGCGCGCCACCTTGAAGCCCGGTGTGCCGCGATCGACCAGGAACAGGGTGATGCCGCCGCGGGCACGCTTCTCCTTGTCGGTCAGCGCCATCAGAATCACATAGTCGGCGATGTCGCCGTCGCTGATGAAATGCTTGGTGCCGTTGAGGACCCACTGGTCGCCATCGGGCTGGGCGGTCGTGCTGATTGAGGCCGCGTCGGAACCGGCGCCAGGCTCCGTGATCGCCATGGCGCAGATCTTGTCGCCCTTCACCGTCGGCAGCAGGTAGCGCTCGATCTGGTCGCCCTTGCAGGCCATCAGCATCGGATAGACCTGGCCGAACACACGGCGGATCAGCGCGTCGGACGTCTTGCCGAACTCTTCCTCGACCAGGCAATGTTCGACGCAATTTAGGCCGCCGCCGCCGACATCCGTCGGCATGTTCATGGCGTAAAGGCCGAGCTTCTGCGCCTTGGACTTGGTGACCGCCAGCGCGTCGGCCGGCACTTTGGCCGTCTGCTCCACGACGTCTTCGAGCGGCTGCACCTCCGTCTCGACGAAACGGCGAACGGTGTCGACCAGGAGACGTGTCTCCTCGGGCACGGAAAAGTCGATCATCGCGCCACTCTCACGGCCTTGCCGGCGATCATCGCGTCAATGTCGGCGGCGCCGTAACCGATCTCGCCGAGCACATCGCGCGTCTGCGCACCCAGCCGCTGCGGCACCAATCGCACCTCCGGTGTCTGGCCGTCATAGCGGGCGGGATGGGCGACCATCCGAATGGACGCGCCCCCTGCGCTCTTCGCGCTCTTGAACACGCCGAGATGATTGAGTTGCGGGTCGGTCTCGAGGTCGCGATAGTCCTGCACCGGAGCGTGCCAGATGCGCGCCGCTTCGAGCGCGGGCAGCCATTCCGCCGTGGCCTTCTGCTTTAGACGCGCCGCGACGATCCCGGTGATCTCCTCGCGCTTCGAGAAGCTGTCGGCATCGCGGAACTGCTTCAACTCCTCGCTGCCGAGCGCCAGTGCGAGCGCCTTGGGCGAGGCCATGGAGATGGCAAGGTGAGCATCAGCAGTCGCGTGAATGCCGTAGGGACCGGGGCTGAACCACGCCGCGATGCCGGCGGGGCCGCGCGGTGTCGGCGACGGCGCGCCGTTGAGCCAGGCGGTCAGCGGCTCGACCTGGAGGTCGAGCGCGGCCTGATAGAGATTGACCTCGACGAGCCGGCCCTTGCCGGTCTTGGTCCTTGCGAACAGCGCGGCCAAAATGCTCATGGCGTAGAGCGAGGCCGCGTGCTGGTCGACGATCACGGCGCCGACCGCGGTCGGCGCTCCGTCGGCGCGGCCGGTCCGCATCACAAGACCGGACATCGCCTGGAGCAGCAGATCCTGGCCGGGACGATCCTTGTACGGTCCTTCCGATCCAAAACCGGTCGCGACCGCATAGATCAGGCCGGGGTTGATTGCCTTGAGCGTGTCGTAGCCGAGCCCGAGCTTGGCCATCGTGCCCGGCCTGAAGTTCTCCATCACGACGTCGGCGGTCGCGACCAGCTTCTTCACCGCGGCGACGCCGTCGGGATGCTTGAGATCGACGGCGAGGCTGCGCTTGTTGCGACCTGTCGCCAGATGATTGACGCTGTCGCCGGCGACAAAATGGTTGGCGACCGCCCAGTTGCGCTGGAACGCGCCCTCGATCGGCTCGACCGCGATGACGTCGGCGCCGAGATCGGCGAGTGTCTGCGCGGCAAGTGGCCCTGCGAGGTAATGATTGAAGCTGAGGATTTTGACGCCGTCGAGCAGGTTCATGCATTCACACCATGCTGGCGCTCAGGCTTTCGCATTCGCAAATGCGTCTTCCATCGCGCGATGTCTTCGCGTGAAGCGTAAGCTGACACCTGAACGACCGACAACATCGCCATCAATTATTTTCCGAGCGAGGTTGATAACCGAAATCTATGATGCACACTGTCATCGCTCACTCATGACCGGACCATCCCTGATGAATCTTCGACAGCTTGAAATCCTGCGCGCCGTGATGCGAACGCGTTCGACGATCGCCGCAGCAAAGGATCTCGGCATGTCGCAACCGGCGGTCAGCAACGCGATCAAGCACGCGGAGATCACGCTCGGCTTCCTGCTATTCGACCGCATCAACAAGCGCATGGTGCCGACCCAGGAGGCGCAGATCCTGCTCGCGGAGGCCGAGCCGCTGTTCCTGATGCAGGATCTGATCAGCCAGACAGCCGCGCATCTGCGCGCCGGCCGCAAGGGGCGGATGCGGATCGTCGCGACCTCCGAACTGTCGGAATCGCTGCTGCCACAGGTGGTCGCGCGTTTCAGCAGAGATCACGGCGGGGTCGAGATCTCGCTGGAGACCCAGCGGCTCGACGATCTCCTGGAATATGTCGAGACCGGGATCGTCGACATCGGCTTTGCGATGGAACCGCATCCGCGCCCGACGCTGGACTATTTGCCGCTGGCACAGCTCGACATGGTCTGCGCCTGCCCGGCCGACAGTCCGCTGGCGCAACTGAGCTTCGTCAGTCCGACGGATCTGCGCGCTACGCCCCTGATCAACGCCCGCACCTCGAGCCGGATCAGCAGCCTGATCCAGGAGGCGTTCCGCCGCAGCGCCGTCAACTTCGCGCCGGCCATCGAGGTGCGCTTCATGAATGTCGCCGGGCATTTCGTCGAGGAAGGGCTCGGCGCGACCATCATGGACGAACTGACGGCATCCTCCACCCGCTATAGCCGCCTCAGGAGCGTGCCGTTCAAACCGAAGACCGAGGTCACGGTGTCCGCCATCGTGCCGGCCGGCCGCATGCAACAGCGGCTGACGCAATCCCTGATCAGGCACGCACGCGAAGAGATCGCGGCCCGGATTGCGGTGGCGCGGCAGTGATGGCCTCATGCGCTTACTCGCGATAGCGCGCTCGGCCAGGCAAGCCCGAAGCGCCTGACCAGCGCCCGTGCGGCTGCGTCCTGCGCGGCGGGCAGCGGCAGTCGCGGCGGACGCGGATGGCCGACGGCAAAACCCATATGGCCGAGCAAGGCCTTGCTGCCGGCGACATAGGCCTGGCCGCCGACGAACTCGATCACGGGCAGATATTTCAGATAGAGCTCGCGCGCCTCCTTGATCGCATCGTCATCGGCGACGAGGCTGAAGATGCGCGCCATCTGCGACGGCACCACATTGGAGGCGACCGCGACCCACCCCTGCGCGCCCTCGACGAAGGATTCGAAGCCGAGAATGCCGCCGAACACGGTCATCTTGTCGCCGCAGAGGCGAATGATGTCGCGCACGCGCGTCACCTCCAGCGTCGACTCCTTGATATAGAGGCAGTTGTCGATGTCGGCGAGGCGCGCCACCAGCTGCGGCTTGAGGTCGACATTGGCGGTCGCCGGATTGTTGTAGACCATGATCGGCAGCGAGATCGCGTCGGCCACCGTCTTGTAGTGGTGCACGAGCTCGTCGTCGGTCGGCGTCGAATAGAACGGCGGAATGATCATGACGCCGTCGGCGCCCAGTTTTTCGGCACGGCGGCTGAGGCGCACCACCTCGCGCGTATCTTCCGCGCCGGTGCCGATCAGCACGGGCACGCGCCCGGCCGCCTGGCTAATGACGACCTCGGCAACAAGCGCCTTCTCGTCGTCGTCCAGCGACAGGAATTCGCCGGTCGAGCCGAGCGGGATCAGCCCATGAATTCCCTCCGCGATCTGCCAGTCGACGAAGGCGCGCAAGCCGGCGACATCGACGTCGCCCGCCGGCGTGAACGGGGTGATCATGACGGTATAGGTGCCGCGAAATGTCTTCATCAGAGAGCTGCCGGGTCATCGCGTGAGCGCAGAGAGCGGCGCGCCTGCTGCGGCATATCCGCATCGCTTATGCAAACGATTGCGTAACTGGCTCTGCATTGGGCACCACCATCCAATTTTTAAGCTTGATCCCTGCGGATTTAGCTTTTAACTTTTTTGCAATCGTTTGCACTCTATCGGCAGGTTTGATGAGCGTCACGCTCAAAGATGTGGCACAGGCGGCCCGCGTTTCGGTCAGCACTGCTTCCCGAGCTCTGACGGGAACCGGGCTGACGAGTGAGCGCACGCAGCAACGCCTGACGCGCATCGCGCGCGAGCTCGGCTACCGGCCCAACCCGATTGCGCGCGGCCTGAAGACCGGGCAGTCGCGGCTGGTGGCGCTGCTGGTCCACAATCTCACCAACGCCTCGTTCCAGGTGATGGCCGAAGTGGTGCAGGCGCGCCTGAAGGCGCTGGGTTATCAGATGCTTCTGTGCATCGGCGGCGACGACGCGCAGCAGGAGAGCGACACGCTCACCACGCTGGTGGACCACCGCATCGACGGATTGATCGTCGTGCCCACCGGCAAGAACGCCGCGCAACTGAAGACATTGTCGAAGGACGTCCCGATCGTCTGCCTGGTGCGGCGCGATGACGCAACCGACCTCGAGACCGTGCTCGCCGACGATCCGCAGGGCGCCTATCTCGGCACGCGGCATCTGATCGAGCTTGGGCACAAGCGCATCGGGCTGATTGTCGGCCGGCAGGACACCACGTCCGGCCGCGAGCGACTGTCCGGCTATATCCGCGCGCTGCGCGAAGCCGGCATTCCCGTCGACGACACCTTGATCCATGCCGGCCATTTCGTCCCCGAGACCGGCGCAACCTGCGCCCGCAAGCTGCTCGACCTCCCCCGCCCGCCCAGCGCGATCTTCGTCGCCAATCACGAGGCGACGCTCGGTGTGCTGCGCGTGACGGCGGAGCGGAACATCGCGATCCCCGACGACCTCTCGCTGCTCTGCTACGAGGACATGCCGTGGTTCGAATGGCACCGCCCGGCCATCAGCATCGTCGACAACGGCGCGCGCGACCTTGCCAATCTCGCCGTTGACCGGCTGCTGCATCGCATGGACGCCAAGGGAAATAGCAAGGGCAACGGCAAGGACGGCGTTCGCGAATATCGCGTCGGCGCGCGACTGGTGCAGCGCGACTCCTGCCGGCGGATCGAATCCGCAGGCGCCGCCAAGGCCGGCAAGACAAAGTCATCCGCTTCCAAATCCAAATCGTCTGCGACCAAGCCCGCGAAGGTCTGATCGATGCCCTATGTCGAAGTGCTCGCCCCGCAAGTCCCAAACCAGCGCAAGGCCGCGCTGGCCAAATCCTTGACCGACGGCCTGATGACGGCATTCGGTGTGACCGCCGATACCGTCACTCTCTATTTCCTGCCGATCTCGCCCGACGATTACGCTCATGCCGGCGAATTCGGACCGCAGGGCGCCGGCCAGCGTATCCTGCTCAAGGTGCACGCGTTCCGGCGCAGCGAGGCTGAGCGCCGGGCTGCCGCCGTCGCACTGACCCGCGGCGTGTGCAGCGCCTATGGAGTGCCTAGCGATGACGTCGCCGTCTATTTCCTCGATCGCGACCGAAGCGAGGTCGCTCACGATTCCAAGCTCGCCAGCGACTGACGGGAGCCACACGCCATGGACCGCTTCTACTCCCAAGACCAGAAAGCCCTGCGCGAGACCGCCCGCCGCTTCGCGGAAGGCGAGATCCTGCCCCGCGCGGCCGCGATCGACCGCGAGGACCGCTTCGACCGCACCCTCTACAAGGGCATGGCCGACCTCGGCCTGTTCGGCATCTGCCTGCGCGAAGGCGCCGGCGGCGCCGGGTTCGATGCGGTCGCGGCCTGCATCGCGATGGAAGAGTTGGCGCGCTGCTCCGGCGCGGTCGCCAATGCCTTCGCCATTCCGGTCGAGGCCGCGCTGTTCTTCGACCATCACGGCACCGACGCGCACAAGGCGCTGATCCCGCAGATCCTGAGCGGCGACATCATTCCCGCCACCGCCGTCTCCGAGCCCGATCATGGCTCCGACGTCGCGGGCATCCGCACCAATGCGGTGCGCGAAGGCAATGGCTGGCGGCTCAACGGCACCAAGGCCTGGGTGACGCTCGGCGGTGTTGCCGATCGCATCATGGTGTTTGCGCGTACCGGCGCGGATGCCGGCCACCGCGCCATCTCCTGCCTGCTGGTCGACGGCGCCCTGCCCGGCATCGCCCGGGGCAAGAACGAAGAGCTGCTCGGCATGCACGGGCTCAACGACTGCCAGATCACCTTCTCGGACGTGCGCCTGCCCGCCGACAGCGTGATGGGACCGGAGAACCAGGCCTTCAAGATGGCCATGAGCAATTTCAACTTCAGCCGGCTGATGATGGCCTCGATGGCGCTCGGCATGGCGCAGGCGGCATTCGAGGATGCCACCAAATACGCCCGCGACCGCAAGCAGTTCGGCCAGGCGATCATCGGTTACCAGGCGGTGCAATTCATGCTCGCGGACATGTCGACGGACATTGCGGCGGCGCGGCTCCTGATCCACCACGCCGCACGCCTGCACGATGCCGGCGAGCCGATCGCCAAGGAAGCGGCGCAGGCCAAACTGTTCACCACCGACATGGCGATGAAGCACGTTTCCAACGCGCTCCAGATCCATGGCGGCAACGGCTATTCGCGCGAGTATCGGATCGAGCGAATCTTCCGCGACGTCCGCCTCGCCCAGATCTACGAGGGCACCAACCAGATCCAGCGGCTGATCATCGCCCGCCAAGTCGAGAAGGAGGCCGCGTGATGCGGGAAGCGCCGTCATGCTGAGCATCATCACCGCGGCAGAGGCAGCCGGTTTGATCCGCGACGCGGACACGCTGATCGTCGGCGGCAATGGCGGCACCGGCGTTGCCGAATCCATCCTCGACGCGCTGGAACGGCGCTTCGTCAGTGGTCAGGGCCCGCACAATCTGACGCTGATCAACATCACCGGCGTCGGCGCTGTGACCGAGAAGGGCATCTGCCATCTCGCACACGAAGGCATGATCGCACGCGTGATCGGCGGCAATTTCGGGCTTCAGGTGCCGTTCATGCGCCTCGTCCGCGACGAGCTGATCGACGCCTATAATTTCCCGCAAGGCGTAATGAGCCAGCTCTGCCGTGCCATGGCCGCGAAGCATCCGGGCGTGCTAACCCATGTCGGCCTCAACACCTACATGGACCCGCGCCAGGATGGCGGGCGCATGAACAAGCGCACCACCGCGCCGCTGGTCGACCTGCTCGAATTACACGGCCAGTCCTGGCTGCTCTATCGCGTCCCCGCTCCCCCCGACGTCGCCATCATCCGCGGCACCTCGGCCGATGAGGACGGCTATATCAGCATGGAGCACGAGGGCACGACGCGCGAGGATCTGTCGATCGCGCAGGCCGTGCACAATGCCGGCGGCACCGTGATCTGCCAGGTCAAGCGCGTCGTGAAGCGCGGCTCGATCCATCCGCAGATGGTGAAGATTCCGGGCTTCCTGATCGACCACGTCGTGCTCGAGCCCGAGCAGATGCAGACCTACGGCACCGCCTATGATCCCGCGCGCTGCGGCGAGACGCGGGTTCCAGAGGCGATGATCACGCCCGATCCGCTCACCGAGCGGCGGGTGATCGCCCGCCGCGCCGCCTTCGAATTGCGCCCGCGCGACGTCGTCAATCTCGGCGTCGGCATCTCCGCGATGATTCCCAATGTCGCGGCCGAGGAAGGCATCTCCGACCTGATCACGCTGACGGTGGAATCCGGCGTCGTCGGCGGCGTGCCGGGTCATGCCCGCGAATTTGGCACCGCCATCAATCCGCGCGTCATTCTCGACCAGGCCTATCAGTTCGACTTCTATGACGGCGGCGGCCTCTCCTGCGCCTTCCTCTCCTTCGCCGAGGTGGACGAGGCGGGCAACGTCAACGTCACCCGCTTCGGCGAGCGCCGCGACGGTTCCGGCGGCTTCATCGACATCACCCAGAATGCCAAGCGGCTGATCTTCAGCGGCACCATGACCGGCGGCAAGTTCGACATCGGTGTCGAGAACGGCCGCCTCGCGATCCGGCGCGACGGCGCTTTCCGCAAGTTCGTCCCACAAGTCGGCCAGATCAGCTTCAGCGCCTCTCTTGCCGCACAGCGCGGTCAGCATGTCAGCTACGTCACCGAGCGCGCCGTGTTCGAGCTGGAGAACGGCAGCGTGGCCCTGACCGAGATCGCGCCGGGCGCGCGGCTGGAGCAGGACATCCTCGCCCATATGGGCTTCAAGCCGCGCATCAGCCCGCAACTGAAAGACATGGACCCGCGCATCTTCCGCTCCGGGCCGATGGGCATCGCGCAGAGTTTTGGGGCCCTCCCGGCGCGGCCACGCAGGGTCGCCTGAGGGATTACCATGGACACGAGCGCCCCGATCAATCTCCGCTACGAGGACATCGCGCTCGGCGCGGAGTTCGAGACCGCCGTGCACACCGTGACGGAGGCCGACATCGCAGTCTTCGCCGACGTCACGCGCGATCATCATCCGCTCCATGTCGATGGCGCCTATGCGCGCTCCCGCGGCTTTCCCGCGGTGATTGGCCATGGCCTGTTCGGCCTGTCTCTGATGGAAGGACTGAAGTCGGAGCTGAAGCTGTACGAGGAGACCTCGGTCGCCTCGCTCGGCTGGGACGAGGTCAAATTCAAGGGTCCCATCGTCGCCGGCGATAGCTTGCGGGTGCGCTTCCGCTTCGTCGAGAAGCGGCCGACCAAAAACCCCGCGCGCGGCATCGTCGTCGAGACGCTCGACCTCCTCAACCAGCGCGACGAGGTGGTGACCGCGGCGCGCCACATCTCGCTGATCCTGACCCGGCAAGCTGATGCTGCGGCGGCCACATGACGAGACAATGAAGAAGACTTCGGACCGGAGAACGGCTCCTCTGCCACCCACGATTTGATCGGAGTATTCAGATGCGATTTCCCAAAATCTTCTCCGCCCTCGTTCTTCTGGCCGGCCTGACGCAGGCCGCCGGTGCCCAGACCTGCACGCCGAAGGTTTCGGCGTCGAGCCTGATCGAGGCGCCGAAATGGCAGATGTCGATCAACCCGACGCTGCCGCCGCAGCAATTCGTCGACGACAAGGGCGAACTACAGGGCCTCAATGTCGAGCTCGCTCGCGAGATCGCCAAGCGCATCTGCGTTGAGCCGGTGTTCCTGCGCATGGACTTCCCGCCGATGATCCCGGCGCTGCGCTCCGGACGGTTCGATGCCATCAACACCGGCCTGTTTTGGACCGAGGAGCGCTCGAAGATGCTCTACCTCGTGCCTTATGCGCAGCAGGCGATCAGCATCTACACCGATCCCTTCTCGAGCCTGAAGCTCGAAAAGTTCGAGGATCTCGCCGGCCGCGTCGTCGGCGTGGAATCGGCGACCTACACCGAGCGCAAGGCGCGCGAGTTCAGCACCGCGATGGAGGCCAAGGGCCTCAAGCCGATCGAGCTGCGCACCTTCACCACCGTCACCGCCACCTCGGCGGCGTTGCGCGCCGGGCAGCTCGAGGCCGCGCTCAACATCAACGAGACCGCCAACTCGCTCGAGCAGAAGGGCATCGCAAAGATCTGGGTCCGCGACATCGCCGGCACCGACATCACGTTCGCCTTCCGCGACAAGCAGCTCGCCCAGGCCGTCGCCGATGCCCTCACTGCGATCCGCGCCGACGGCACCTATGACAAGCTGTTCGACAAGTTCGGCATGACCAAGCTGAAGACCCTTACCTTCGCGATCCGCGGCGAGGGCCCGACCAATTGAAGGAGGCCATGTCATTTCCCATGAGCGGTAGCGATCGCAAAACGCCGCGAGCGGGAAATGCTGCTTAGGGACTTAGGAAAGAGCCGATAGCATCCGGCTGTCGCAACAGCAGCTGACTCAGTGTTTCCGATATGTCGGACCGACACTCTACGATCAGCTATAAGTACCGGATCTCGCTTTGGTGGACGCTCGGCAGGCTCGAAATTGACACGGTGTCAGTGTTGATTTTTCGACAGAGTTGTTCCCAACTGAGCCCAAGTCGGCTCTTTGCGAATCAAATGGCTAACAGCCAAACATCTAGCCGTCTACAGACTCGCCGTTCGCATGCAAACGATCGCGATTTGGGCTAATTTCGCTATCTGGTGGTAGCGCCGACTTGAACCTGCCCTGTGGATCTGGCGTTGGCAGGTACTTCCGGCACTTTTTATTCACAGTCATTTTGCGCAATCCATTGTGACCTTGTCCCGGATCAGTGAAGAGCGGCCGCTTCTAGGCTCGGCAGTTCGCTTATCTTTGCAGCTCTAACCCTGCGAACTAATTGCGATGAACTTCGTCGGGCCGCTCGGCGAGCCGGAGCAGCCGCGGTGCCGTAAGCTGCGGCCAGGCCGAAATCCTGGTACGATCGTCTCTACTGCGCGCCTAGATGCCCCGTCGATGAACTATCAGCGATGTTCGCCGAACTTGGCTATCGCGATTTCCGTCTTCGCCATGCGGTTGCCGATGGTGTCCATCGCATTCGCGGCATTGGTCAGCCGCGCCTGCTCCATCATGATGCCGGCCCCGCGATGCGCTCCTGCGTCAGGTCCTCCTCGGAGACTCGTCGCGTCAAGCGTTTGCCACCGGACTCGCAAGTAGTGGTACAAGACGGCGTCTCGCTGGGTAATGCCAATAAGGGTAACGGGCATCTGAAGCCGCTACCGTGATGAGCTCGTCATCGAACGTGTCCGCGCCCCGGAGTTGGATGCCTTTCTATTTGATCGAAAATGACAGCAATCGCAACCTCAGGCGATGAGGCCAATCCGTTGCGCCTTGTCCAGAGCCAGATGACGACGACGGACGCCCAGTTTGTCATAAACCTGCTGAAGATACCATTTAACTGTGCTCTCGGTCATTCCCATAGCATCGCCTATCTCGCGATTCGATAGCCCCGACGAAATGAGCTGCAATAGCTCCAGCTGCCCTCGAGACGAGAGCCCCATTTACACTGCCGGTAATGTCCAAAGCGCCCATAGAAGAGCGGGAGACGAAGCGATCTTTCAACTCGGGCCGCCTCGCGCCTCTGGTCTCGGAGGCGAACGTAGTTTCCGAGTGAAGATCCCGTGGACATACGGCGGCAACTTTGCGGAGGAGCTCAACAATGGGCATTCCTGCGTCGAGAACTGTCGCACGTACCCGGCCTCGAACCGCGTTGCTGAATGCTCTCCTGAGGTTACGGACGGCTGCCCGCTCGTCGCCTTCCCGCAGGTGGGCCAATGCCAGGATGATGTTCCAGCGTATCAAGCGATAGTTGTGCACCTGCCCGTTGGGAAAAGTCACACCTATGTTGCGAAATGGCCCGCACGTCAGACAGCCGGCCTTCGGCCAACGCCAGCCGCACCCGAAGTAGGACGGGTGATTTCGAGAGCGAAAAGCGGGCTCAGGCGCCCGCGCGAAGCGGGCGGAGACCAAATGTGCAGGCGGCCGAGAACAACGCCATAGCGGCCATGTAGCCGGCAACCCAGGACGGCGAGCCGTATGCGGCAAGCAGCGCAGTCGCGATCAGGGGCGACAGGCCGCCGCCGAGGATCGGACCAAGCTGCTGCACCAACGAGAGGCCGCTGTAGCGGATGCGCGCCGGGAACAGCTCCGAGAAATAGGCGCCTTGCGCGCCATAGACCGAGCCATGGCCGAGCGCGAGACCGAGCGCGATCGCGAGCCAGATCATGCCGGTATGTCCGGTGTTGAGCATCTGGAAGAACACGAGCGCGAGTGCCACCTGGAACAGCATGCCGCCGACATAGACGGTGCGACGGCCAATCCGGTCCGACAGTGCCCCGAAGAAGGGCAGTGTCAGGCACTCCAGCGCGCAAGGGAGCGATCGACCGGCTGGTCAAGCATCTCGGTCACGATGATGCGGGTCGTGTGACAGAGCAAGACATGCTGGAGTTCAAGGATGCACGACTCAAGGTAGTCACCGCGAAGAGCTTGAAGGATGGTGATCTACCCGGAATACGATCCGTATCGTGCGTGCGCCAGTTCATCGACTCATCGATCCGGCGCTGTACCAGCGTGGCCAGCGCCTCCGGATCGTGGCTGCTGCCGTTGATGTTGATCTGCGGCGGGCCGAAGCCGCCGCGCATGATACCACCACCAATGCCAGGAGACGGAGGCGGAGGCGGTACCTTCTGGATCATCTGCGAAGGCGGCACCTGTGAGGTGACGCCTTGCGGTACAGCAGGTTTGGCGTTAAGCCACTCCTTGATCATCGGGGCGTTGACGTTGTCATTGTAGCTCCAGCCCTCGTTCCCGGTATTGTAGGGCGGGTCAATGAAGATGCAGTCCACCTTCCCCGCGTACATCGGCAAGAGCGCCTTGAGGGCGTGCAAGTTGTCGCCGTGGATGATCAGATTGCCGTCGAGCGCGACTGGGCCGATGCCTTTCTTCGGATGCGGCTCCAGCGGACGGAAGGGCACCGCCAAATGATGGTTGTAGACGAATTCCTTGCCCTTGAAGTTCAGTTCCGTCACGTTGCAGCCCCCGTCTGACAGGAGGGGCATAGAATCAGCGATTGCTCGATCGTGCAACGTCTATGACCACTTAGCGCAATCGGACCAAGTCCCTTCCGAAGGATTTCTTGATGGAGGTAGGGCGCGCTCTCGCGCTGCACCTCGAAACCTAGCGGTTCACGGGCGCGAAGATCACGCCCAGGGAGCCGTGAGCGAGCCCAATGAACGGGAAGCTCTTTGGTCCTGGAGGCGCACAGTGGCAGCGCGCTGAACGTCATCACACGGCGCTGATAGTCGAAAGTGCCGCAACCCACCAGCTCGGTCCTGCTTCGCCTCCCACTTGCGCTAGCGGTCAGCCCGGTTCGCCCGGCGCGAGCCCATAGGCGTTCGCCATGTCGGGGATCGACAATCGTCTGCCAATCGCGTGACTGAGATCCCTGAGTTCAGCGCGGGTCATTTCTAGGCAATTACGATTGGTGCCACGCCGTGCTCTCCCTGCAGACGACCGATCGTGGCTCGCAAGACGTCTTCTATCGCGCGCATATGTTCCGCGCAGAACCACCGCTCTTCGATGTTGAGCTTCATATCGCGTGCGCCCTGGTTAGGGAGGTAGTACCTTTCGTCACTGCGGCCTTTCTCGTTCGGGCCGATGGCAAGCTCGATGGAGAAACGGCCGGGCTACGTCGGCAATCTCGCGCCGATGCCCGGCGTCTTTCCGGACTACAAGGCGCCGATCGTCCGGACGGGTGCCGACGGCCGGGAGCTCGCGCTTGCCCGCTGGGGCATGCCGTCGTCGTCGAAAGCGCTCATGGACGCGACGAAGAAGCGGGCCGAGAAGCTACAGGCTAAGGGCAAGACCGTCGATTTCAAGGAATTGCTCCGGATGGAGCCGGACAGCGGCACGACCAACATCCGGAATACCAGCAGCCATTGGAAGCGGTGGCTCGGGCCGGGCAATCGCTGCCTCGTCCCGCTGACGTCGTTTTCCGAGTACGACACGATTGAGGGGAAGAAGGTGCCCGTGTGGTTCGCCCTCGACGAGTCTCGGCCCCTCGTCGCCTTCGGGGGCATCTGGACGAACTGGACATCGGTTCGGAAGCCCAAGGAAGGCGAAGTGAACACCGATATCTTCGGTTTCCTGACCTGCGAGCCGAATGCGGAGGTGAAACGCGTCCACCCGAAAGCAATGCCCGTGATTCTGACGGCAGCGGAAGAATACGACATCTGGCTCCGAGCCCCCTGGGAGGAAGCCAACGCGCTGCAAAGGCCGCTTCCTGACGGGACCCTTAAAATTGTCGCCACCGGCGAGAAGGAAGACCCAGCGCCGGCCACATAGGTTCTGCACAGACCCACGGAATACGTGGACAAGCCCGTGCCCAGCGATCCGTAATCCCTGCCACTTGCTAACCGCCTGGAACGAGCGAGGGGGAAGGATTCGTCCCGGCAGGAGCGATCTATATGCTGATGACGAAGTAAAGACGGCCGGCGATTTGGACCCTAGGCGGCTGCGCGATTTCCGCGCTGCAGGACGCTGGCGCCATCCGCGAGTGCGAGGAGCATGGATGGAAGCGGACCGTGCCGACCCGCACGCCCGTGACCGAGCCCTGATATCGCGAGACAAGATCCGCCGCCCGGCCTGTCTCCCGATCAAGCGGCGGCTGAGATTCGGGACGTGTTGGACTCGATCGGCGACACTTGCCCGGAATGTCTTCCGCAAGACCACTGAGTCCCGCGCAGCGCTCCGAATTAGACCCTGCTCAACAAGTTCGAGCATGTTATTGATCGCCGGGGCGAGTCTCCAGTGATCAATGCTGGACGGTCGCCGCACTTTCTCGAATATCATCCGATGAGCCATCGCCCTTTGTGAATATCGAACTTCACCAACCCTTCGTCTCGCATCTTCAACAGGAGGGATTGGCAAGTTTCTTCATTCACGATGTTGGCGCGTCTCATGACTTCGTAGACTTTGAGTGGTTTTTCGCGGAGCGCGTTCAGGATATTTTCGCGATCGTTCAGCATGACTAGACTCCTACCGTCAAAAAGCGCGCCAGATCACTGAGAATACGAAAGCTGATCTTCCGTAACGACTCGCTCGATCTTCTCCGATTTGCACTTGATGCGGTATCTAATACGTCCATCTGCCTCGATGGGCATATGTTGAACGATGGTGTAAATCATTGGACGCTCAGTAGCAGCACGTCCTTGTGGCCCTTGTGGCTGATGGCGAACGTCTTCATTCAGCTTGTAGGCGTATGACATGGATTTACCTCTAAACCTACGGCTGCTCTAACGCGGGCCGTACTGTGATGCAATGCGATACATCCTGTTGCCGTTCCGCTTCTGAGCCCTTCACGGACATGCGCCGACGGATGCCGCTTTCTGGAAGCATGACTCTTCTATTTCGAAACCAGATGAGAGCCGCTCCGCCGTTCACGTTGCAGCGATCATTTACTGATCCGCGGTTCTCAGTTGGCCATTTGCAATCTCTGCTTTTACAACAAAATATCGTTCATTCCATGGTGTTCATCAGACTGGCGATGTTGATCGTCGCGAAGTTTGAGAATGTATCCGAGACGGCGTAGGGGAAAATGATCTTGTCGTGATGTCGCAACGCGCCGCATGTGTACACGACATTTGGGACATATCCCTCACGTTCGGACGGGTCGGGTCGAAGCAAGGGTTCATGCAGGCGCGCAAGTACTTTCGAGGGATCGTTCTTGTCCAGCAACGCTGCCCCGATCGAATATTTCCGAACCGGCCCGACACCGTGGGTCAGCAACAGCCAGCCCTCATCCAGTTCGATCGGCGATCCGCAATTGCCGATCTGCACGAACTCCCACGGGAATTCGGGTTTCAGAAGCGCGTGGCCGCCATCGTTCCATGTATAGAGGTCGTCGGAATAGATGAGATAGAGATTTTCATTGTCTTGCCGGGCGATCATGGCATACCGGCCGCCGATCCTCTGCGGGAAGAGCGCCATGCCCTTGTTGCGAGCGGCGCTGCCCTTCAGAGTGGACAGCCTGAACGACACGAAATCGGACGTCTCAATTAGCTCCGACCTGATCGCCCTACCGCTATAGGCGGTGTAGGTCGCGTAGTAGATCTGTCGTTCGCCATCGTTGAACTGCACGAAGCGTGCATCCTCAATGCCATTCGACTGAGATGCGGTAATGGGAAAGATGACCCGTTCGCTGATATCTTCGCCGCTTTGGAAAGCAACCTCGACATCGTATCCGGCGGGCCCCTGCGTCTGCACGAGAATGGTAGGGCTCGAGGCCAGGCGCGTCGTTGGATCGACGCTGACCGCGCCGTCTGCCGCGATCATTCCGGACCGAAAGGTCAGCGACGAGATGTGGCCTTCGCCGACGGCACGAAGGCTCAGGATGAAGCGTAACGCACCGGGAGGAGCGCCGGACTGATCGGGATGCGCTACAATACTCGGGTTGAACAAGGCAGACGCTTCGAACGAATACTCGTTGAGAAAATAGGCACCGACCAATTGACGTTGCGTTTGCGTGAACGAGGCGTGGACGACCAACGCATCTTCCATTTCGTCGGCGCGTGCCTCGAAGGCCCGCAGCAAATTGCGGTGCCGGCCGAGGAAATTCTCAAGAACATCTTCGAGTTGGCGGGCTGCCGCATCGGCGCCGAGTGCCAGAACCCGATCGACGATGTGGTTCGCACGGGTCTTGTCCGTCGGGTTGAGATCGCGCGGCTCGGTCGCCGGCTTGAAAGGGCGCACGATGACCCGTGTCGGATCGGGCCGCAAATAAAGCGCCTGACGGTTCAGGAATGGAGATTGCGACAAAGCATCCTCGGATTGTTTTCAAGGAGAGGGAAAATGATCGAAAGCCGTCAGGCAACCAGCGGCGCGGGCTGCACGCGGCTTTCACTCAGGCGGGCGAGTTGCCTGATTTCGCAGAGGCCGAGCAGATACGACACGACTGATTCCCCGCCGCAGTTCTCATTCGCACGGTCCGGATGCAGGCCGTCGCGGCAACTGCCGGTTTCCAGATCGACCAAGGAAGTCGAAAGATCGTTGCTGCCGAGGAACCATGCGAACACACGCGCGGCTTCGGCTTTCCACTCGACATCATGCTCGGCTCGCCACGCCGCGAGACAGGCGGCGATGGTGGCCGTAGCCTCGAGCGGCTGTTGATCGAACGGCCTCGGCTTCCGGCGCGTCTCGCCAAAACCTGCGGTGCCGACGGGCCGGAATTGACCGCTCGCGGCAGTCTGCTGCTTCACCAGCCAGCGCAGCGATCTCAAGCCGGCGTCCAGATAGACGGCACTCTTGGTCGCCATGCCGGTCAGGATGAGGGCTTGCGGCAAACGGGCGTTATCGTAGGCAAGGCCTTCTTCGAACCAAACCCAGTCCTGTGTCTCGACCGCATTGAAGATCGCAATCAACCGATCCGCCAGGCGAAGCCGGAGATCGGCGGCGCCCGCGTCGCCAGGGACGGCGGCACAATAGGCGTCGAGCCCGAGCAGGACGAAAGCCCAGGCACGCGGCGAGCGAAAGGCTTCCACACTCCGAGCAGCCTCGGCGAACAGCGCCGCAGCCCATTTCCGCCGTGACAGATTCGCGTCGGTCAACGCGCACACACCGAGAGCCCATAAGGTCCGGGCATGGCTGTCTTCCGAGCCGCTTTTCTCCAGCCAGCAGCGGTTAAAGCCCATGAAATTGCGAAACCGCTTTGTGTCGGGATTCCACGCGTGCTGGACAAAGCCGGCAAACCGGGCCGTCAACACTTCCGCCAATCGTTCCTCGCCGGGAATGTTGAGCGCACACGCCAGCAGCAGCGCGCGAGCGTTATCGTCGACACAATAGCCATGGGAGCGATCCGGCACGCAATGTACGGCGTGTTGGAACAATCCGGTGTCGTCGCACATCGACAGAAAATGACCGATGCGCATTTCCGGTGGCGCGCGGCTATCGCGCAGCAGCGTGCTGGTGTCCGAGCGCACGATAGACTTTAAACGATGCCTGCGACCGGCATTGTCGAACGTCGACACGTAACATTCGGCTGTCCGTTCCCACGTCATGGGACGGCTGCTCGAATAGGCGCGCTTACGCATGGCCTGCCGCAACACCGCGTTGGTCAGCAGCTTCGCTATTTCATGGCCAGTGGCCGCGGTATCTCCAAACGGAACCAGAATACCACGGCCGTCGGCCAGCAGCTCGCGCGCATGCCAGTATGGCGTGGAGACGACCGCCTTTCCCAAGCCAAAACTGTAAGCCAGCGTGCCCGACGTCATCTGAGCTTCGTTTAGATACGGCGTCACATAGACATCGCACATCGAAATAAAATCGAGCAGCGTCGGCTGGTCGACGAACTGGTCAAGAAACACGACGTGCTTGTCGATACCGAGCTTACGGACACGCGCCACGAGGCTGTCGCGATAGGCCTCGCCTTGGTCGCGTATCAGGTTCGGATGGGTCGCGCCGAGCACGACATAGACCGCATCCGGACGGCTTTTCAGGATCGCGGGCATGGCGTCGATCATGACTTCGATGCCCT
This sequence comes from Bradyrhizobium sp. 179, assembly GCF_023073535.1. Classification (NCBI taxonomy): domain Bacteria; kingdom Pseudomonadati; phylum Pseudomonadota; class Alphaproteobacteria; order Hyphomicrobiales; family Nitrobacteraceae; genus Bradyrhizobium; species Bradyrhizobium sp. 179. The sequence continues at coordinate 11,236 of NZ_JADPJR010000042.1, read as the reverse complement.
TGTTGTGCGACAGAAGGCCGAAAGTAAGAATGACCGACCGGCCGCTGAAACCTCGCCTAGCCTTGGCCTCGTCCGGTTCAACGAACGCGAATTCCGGAATTCCGTGCGCGATGACCTCGATCTTTTCGTCGGCCACCTGATAAACGGTTCTCAGCAATTCGCGGCCCTTTTCGGCCATCACCACGATCTTGGACGATATGTCGGAAATCCGGACGATGACTTCGCGTTGCACCTTGGTCGGCTCGGCAAGCACGGTATGGAGTGTGGTCACGACTGGCATATTCAGGCGCGACAGCAGGGCCAGGATGTGACTGCCGGAGCCGCCGCCGAAAATGCCAAACTCATGCTGAAGCGAAACAACGTCGAAGCGGCTGCGGTTCAAGAACTCTGCCGCACGCATATAGTCCTCCGGCCGGTCGTCGTTGATCTGAAATCCAACTGCAGAAGGATAGTCATAGGCCTGGCCGTGGTCGGTCATCGCGACGACGACCGTTTCCAGACCAGGCCGCGAGGCAGCGACAGCGTGCTGAAGATCGGTAGTGAACGTAGCTATGCCACATCGGCGAGGCAGCGAATTGCCGATGAATGCGACCCGATTTAGCGCCACCACGTTTGCAATTCCTCCGTTTTCGGCCGGGGATGCCCGGGCATGTCTGGGTAGTGCTCAACGAGTGCAACTGAATCTGCATCTGGGCCTGGATAGGCGAGAAGCGCCGTCAGGCCGTCGGGGCCGGCTTCGATCCTAAGCTGATCCGCCTCGATAAAGACGGCCTGACCGGACATTGTCGCTGCTGCGATCTGGCCTTGCCCTTTAATCAAGACAATCCACGCCTCGTTTCGGGCATCGAGAGTCCAGACCGAGCCGGCGACAAGATCGATTTTTTCAAGGAAGAAATGGGCACTGGTGACGAGGGCCGTTCGCGTCTCATTTAGTTTTCGCGAAGGCCATTGACGCGGTGCTGGCGCCGCCTTTGCCGCGGCAACGGCATTGTCGGGATGCAGCTCACGCTGCCGCCCATAGTCGAAAAGGCGGAAACTGGCGTCGCTGTGCTGCTGGATTTCGGCAAGAACGATGCCCGCGCCGATCGCATGAATAGTGCCGGCGGGAACAAAAATAGCGTCGCCGCAGTGAACCGGACGCCACTGCACCAGGTCACCGATCGAGCCATCAGTAATGGCGGTTCGCAGTTCCGCCGATGACAGCCAACGCTTCAATCCGATGGCAACCCGGGCACCGGGCGCGGCCGAAAGAATGTACCACGCCTCGGTCTTGCCATTGGCTAGACCGATCGATCGGGCGAACGTATCGTCGGGATGAACCTGAATGGACAGCGGCTCGGTCGTGAAGAGCAGTTTGAGCAGCAGCACGCTTTCCGGAGAAGTCGCGCCCGCGCGCCGAAACCATAATTCGCCGATTGGATCGTCACTGGCGGCGATGTCGCTCCAGGGAAGCAAGTTGCGGCTCCCCCACGGCTTGCGTCGGGCCTCTACAATGGCGCGCTCGATCGACACTCGGTCTCCCTGGCCTATGCGGCGCAAGCCGTACCACTCGCATTCAGGCGCCGCTCTCTCTTCGAGAAGGAGGGCCGCGTGGGCTTGGCCTCGGTGATGTGGTTGCGCTAATGGCGTTCGCTGCCAACGCCGTTCACGGCGGCTCGCATGGCAGCTCAGTTCCGCAAGCCAGTTCTGCGAAGGATGACGTCCAGATTGGCATCATCGTTCGACGGACGACGAAATCGTCACCGACTGTGCACTCTTTCCTGCTGGATAGATATGACTATCTTCGGTCATTGAGGTGACCAATACCTTCACATCCATGTTCAGAAAGCTGTCAGTGCTGCCAAAGAAGCTCCCTGACACCGGCGTGCACTGGCTGATATCGCGAGCGACCGCAACGGGGATCAGATTGCGGCCTCCGATGCTGCGGTTGGTTGGGTCGAAGGTGATCCAGCCCGCTCCGGGGACAAAAACCTCGGCCCAGGCGTGAGTTTAGCCCGCTGCGGCCGAACCCAGCAGGTCCTGGTTCGGATCGTGCAGATAACCCGACACGACGCGCGTACCGAAGCCGAGCTTGCGTGCGGCTTCTGCGAACAACACCGCGAAGTCGCGGCACGAGCCCCAGCCACGATCGAGCGTCTCGTTGGGCGATTGGGTGCCCTCAACTTCACGGCTCTGATACTGGATGCGTTGCGCGACACCGGCATTCAGGTCCTCGAGCAGGGAAAGGGTATCGGTCGGATTGCTGCGGACGAAACCTCTTGCCCAGTTTTGCAACCGCTCGGCTGGATCGGGATATTGCGCGATAGTCAGCGCTCCGAGGTCGGTCCATTCGTCGGCGGAGTAGCGGAATGGATAGAAGATCGCCGAAGCGGCGATGGCGAAAACCGGCCAATCAGCCGTGTCGAGCGAGATATTCGCCACGCTGTCGATGATGAGCATATCGGTCATGGCCGTGAACGTGGCCACAGCGACCGCATTGCCGAAGACGTCATGTGCCCATGCCGGCACCGCTACCGGCTTTATCGTCAGGTTCTGCGATGCGAGACGAAGGTCGCGACTTTCGCGTGGACGAAGCATCAAGCGGTGTGGTGCAAGGCTCACCAACCCGCGGAAACGATAGGTAGTTTTGTGTTGAATTCGAAGCGCAACCAACGGGAGCTCCAATATCCACGCCTACGAGCAGTCCGAGACAGACTAGGCGATCTCGGCGCACGGCGCACTTGCAACTGCGGAACTCAGGCTCATATTGCTGTTATGGCCAAATCCCCAGTTCGCTTGCTTGACGTCGCCGTGTCGCTATCCGGTCAGCGACGTTGGAAGTGGAACGTTTCAGACGGTACAACAGAGATCGCGGCGGGTTTTGAGACTACGCGGGAGGCTGCTCAAACTCAGGGTGATTCTGCCTTGTTCGCGCTGCTGTCCATCAACCGGCAATAAAACGGCTGAGTTGGCAAACAGCAGTCTCCTGCGCACGATTGCCTCCCGCCAACGGTCGACGCGGAGGTGCGGTAGTCTTTCTACCTGAATTGATCGGCGTTCAAGAGCGCAGAGATTTCGGCGGGACCTCGACGGTGCTCCGGCCTCCGGGTCGCGCGGCGCGCGTCTTGCGCGCCGACGCTCCGAGCCGAGGCCGTTCATTGGCGACAATGTACTCTCAAGTGCCGGCGCGCCACGACGGGCGCATCGATTGCAGGAATCCGCCGACGGCGGCCGCGTTTTAGAGCTCGCTATTCCCACTGGGGAAGCGTAGGGTCGCGACATCACCGCCCTTCCCACGGCTTCGACCGGTGACTGAGGGTGACGAGCGCTCCCGCCGAAGAGGAGGAGTGCGCATGTCGCGTTTTCGTCTGGTCGACTGGATCGTGCCGCCGGTGATCGTTCCGCTCTTTCTTTTGTTCCTGGTGTTCGTGGCGGCCGTCCTGCATGGATAGGGCGACACAGCTGCAATTCCTGGTCAGCGGGGACCATCAATCGGGCCGCGTCAATTTTGGCCACGATACAACCGCTGCGGCCTTGAAGAAGGCGAATGAGCTCCTGGATAGGGGTTATTCGGACGTGCGGATTTGCACGCCGCGAGGCCGTATCCTGTTGTCCGATGAGTTCGATCAGCTCGAAGCGTGAGACCGCATGAACCTCATGAGTGTTGTTCGGAAAGGCACATGATGAAGATGTCTCTTGCGGTGTTTGCGCTCTGCACTTTTGCGCAAAACGCTCTCGCCCGGGAGCTCGACTGCCGCACGATCGAGAACACCAGCGGACGTCTCGCCTGTTATGACGCCGCTTTTCCTCCGAAAATCAAGGCGCCTGTGACGGTCGAGAGCGACGCATCGCGAGCGGCATACAAGGACCCGTTCGCCGCGGAAGAGGCCCTAACCGCAGCGAAGCTGAAGAATATCTGTCGCGGCTGCTGAGATTTGCGACACCGCAGTAGTGGGAGTGCGAGACAGGGAGGGCGGCGAAGCGAGCCGGCGCGGTCGTTGGCGTCATCCCGCGTTTGTCAGCAGTCAAAGGAGCCTTTGTGGCCCGCGAAACAATCTACATCGTGCAGGCATTCAACGCCGGCAAGGGCGGACATCTGAAGCCGGACTCTCCGATAGCCTGCAAAACAGAAAGTGCCGCGCTCCGAACGGCGGAGCGGCTCGCGTTGAGCAAGCTTGCTGTCGTTGCGTTCTCGTCAAATGGCGATCCCGAAATGGGCGACTATGACGATGAGCCTACAGTCATCTTTCGCAAGGGTGAGCTACCGGCGGCTTTCAATTGAGGCTTCGGTTCGGATCAAAGCGACAAGAAGGCGAATATTGATGAGCGCTCGACTAAAAACACTGAAGACAGCCCGTAGTCGCATGATCGAGGATAGGGACGCGCATGCGACCGTGCTGGCCGCTCCCTTCGATCGCGACAAGGCCGAGCGTGCACGCAACAAATTCGTCGAGCTACAAACACTCATCGACGCCTTGGACCGCGCGATAAGCGGAGAGATGTCCAGCCCGTCAGGAAGTTAAGCCACGCCCAGGTCTCGTCGCGGGCGTTCGACTCGTCCGCCCTAGAACTGATACCGCCGCAAACCGCCATTCACCGGAATCACCGTGCCCGTTATGTACCGCGCCACCGGTGACGCCAGACACATCGCAAGCGCGGCGAGATCTTCCGGCTCGCCCCAATGATGGGAATGGTTCGCGATCGGAAGTGAAGCGCGTCCATTGCGGTCATTGTCGGCTCATTGGCCCTCAGCCGAACTGACTACGAGGGGCCGCATAGGCCGCTCTCAGAGGAGAACCGGACCTGACAAACAGAACGACCGGACTGCCGCTTGTGACCGCAAGCGAACATTCTCGGAGCGGGCACCGATGTACGCTATCGGAAGCAAGCCGATGGGTCGCCGCCTGCGTAGCCTTCCAGACAAACGAGGCGGCGGATTCACTTGCCGGCGTGGACGTGCCCGTGTGGTTCCCAATGAAAAACCGCGCGAGGCGTCAACGATTGAGTGTCAGAGTCGGGGCCACGGTTGCGGAATTGTCGTTTTGAAAGCCAATGAGCAGCACATAACCGCCGAATAGGATGACGGCCAACAAGCCATATACAAAGTAGGAAGGCCGTCCGGACCGGAGAGCGCTCATTTCGCTGGACCCTTTCTTGGCGAAGCGACCGCTCAGCTCTTTGTGGCCGTCTTTGAGAGTTCAGCTTCTACGCCGACTGCGCACGCCCTGGCGATTGAATAGTCCATACTCGTGGAGGCAACGGTCTTCACAAATTCGCCGATGACGTTGTCCCTTGAATAGGAGCCCGCCGCCTTGAACTTGGCGACGGCGCCGTCGGCCGCTGTGAACTGAGCGACGCATATCGGGACCAGGACAGACATCCGACCGTTGGTCTCCGCCATTGTGGTCATGGTTTGGGCGGTACCGCCGGTGACCCAGCCGCCCCAGGAAAATCCGATCGTTATCGCCGCAACAGCGCCGAAAGCGATTCCCTGGAGGAAGCGAGTCCGCGCCTCACCTTGCAAAATGTCGGGCATTCTCATGATGGTCTCCTTTTTTTGCGCACAAGCGGGCTCGGAGCCGCAGACGCCGCTTGCGTCCGCGCTTGGCAAAACATCCAGCTGTGTGAGATTGCGCCTTCCGATGGCACGCTAGCTGCCGCTACGACGACGAACAGCGACTTCGGAAGTCACCGCTTCATGGACAGCTTCAAGGCGAACACCTGCCACCTTGCCATTCAACGATAGTCTGTTGGCCTGATGCTGTACAGCACCTTCTTAGTTCCAGTCCAAAGGTAGCAGTGCCGTCGTCTCTGAGCGCGGTCTCAGGCCGTGATTGCAGCTCTCAGCGGCTTGGTCCCGACGACGTTCATGACCGCCTCCAGATTATGGGCCAGGCAGAGAGCTGTCTCGGCGATCACCATTGTGGCAGGGTCTTAAGGACTGACTCTGGCGGAGAATAGCTTGTCAGTGGAACGATCGAGCCGCTTATCGGAGCCTTGCGTCCCGTTCAGATGGCCGACCAACTCGCCGGAAAGTCGATAGATATTGATCCCTTTTAGATGATAAAGTTTTTGGCCGTTAAGGCTGAAGATGGTCGCGCCATCCACCACCCCAACGCGGGTGCCATTGCTATTAAGAATATTGCCGCTCATGACTGACCTCCCAGAGGCCCCGGAACCAAGTTGCGCTTGTTGTAACCAGATAGCGAGACAATTCGGACGCCACGCCGGGCACTTGGGAAAATCCAGACGACCATCGCCATAGCCAACGGAGGCAATTTAGCTCGGGATGCTAATTCGACCGTGAGAAGCTGTGTGACACCGGCAATTTAAGGAGACCTGTTACATCGCAATCGACGCAGCGGAATTTGCGTCCTCCCGTTTTCACGAGCACAAATCGCATAGGCCTGCTGCACTTCGGGCAGATGGGAGGCGGGGTATTCTTGGGCATAGGATCTCCCTTTCACCAAGGCGGGAGCTCAACACTGTCAGTCACCGACAACAGCCAAAAGCGCGAAACGGTGATAAAGCACCCTGCGCCTTTTAACGGTCCAGTAACGAGTCAATTCCGAGCAATCGACACGGTATTGAAGCACTCCGCCATTTTTTAGATCGGCGCAATCACGGTTTCGATCCGCAGGATCAGAATTGCGCGGCTGGCGGCTTCTCACACGAACGATCAACATTGATTGGCATCGACAGTAGCGCAGCGATATTCGATCTCATCTTTACCGATATCCATCATTGGCACCAAAGCGGACACGGCGGTTATGGTGATGCTGCTGATAGCGTTCGTCGAGATTGGCATCTGTATCGGCTAACTACGCTTTACGGACCTTCTTGGAGCGCTCGGGCAACGTCCCTTGTCTCAAACAATAGCAAGAGGCGATCAACGGCCTTTCACTTCCCTAGCGCCGTTCAGCATAAAAAACAGCAGGCCCATCTGTTCGTCCTCATATCTCCGGATGTTGCCGCGCGCGAGCATCAAACCTTTCTCCCGAAACAGAGCGGACTTAGGTCTTCTTTTTCGCTGTCGGCGGATTGATTTCAGCGATCCTGCGCAAGCAGTCGGCTTCGGAAGAATGCGGGCCCGAGACGAAGGTTCCACTGACTTTGGTCGAGTACCAGCCGGATTCCACACCGAGACGAAGCGATTCTTCTGTCATGACGTGACGAGGCGAGAGTTTTTGCATGATGGTGCTTTCGGTTAGGCCGTTCCATCGTGGCAGGAACGGGCAGGATGAAGTGCTCACTTGAGCCAAACACTGGTTTGTTCAGGTTTCTTCCCCGAAAGTCGGGTAAGGTCCGCAAGCACCGCGGACACCAGGTCGCGGTGATGGGTGTCGGCCGCCGGCAGGCCGGCGGAATACAGGTTGAGCACGTAACGCGCCTTGGCCACCGCCTCGAGCCACGAGGTGGCCGGTGCGGCGAGGATCTCGATTTGACAACGCCCCGCTTGTCACGCAGCACCTTCGCATCGGCCTCGAGTTCGGCGATTACGCGACGGATATCGGTGGCTTTCTGCGCCGCCATGCCGCGATGTTTGTCGAACTCGATCGGGCTCTCAGTCACGCGGCGCACTCGCATCGATACGTTGCGCGTCGGACAGATCGATCGAACTGATCGAGATCATCTCCATCGCGGATCGTTGCGGCGGCGCGCCGGGCACCATGATCATGGTGGCGACCCGCCGGAAGCACGGAAACGAAAGGCCTTCGATCATCTCCTCGTCGGTGATGATTTCGTAAGCTCCCGATGCGAGCTGCCGGTCGATACCCTTGATGCGGAAGGGATGCCTGAAATGAACCGTTTCCCGTCGCGTGCGCGTGGTCATGCCGGCAGCCCGGCGAATCTGCGCGCGAAGTCATGAGGTTTTGCGGACATCGTCGCAGCGTGCGCGCTTTTGCGGCAATTAGCTATCTTTTTTCCGCTGCCGGCCGCATTTGACCGAATAACCCGGCCGAAGCCTTGTACTGGTTCGTTTCGTAGCCATTTCAATTGTAAGGAGCCTGAAAGGCATTTCGAATGAAGATTCGCGTCGGATTCGAAATGCTCTACGATTTTCCGCAACCGACGCCGATGATCATGGTGCTGGGCACACACTTCACGCGCGCGTCCGATGTGATCGTGCCGGACTTCCTCACTACCGACCCCGCCATCGAGATCGGACCCTATCGCGACATGTTCGGCAACTGGTGCAGCCGCATGGTTGCGCCCGCCGGTCGTGTGCGTCTTGCGGCCGATGGCGTCGTTCGCGACAGCGGCCTGCCCGATCCGGTGTTTGCTTCTGCAGTTCAGCATGCGGTCGAGCACCTGCCCGCGGATACCCTGGTCTATCTGCTCGGCAGCCGCTATTGCGAAACCGAGCGGCTTTCGGAAATCGCTTGGCAATTGTTCGAGAAAACACCGCCGGGCTGGGCAAGGGTCCAGGCGATCTGCGATTTCGTGCACCGTCACATCGCGTTCGGATACGAGCATGCGCGCGCCAGCAAGACGGCGTGGGAGGCTTACGCGGAAGGCAAGGGCGTCTGCCGCGATTACGCCCATCTCGCCGTCGCGTTCTGCCGCTGCATGAACATTCCCGCGCGCTATTGCACGGGCTATCTCAGCGACATCGGCACGCCAAAGCCTTGGGCCGCGGGCGATTTCGCCGGCTGGTTCGAAGCCTATCTCGGCGGCCACTGGCGCACCTTCGATCCGCGCAACAACGTGCCGAGGATCGGCCGCATCCTGATCGCGCAGGGCCGCGACGCCTCCGATGTGCCGATCACCCAGACGTTCGGGCCAAACACACTGGTCAGCTTCAAGGTCTGGACCGAAGAGATCGTGTGACGAAGGATGATCTCACTTTCGAGATTGGCCCATCAGCGAAGTGACGCCCCGTCTGGTGCAGGTCTGCTTATTGGGGCATCGCGGACCAGATTTGCTCACCCTGAGTTCTTCGCATTTTGACCCGAAGGAGACGTTTGACCACGCGATCGTGGTCAAACGAGTTCCAGATTTTGGCGTGAAAACAGTGCCTAGCGCGTTAGTGCCGATAGCTGATCTGTGTCATAGCGGGCTCGTAGTTCGGCAATCGTTGCGGGGTCAGCCGCCCCGCCGCGCGCCACTGTCTCGGCCAACTCCTCGAAATAGCGCTCGTGGCCGGGCGGCGACACCGTCATGAGCACGCGTGCGATCTTGTTCGAAGCGTTGCCGATGTTGTGCGGCACGCCTGGCGGGAGGAACAAGTAAGTGCCGGGTGTGGCACACATGCGTTCGTTGCCGACTTGCCAGTCGCATTCGCCCTCCAGCACATAGAACGTCTCCTCCTGCACGCGGTGGACATGTAGCCCGGTGGAGAAGCCCGCTGGAATTGTCCACTCGAACATCGAGGTGTGTCGCGTGTCGTTGCCGGTGACCAGAAATGCCATGGGATGGCCGGCAAGCTTTACGGATTTGCCCTCGCCTGGTCTGCGGATGATCGCCTTTCCACTCATGTCTAGCTCTCCAGCCGGTGTGATCGGGAGCCTTATCCTGTCTTCCCATCGTCTAAAGGTCGTGAAACAACTCCGAAATTGTTGCAAAATATCCCCGAAATGGCTCAGCAGTCCCAACCAGTCACCTATAAATTCGGCTCCTTTGCACTCGATGCCGAGACGGGCGCTCTGATTTGCGGCAATGCGCCCGCCTTGCTGGGCCGGCGAGGAGCTGCTCTACTGCGCCTCCTCTTGGAGCGCGCCCCGTCTCCTGTCGGAAAAGACGCGCTGATCGAGGCAGCGTGGCCGCGGCTCAATGTCGAGGAAAGCAATCTCACGGTGCAGATCGCGGCCCTTCGCCGCGCGCTCGAGCAGGACGGCGGTGAGGGTTGGATCGAAACGCTACCGCGTCAGGGCTATCGCTATGTCGGCCCCCCGGTCACACGAGTTGATACAAATGCAGACCGGGCCGGACACTCGGCCACGTTATGGGTACCGGAACGGCCTTCAATTGCTGTGCTGCCATTCGAGCACTCCGGCGAAGCCGCCTGGTTCGCCGACGGCATGGTCGACGACATCATTACGGGGCTGTCGCGCATTAGGTGGCTGTTCGTGATCGCGCGCAATTCGAGCTTCGTCTGGCGCGACCGCGTCGCTGATGTGAAGCAGGTCGGCCGCGATCTCGGCGTGCGGTATGTCTTACAGGGCAGCGTGCGGCGCGCCGACGACCGCGTCCGCGTTAACGCGCAGCTCGCGGATGCAGCAGGCGGCGCATATGTCTGGGCTGAGCGCTACGACCGCACCGTGGGCGATTTGTTCGCCTTGCAGGACGAGATCGCGCTGGCCGTGGTCGGCGCCATCGAGCCGAGCCTGCGCCGCGCCGAGGTCGAGCGTATCCGCCGCAAGCGTCCCGATAGTCTCGACGCCTACGAACTCGTGCTACGTGCCCAGCCAGATGTAGACTCCGGCATGCCCGATCGGGCTGCGACCGCCCTGCCGCAACTGCAGCGCGCCTTGGCACTTGAGCCCACTTACGCGCTCGCCCATGGCCTTGCCGCGATGAGCCATCACAATCGTTTTCTGCGCGCTGGGCTGAAGGAGGAGGATCGATTGGCGTCAGTGCGCCACGCGCGTCTTGCAATCGAGCACGGACGCGACGACGCGCTGGCGCTTACTTTTGCCGGCTTTTCGCTTGGAATGGATGCTCACGACCGGCAGGCAGCGTTCGCCGCGTTCGAAGCGGCGCTCGCGCTGAGTCCGTCGACCGCGCTGGCATGGATCCTTGGCAGCGTCGTCGCCGGCTGGGCCGGCGAAGCGGAGCGCGCAATCGACTGGAGCGAGCGCGGCATTCGCTTGAGCCCGTTCGATCCATGGGCCTTTGCTGCTTACGACGCGCAGGCACTCGGCCATTTCTGTCGGGATCGCTATGCGGAGGCCGCAAGTGCAGCCTACAAATCCAACCTTGCCAATCCAGCCCACAGCATCACGTGGGTGCAGCTCGCCGCATCCCTCGCCGCGCTCGGGCGGTTCGATGAGGCGCGGGCGGCTGCCAGATGTGTGCTGGAATTGCAGCCTACCTTCCGCATCAAAAGCCAGTTCGCCGGAGTTGCCTGCGCGCCTAAACTGGCTGCGAAACTTGGTAAAGCGCTGCGCGCAGCTGGCCTGCCGGAATGAGGCGAGCGCGATCAGCATGTCGGCTGTTGATGCTGTGGACGGCTCCTCCACCGGCACGAGAGTGCCAAGGTATGGGCGCCGTTTTGAGGCTCCCACGATTCGGAGGAGCAGCCTATGCAGTCAAT